>NZ_CP147247.1:2926875-3248750 GCF_002140975.2 Enterococcus sp. 9E7_DIV0242
TTGGTATGGAATGTACAGTTTTCATGGGGGCGGTCGATGTCGCTCGTCAATCATTGAATGTCTTTCGAATGGAGTTGTTGGGTGCAAAGGTCGAGAGTGTCGAATCTGGCAGTAAGACGTTGAAGGATGCGGTGAATGAGGCGTTACGCTATTGGGTTGCCAATGTAGAAGATACCCATTATGTGATGGGGTCTGTTTTAGGACCGCATCCATTTCCTGAGATCGTTCGTGATTATCAGAGTATCATTGGAACGGAAGCCCGCCGACAGTTTTTAGCAGCGGAAGGTGAGTTGCCGGATGCAGTGGTGGCCTGTGTCGGCGGCGGAAGCAATGCAATGGGTATCTTTTACCCGTTTATCAATGATGACGTTGCATTGATCGGTGTAGAAGCTGCAGGGATGGGATTAGAAACAGGGGCTCATGCGGCTTCAGTCAATAAAGGGCGGACTGGGATTTTACATGGTGCGATGATGAAACTTTTGCAGGATGAAGCTGGGCAAGTACAGGAAGCTTTTTCCATTTCAGCTGGGCTTGATTATCCTGGACTTGGTCCGGAACACTGCCATTTAAATGACACAGGTCGAGCGAGTTACGCGTTTGCGACAGATGATGAGGCATTAGAAGCCTTTCAATTGCTCTGCCGAACAGAAGGAATCATTCCTGCGTTGGAGAGTGCTCATGCAATCAGTCATGCGGTCAAAGTAGCGAAAGAGCTTGGTTCCGATAAAAAGATCATTGTCTGTCTGTCAGGGAGAGGCGATAAAGATGTGCAGCAAATCAAAGAACTTTTGGCGAAGGGGGCAGAGGAATGAAAACATTGGATAAACGGTTAAAAGAAAAACAAGAGCAGGGCCAGACAATCATTGTTCCATATATCATGGCAGGTGCACAGGGATTAGAGCATTTAGCAGACGAAATTCATTTATTGGAAAAAGCTGGTGCAAGTGCTATCGAACTGGGGATTCCTTTTTCAGATCCGGTTGCCGATGGTCCAGTCATTCAAGCGGCCGGACTTGAGGCGTTGAATCGAAAAGTGACTTTAGAGAAAATCATTGCTGTTCTTCAATCCATTGAGACAGAGATACCACTGATTTTTATGAGTTATCTTAACCCGCTATTTTCTTTTGGTCTGGAACGCTTAGTCACAGAATTAGAAAAGACACCTGTGAAAGGACTGATCATTCCAGATATGCCTTATGAGCACAAAGGATACTTGGAACCACTGCTGGAACAGACAGATATTTCGTTGATACCGCTAGTAGCATTGACCACGCCGAGAGAACGAATAAAACAACTAGTAGAAGAAGGAGAGGGGTTCATCTATGCTGTAGCAGTGAATGGTGTGACGGGAACCGGTCGTGATTATCAAGAGGAGCTGGATGAGCACCTGAAATTTATTCAACAAGTAAGCGATAAGCCAGTACTCGCAGGATTCGGCGTAGCTACTATCGATCATGTCAATCGCTTCAGGAAGAGCTGTGCCGGTGTAGTTGTTGGTAGTAAGATTGTTCAGCTGTTGAAGGAAGGCGATGGCGAGGCGGTCGCAAGCTTTGTTGAGCAAGCTTCTTCAGTCTAGAAAAATAGTAGCCACCTGAATAAGACCTATTGTTTACTATCAGCTTGAAAGCTGTTATTTTTACACAGGATAAAATAATTACTGTTCACTGCATAAAAGTCTTTTAATTCTTTCTTTTAGAATGTATAATATAACTAGTTGAACAACTGGATAATGGTTATATGAAACAAGTTAAACCGAATGATGGAGGTTTCTTTTGGAAATCAACATCCTTGGTTTTTCTTTTTTTGTGAAAAGCTGTTAGACATCTGCATTCATTATCCAGTATTTTGACAAATTTTATGAACAGGGGACTAAAAATGAACAGAAAGAAATTAGTGATGGGATTGGTGACAGTATTGCTTTTAGCAGGGTGTACTGGGGGAGCAGACAAAGCAAAAACTGCAGCAGAACGTACGAAAACGGAGAACAATGAGGTAACGATTTATTTTGCCAGACATGGAGAGACGATGATGAACGCAGTCGAACGTGCGCAAGGCTGGACGGATGCCCCTCTGACACCGGAGGGCATCAAAGGTGCGGAAGCGCTGGGGAAAGGCTTGAAAGCCGCGGATATCACGTTTGATAAAGTCTATACCAGCACGAGTGGTCGGACACAAGAGACAGCCGAGCTAATTTTGAAGAATAATGGGCAAAAAGGCATGAATTATACGAAGGATAAACGCCTGCGGGAATACAACTTTGGAACATATGAGGGCATGTTGAACAAGGAGATGTTGACAGCGGTGGCTGAAGTTGATGGCGAGAGCTATGAAACATTTGTAGGTGACTTGCGAAAAAATGGCTATTACCCTAAAGTACTGCATTTGGCAGATGTCCTCTCAGAGCTGGACAAAGAGAAGGTCGAAGAAGGAACGAACTGGGCAGCAGAAGATAGTCAGACGATTTTGGATCGATTGTTTGCAGCACTAGATGCTATCGTTGCAGAGGCAGAGAAAGAAGGTCAGGAGAACGTTCTCGTCGTTTCTCATGGGATGAGCATCATCACGATTTTGGGGGAGCTTGACACCGAAGAAGAGTATGAACTGACCAGTATGAAAAATGCCAGTATTTCTACTATCACATACAAAGCGGGTGACTATCGAGTGACTTCCGCAAATGATGTCAGCTATGTAGAAAATGGCGGACAGGAATAGCAAAGGTATTTCTGTTTTGCTCAAGAATCAATTGTTCTTTTTTATAATACAAAAGTAATAAATATTATAGGAAAGGGTTTTCAATTGTTCTTTTTGCTTGTATACTATAGCTAGTTGAATAGTGGATAGTGATTGCTTCAGGCAAGCTAAACCGAATTATGCGGATTCGTTTTGAGAATCGGCATAGTTGGGTTTTTTCTTTTTTTATGGAGGGGACGACCATTCGAATCACTATCGGCAGTCAACAAATAATATGTAGAGGAGCTTGAAAATGAACATGAAGAAATTAGTGTTAGGGATGGCAGCAGCATTGTTATTGACTGGTTGTGCGAGGGGCGCAAGCAAGACAGAAAATACTGCGGAGAGTAAAACTCAGGAAAATAGTGAGGTAACGATCTATTTTGCTCGTCATGGGAAAACGATGCTGAATACTGTGGATCGTTCACAGGGCTGGATCGATGCGCCATTAACGCCAGCTGGTATCGAGGTAGCAGAGTTTCTAGGAAAAGGATTGAAGAAAGCAGATATCACTTTTGATAAGGTCTATACGAGCAGCAGTGGTCGGACACAAGAGACAGCTGAGCTGATTTTAGAAAATAATGGACAAAAAGAGATGGATTATACAAAAGATAAACGTTTGCGTGAGTACAATTTTGGTACGTACGAAGGAATGATGAATGAAGACATGCAAGCGGCCGTTGCCGAAGCGGATGGAAAAACTTACGAAGAATACATGGAAAACATGCAAAAAGACGGTTTTTACAAATCGATTTTACATTTCGCCGATGTCTTAGCAGAATTGGATAAAGAGAATGTTGAAGAAGGTGTTAACTGGGCAGCGGAAGACAGTCAGACAATCGTTGACCGTTTGACAGCAGCATTAGATGATATTGTCGCAGATGCCGAAAAAGAAGGACATAAAAATGTCTTAGTCGTCTCTCATGGCATGAGCATCATCACGCTATTAGGCGAGCTGGACAGTGAAGCAGAACTACCGCCAACAGGTCTGAAAAATGCCAGCATCTCAACCGTTGTCTATAAGGATGGCAAATACAGCGTAGACGCTGTGAACGACATGACTTACGTGGAGAACGGGGAGAAGGAATAAAGCAATAAGTAAAAAAGTTCCGTTCTATTGAAATGTCAGAACGGAACTTTTTCTATTGAAATCAAGAAGCAATATACTCTTTAATCCCTTCCAATAACGCGTCAGCGACTTGTTGTTGATAATAGTTCGTCACGAAGGTAGCTAAATCATAATCATTGTTCATGTAGCCCAGCTCTAAGAGCAGAGCTGGTCGAGTATTCTGACGCAGCACTTGAAAGTTTCCGACTTCAACGCCACGATTTTCTAAAGGCAATGAATCAGCTAACGATTGATTGATTGTTTCTGCTAATGCTGCATATTTTTCATAATAATAGTAGGTCGTTGTTCCGGAAGCATCATTCATGTACTCTGTCGAATCATAATGCAGACTAAAGAAAAAATCCGCTTGATTGCTCATGCTGTCCTCACAAATATCATCTAGCGTTTCTGTTGTGTCGGTATCTCTGGTAAGAATGACGGTACAGCCAGCCGCTTCGAGTGTGTCTTGAATCACTTGAGCCGTTGCCAGCGTGATATCTTTTTCATAGTAATAATAGTCATTACTGAGCGCACCAGTGTCTTCTCCGCCATGTCCGGGATTCAACATGACAACTGTCTCCTCTAAGGAAACGGGGGTAACAGGCTCATCTACGTCTAAAAGTTCACTATATAAACTGGAAATGTAGCCCTCATATTCTCCGTTGACAACCACATGGTACCAATCGTAGCTTTCATCAATATATTCCACATACTCTCCACGAGTGATCGTTGTTATTTCCGAGCTGTCAGCATCGGGTTGGCTATACAAAGGAATATCTTCCTCGCCAATCTGAACGACTGTTGTTGACATGGTCTCCTTTTCAGACCTGGTATTTGCTTTGGCAACAGCTAGTGTTGTCTGAGTTGCCTCAGATGCATCAGTCTGGTCTGTTCTATTGCTGCCAGAGACTGGTAGGCGCAATTCAAAATAATAGAAGCTCGTCCCTATACCTAAAAATAATATGAAAAAGAACAGTAATCGCTGTCTATTTCGTTTTCTACTCCTCATACTTTTTTCTCCCCGTCATTCGTTATGATGCTCTAAAGATACATAGATAAGCTTAAAAACGACTTAAATAAAAAATAAATCTTGGATTTTGGGTTGAAGTTTGAGTGGTGGTTCGTTAAAGTAAAATAAAAAGCAGGTGAAGTGGATGGAAATGATGATCAATTACAGCTTAATATTGGCAAAAAATCAATACTTAACCACCGAGCGTTTGCGCCTTCGGCCGATAACATTGGCCGATGCTGAGGATATGTTTGATTACGCATCCGATGAGGAAACAGCAACCTATGTATTTCCTGTTCACTATAGAATCGAGGACACAGAAGCAGCGATTGCATCATACTTTGTCAAGGACCCGCTGGGTAAATACGGAATCGAACTAAAAGAAAATGGGAAGATGATCGGCTCGATCGATTTACGTGTGGATGAAGTCAATCGAAGTGCTGAAATCGGTTATACATTGAATAAAGCATACTGGGGTCAAGGAATTGTTGCCGAAGCCGGTCAGGCGTTGCTCCAGTTAGGCTTTGAAAAGCTGAATCTTGTGCGAATATTTGCGAAATACGATAGTGATAACCCGAATTCAGGAAAAGTAATGGATAAGCTAGGGATGAAAGAAGAAGGCGTTCTGCCAAATGCCCGTATCAATAAAGGGAAAATCGTAACGGACGTAATCAAAGGACTGACAATCAGAGATTGGGAAGAGCTGAACGGACGCTAGGAGGTGGAAGAAATGGAATGGAATGACAAATTTTCCAGAGAGAATCAACCGGAAATCGCAGATGTCACCGAGTATATCGGTACCAAAGAATGGGACAAACTTTATCATGAGCTAACAGAAGTGATTGGTGCGAAGCCTAAGCTGGAGCACAGTCGCTGTTCAATTCCCGGGTGGAACATGAAATTTAAGAAAAAGGGAAAGAATTTATGTACGGCTTACCCGCAGGCGGGGCAGGTTCAGGTATTGATCATTGCGAACCAACAGTATCAAACAGAAATCGAAGCGGTGATTGCGACCTCTGATGAGCGTATTCAGAAAGCATATGAAAAATATGATTTTTTCAATGGCGGAAAGTGGTTGATTTTTGATATCAACGATGAAGAGATATTGGCAGATGCCTTGAAGCTGATCCAATTTCGATTACTATAAGAAGGAACTTGGAAACAAACCGGCATTTTTCGGCGTTGTTTTCAAGCTTTTTTGTATGCACTAGTTTTAGGGTAGTTATTCCGTTCTGCAGAGAGAAGAACGGGACCTTGGATGGAGAAAGTTGTCGCCTATTGTCAGCCTCTGGCACGATGCAGTGTTCACCATTTTCCTATAGAATAAGGAGTATAAAAGGTGAGTTGGAGGGATGACAAATGAAACGGTTATCGAAAGCAGCTACAGTTCTGTTGTGGAGTGCAGGAATCATTTGTATCTTGGGCATGGCGGGCGTTGGACTACTGGAAATTAGGAGCACCCTATGTGAAGTGAAGAGCGAGATCGTCACAACAGTTGAAGAGATACATGAAGAAGGACAGGAACTGAAATACACGATTAAAGATGAGATACAAGGATTCAAAAATACGATCGAATCGTTTAGATAAAAGTGAAATCCAAAAGAATCAATGAGACGTCGTCTGGCGGTTCATTGATTTTTTTTCGTGACTTTTCCAATTGATTGCTACTTTAAAAAATTGCGGACTTCCTTCTCTGTCATAAATGACTGAAGGATAGTAGTAAGCTGCTCAACTGGGTCGGTAGTGCAAACAGTTTCTGGTGTATAAGCTTCCCAATTCTCAGCAACAGTATAAACAAAGGTCGACCAATTTGGATTAATGAACCGGCCATTCTGAATAGCAGTGATGTATCGCTCCTTCAATAGAAAATCAAAAGCTTTCTTATACTCACTCTGTTGCATAAAAGAAAAAGCTTTTAACTCACTTGTTTCCATCGTATTATTTTTCAGAAGCTGATGAATCTCTTGGCTTTCTGCACTCATCGGCTTTTGTTTTTTGCATTGCTTCAAAAGATAATAGACCTCTGGGGACAAATAGGTCGTGCGATTTTTATAAGTTTTGCAGTAGAATAGTTCATGATTGTCGATCAAACGGGTAACATCCGACCAGTGAAAACCCAAGTCTGTAATGTTGGGTATCGTGGGTGTGGAGTTGCAAGTCAGTATGCCATAATGGATCAGATATTCTTTAAGCGTTTTGTCCGTCATACCGCAGAACCCCCTTTTGAATTTATTATATCATGAAGGATCGATAGAAAAATTAGGCACTTGCAATAAATGAACTGAAAATAATTTCATGAAAAGTAAAGAAAAAGGCTTGAAAATCATTGACTTTATGCGAGATAGAAGGTATTATGTTAAATGGTATTGTTTGCCCCACAAGAGCCCCGGAAACTCAAGTGTAAGTCAAACATCGAATCGAAAATTGGAGGAAAAAAACGTGCGTACAACATATATGGCCAAAGCTGGCGAAGTAGAACGTAAATGGTACGTAGTAGATGCAACTGATGTTCCTTTGGGACGCCTTTCAACAGTTGTAGCATCTGTACTACGTGGAAAAAATAAACCAACATTCACACCTCATGTGGATACTGGAGATTTTGTAATTGTAATCAATGCTGACAAAGTGAAATTAACTGGTAAAAAAGCGACTGACAAGATTTACTACCGTCACAGCCAATACCCAGGTGGTTTGAAATCTGTTACTGCTGGTGAACTACGTGAGAAAAACTCTCGTCGTCTAATCGAAAATTCTGTAAAGGGTATGCTTCCTAAGAACACTTTAGGCCGTAAACAACTTACTAAATTGAACGTATATGGTGAAGCTGAGCATCCACATACTGCACAACAACCAGAAGTTCTAGATATCACAAACCTAATTTAAGGAGGAAAATTCATTGGCTCAAGTACAATATATCGGCACTGGCCGTCGTAAAAATGCAGTTGCCCGCGTACGTTTAGTACCAGGAACTGGTAAAATTACTGTAAACAAAAAAGATGTTGAAGAATATATCCCTCACGCTGACTTGCGTGAAGTAATCAATCAGCCTTTCGGCGTGACTGAAACAAAAGGCGCTTACGATGTTTTAGTAAACGTTAATGGTGGTGGCTACGCAGGACAATCAGGAGCTATCCGTCACGGAATCGCTCGTGCATTGTTACAAGTAGATCCAGATTTCCGTTCAGCACTAAAACGCGCTGGGTTACTTACTCGTGACGCACGTATGGTTGAACGTAAGAAACCAGGTCTTAAGAAAGCCCGTAAAGCTTCACAGTTTTCAAAACGTTAGAAAGAACGTTGCTATATCAACGTTTATATACGTTTCTTGGTGTCAGTTGGTGTCAACTATCAATCTGACAACGAACTCAATAGATTTAAAGCATCGGCATCTTGCTGATGCTTTTTTTCTGGCATTAATTCAAGGTAATAGTTTTGTGTCGTCAGCACGCTGTTGTGTCCTAAACGCCTCGAAACATAATCAAGACTGATATCTTGAGAAAACAAGAAAGAAGCATGAGTATCGCGTAAGCCATGAAATGTGGTAGTTGAAACACCCGCTTTTTTTAAGACCCTCTTTAGCTTTGCCGATTGACGAAAGTTATCATTATCAAAAATATATCCATTAGACTTAACAGGAATAGCAACAAGCAAATCATACACTTCTTTATTAATCGAGATATCTCGTTTAGAATGCTTTGTTTTAAGAGAAGTATCGTCAGTTGTTGGACTGATAGAACGACATATTTTAACACCGTACTCATATAAATCCACTGGACGCAACCCTAGCAGTTCGCCACGTCGGCAACCTGTTTCAAGAGCAAGAAGAGCCAGTACATTAAACTCAGTGTAGTTATTGAGTAAGTATTTTCTCAGCTTTTTTAGTTCAGTTATTGAAAGAGCGCAATTTCTTTTATCTGCTTCCTTACCTCTCGTTTTAACTAGATTTGCAAAATCTGTAGAGAGTAGCCCCCGCCCATAAGCGTATCTCAAAGACGTTCTAATTTTTAACAAAACCTCAGTCGTTGTCTTTCTTGAATGAGTTTTTCCGTATTCATCAATTTTTGATTGAACAACGATATCATCAAGATTTTTTAACGGAATGTCTTTAAAGAGCCTTTCAACAATCGTGATTGTTCTTGTATAGTTCTGAAAAGTTGCTTCTCTCACATCGTTCTTTTTCACGAGATAAACCCAATTTTTAAAGAAGACAGCGAAAGGAGTAGAACGTTTTGCTAAATCATGACCTTTTCCCTTTTCCAACTCCTTTTCAAGCGCCCACTGCTCCACAATACTCTTGTCTTCATCTGTCTTAGTGATTCGTGTATATTTTCCATTTTTATACAAGGAGACAGTAGCCCTGTACGATTTTCCTCTTTTTTCTATACTTGCCATATCGATTTTCCTTTCAAAAAAATTGATAACTGGCAAATGAATACTATCTAACGATAATTCATTTTATTCCAATTATCAACTTACTAAATGTGTTTCGATGAATTTTATTAATTCTGATTTTAAATAGCGTTCTCGTTTTCCAACCATAAACCTTTTTAAATCGTCGTTGTTTCGAATATATTTATCAAAAGTAGCTGGATCAACACCTAGAAACTTTGAAGCCTGTTCCCTATTAAGAAGCAGCGGCATATTATCAGTTTCATTCATTTTTTTTACCTCCACAAAAAAAGAAACTTCCGAAGAAGTTTCTTGATATTTTATCTCATGTTATAGTCATCTTTGTCTATAAGTTCAATGTTATTTTCCTCATAAACCGTTTGTTCATTGTCATCTAAATAGCTCATGATTTGTGATCTATCAGCAGGCGAAGAACTCCATTTATCATTGGATTTACTGATTTTATACCCATCGCCACGTACTAAATCGCCATATACCGAATCAGACTCATTTTTTCTGAAATAGACATAATAATTATTTTTGTCTTCCCATACCATGATATTACTTTTTTCTTTTTCAAAAAGAGCCTCGCTATCCCAATCGTATTCTTTGACCATTTCAGAATTACCTTTAAGAGCTATGTCAATCACTTTTGAATAATCTTTAGCCTCAGAGCTAGAGCAACCAGTGAAAACCAATAGCAGCAACAGGACAACAACAGCAAACATTTTTTTCATTATTCATTCTCTCCTTGTTTGTTTCTTAATTAGTATTTTATCACAAAGTAAGAAATACAAAAAGAGTATGTAACGCTAGAGCGGCGAACCGCTCAGGCTCATTGTGCTAAGTTCGTTAATACTTGTGTATCAATTTGAAACACTCCACTTGTATTCCTTTCTGCTGTACACTCTATTAGTTGTTCGTAACTATTTGGCGCAAACTCTCCGACGCGCGTTTCTATCTCAATCTTTCCAATCAAGATAGCCGTATCGTCCGTTTGTTCAGCCTTGTATATCTCAATGGATTTGACTTTACTTTGAAACGAGACATCCGTCTCCGCTTCTCCAGCCTTGTCTGTTAAAATTGTATACAAAGGCGCTGTCGTGAGTTCTGACAGAGCCTCATTGTCCTGTTCAAACTCAGCATGAATAAAATCTTGGAACAGACCTTCTAGGTCTTCTGATTCCATTTCAGGATCAGAAGAAGTAGAGGTTTGAGCGGAAGACGTTTCTTTTCTAGCTTGCAACACTGATTCAAGCTGATTCTTTTCATAAGTTAATGTTTCTATTTGTTGTTGCTGCTCTTCAATTGTTTTTTGTTGATCGTTAGATTCAGAAGCACAAGCAGACAAAAGAAGAAGCGCAGCAGCAGACAAGAAAATAAATCTTTTTTTCATCATCTTAACTCCTTGATAGAAAATTTGTCGCCCTCAAGTTTTTTAAGTGTTAGCTCGTAAAACATTTCATGTATCATTTGTGTGTCGTTATCCTTGTACGTAACTGTACAAGTCGCCTCAACGCTATCACTATTTTCGTACATTTGAGGATTATTGATTTCCAAGAATGAAAGATTTTCTTGAATCGGTTGTAAGTCATTGCCATAATACAGCAATTCCTTTTTATCCGCTTTAGGATAGACAGCGAAAAACGTTTCAAGGAAGCCTTCGACATTCTCGCGTGTCGTTGTTTCAATTGCTGACGTTGGCAGCTCTTTAGAACTTATGACAACAGCTTTTTCAGGAAGAGACGAAAGGACAGGCAATTTTACAATTGCGAATTGTTGATCTTTAGCATACACTTCTACAGCATATGCACGATCATATAATTCACTCGAAGATTCAATCGATAATTTAAACGACACACTATAGATATTGTCCCGAACCTTATCGATTTTCCAAATATCTATATTTTGAACTGCTGTTTCTTCTTTCAATTCTTTATAGAGAAGCGAGGACGCATTTAAATCATCCGCCAGATAATTTACTAGCTTTTCCTGTCTGTCTCCTTGATCTTTACTGTTAGGCGAGATAGTAAAGAAAGTTTTGACAAAATCAGTCGTAAAACTTTCTATTCCAGTCGTATCGGTCAATTTCTCTTTGATCGTTTCGACTTCATGAACCGTATGTGTCGATGTAGCAGTGACATTATTATAGACACCAAAACAGATACCACCAATGACTAGCGACCACCCTAGACCCACAATAAAGCGTGGAACACGTCCGCTGTATTGTTTTTTACTTTTCTGTTTGAGTTCTTTAGTATGCTTTGCACGCTGTTTCTTCCTTTTTCCCATAACTTTCTTTCTCTCCTTTACGGTATTTTCTTATTTGCATCATTCAACCTCACTTCTTTTAAAACTGCTATTTCCGAACATTAGTAAAGACCAGCAGCTGCTATTTTAGATCCAAACCCGAACTATTTCTTACGCACAACACTTGAAAACGAAGGAACCCAAGGACGCTCATAGATTGCCGCAATTCGGCCTTTTTCCGCATTTTGCTCATAGGTGGTTATTTTTCCAGTTTCTTTATTTACCGATTTTACCACCCCTGTATGACCATAAATCGTTGGCGCATAAATCGGGTCTTGACTCCAATTAATCACATCGCCCGCATTTATTTGATCGATTTTAGGTCGCAAAATCACTGTCCACCCATAAGACGCCCAATCATAATCAGTTCCTATGGCAGAAGCGCTCATGAAACCAGACCCCATCATGGTTGGACCGCCAAGCTTTTGAACATAGTAAGCGGTCAGCCCATAACATTCGCCGTTATTCACACGTTGACCTAGCACTGAATCAAGAATCGCAATCGTGACGTTAGGATCAGAACCAGAACTCAAAAATTGTTTTACAAGGTTTACATAGAAAAAATTCCCACCATTCCAGTAAAGATAGTTTCCGTAATTATCAGCTACAGGATTTGGATAATGATATTTTTCGCCTGTTGTATTACCAAGCGAAGGCGCAACAACATCACGAGAAAATTTCTCCGCAATTTCAATCGTGTGTTTCTTGCCATTTTTTATAACAAAATCCAGATAACCACCGCCGAAATTGTAACAGGCGATCGCTACATCATCATCACAATCAGCAGCACGAGCAGAACGAAGAAGCGAAGCGTAATACTTCACTCCTTGTTGAATACTCGCTATTGGTTGAAGAGAATTGACAGGTAAACCTAGACTTTCTGACGATTGCATAACGTCATTACCACGTCCACCGCTTTCTACTGCCATAATTGCTAGCAGAACGGGGACTTTATCAGAAATATTGTGCTTCTTTGCTTCGTTTTTAACGATTTCTTCATACTGAAGAACCTCTTCAGGAAGACCAACTGTTACCACGTTTTCTGTTGTGTTATCGTTCGTTTCAGTCTTTCCGCCTCCACCAGTCATAAACATAAACATACTAAGGAAAACAAGAGCAGCGCCAAACAACGAGAACTTTCTTATCATCGTTTACCGCCCCGTTTCATCATCGTTTGTCGATGTTTTACGAATTGCTCGACACGTGGTCGTTCTTTAATACCCAAGTTACCCGCTTGTCGTTTTAATCGTCTTTCTTGTTGATTTTGATTAAAACGCTCAGCCTTTTCTTTACCTACAGGATCATTTTCAAAGTACACAGGAACACGAGGATTTCTATTACTTACTGCCGAATGTCCAGAAACTTTATAAGAAGCTTTCGCGGTGTCTTTATACTCTCGTTGCTCTTTTGCATTCGTATACGGCACTTTTTTAGCAACAGATTTATCAAAACTAGCTTTTGCTACAGGAACAGAAACGCGATGTTTTCCGTCAGATTGACTTCTCGTTGATCTTAATGCGTTTTGCTCTTTTTTAAGTCGTGAAGCATCAACTGATTGAAGTGCAGCGGAAGACATTTGATTTCTAGCAAGATTTTGTTTCCTTTGTTGCGAAGCACGCAACGCATTATTACGTTGTTGTTGTGCGTTCTTACGTGCTGTTTGACGATTTGAACGACTTTCATTATTCTTGATTTCTTGGTTCATTCGTCCATCAGTGTAGTTATCACGAGCTTCTAATGCCTTATGCTTCGCATTTTGAGGCGCGTTCTTCACGCTGTCCTTAATATTGTTTGCTTTCTCAACAACATTGTTCGGCATATCTTGAATATTCGATAATTTTTGACCGATAGATTTTGAGAAAGACTGCTTGGACTGTTGTTTCCTTTGTTGCTTCTGCTGTTGTCTCCGTTCTTCACTTTGTCTGTTTTGCTGTTGGTTAGCGCGTGGATTTGTCGCACGTTTCATTAAGCCACGAGCAGTCCCAGCCATAAGAAGCCCTTTCGCCATACGTCCAAGACGTCCAGCGGGTTTCGTTTCAGCATTGCCTAGTTTCATAAATGACAACAGCTCATTGACTCTATTTTTTACAGTTAGCCATACAGCAATTTGTAAGAAGACAACCCATATATACCCTTTATCTTTTGATAGAGAATAGAACGAGTGACTAAGAGAAAAAGTAACTGCAAGAATCAATGTGATTCCCATTTTCGTTAGTAGATTTTGAACTATTTTTTGCATAGCAGAAAATAGAATCTTATTTGAATTAGGAAATAGAGAGAAGACCATTGCGACCGGAAGCATTGCACAGAAAAGCAAGAACAAGACTTGAGAAAAGATCATTATTATCGTTAATGTAAGAACGCTCATACCAATAACAAGATTGGTTCCAATGACTAAAATCGTCATACCGAAGCGAAGAAATGCACCTTTGACTGACATGTTCATGTTGTCCAATTTGTTCACTTCATTTTCAACGTTCTTATTTCTTTCGCTTTCAGTAAACTGAGACTCATTCAATAATTTATCGATTCGATCCTTTCCAATTTCTTTTTCACTGCTTTCGCCATACTGCAAGAGCATATAAGGCGTATAGACTTGAAGCTCGAAGAGATTTTCACGAATGGCATTTGTTGCTGCTTTCGTTCGTTGCTCTTGTTCTGTTCCAGATGTGGGCGTTGTTTCGATTGTAGTTGTAGAAGCCGACGGGATAATATCTTTCGCAATCGTCAGCATTTCCGTATTGATTTCTTTTTGAGCGTTATTAATCGATGTTAGATAGCTATTTGCATTCATTAGAAACACACCAGAAGCAATAAACGTAAAAGCGAAAACAAGAGTATGTTGTATCGCCCTTGTTGCTTGTTGCTTGATTGCACCGACATATGCAATATAGCAGCCAAAAACAACGATAATCAGAACCCCATAAGAAGGAAACAGCCCCGTTGCACGTAGTCCATTTCCATCGATACCACCGATTTTTTGCATATTGGTTGCAAGGCTAGAGACTAGACTAGTGATAAAATCCAAGTCAAAGGCTTCTTGTACCAAATACCCTAAGAAATAACAGACATAGACATTGAGAATCCAAACGACGTTAGTTATTGCATAAAGACCATAAATAACCGCGTCGCCGATACCTTCGCCCCATTTCCAAGGTAGCCAATTCCAAGACGTATCAACATAAAAATCCAAGGAATAATTATCAAGCGGGTACTTCTCGAAATTGAATACCGCCCCATCTTGACCAACAGCCTCAGTAACCCACCCCGCACCCTCAGCAATCGAAGGAGCAGCAGCGAAGAACAAGAAAAAAAGGAAGACCAACAGCCCCCCTAGGTAATATTTTCTTCTCATATTTACACCTCGATTTCTTCCATCGGAGGTCGTGTATCAAAGGCATTGAATAAATCATCAAACCAATAATAGACGTAGATTACACCAACATTTCCATAAATGTCGGCAAAAAGGCATTCTCCATTTTGAAGCCCCATGATACGAGAAACGTTATCCTCAGTTGCTTCGAGATTGCAGAATGCAAGAGCTTTTTCAATTTCATCGCGATCGTTTGAGCGAAAAATGAATTTCATACCAATATTATTTTTCATTTTTTCATCGCCCAAATCATCAGTATTTTGAGTTGAGAAGTCGATACCCGCATTCATGGAACGACCCGCACGTACGAGCTTATTCCCAAGGATTTTACCTTGTGCTACATTGAGCCACGCCCAACTTTCATCAAGTCCGATGGATTTAAACACCGAACGATTCAGCTTGATAAAATCAAGTGAATAAGTAGCAAGAATCATCATAATAGATACGCTTAGAATTTCGCTTGTGTTGTAATCATCGGGATCGGTGTCAGAATCAGGCAACGTTAAATCTTGTACTAAGGCAATATTTAATGCTGCTGACATATCAAGCCCTTTTTCTCTTTGACCGTCTCCAAACAACAGACCCGCAACTGACAGCTTTTTGAAACTTTCTATATGATTCGCTAACTTATCCGCAACACTATTTTTTTGCTCTCTCAGTTCATCAATAACAAAAAGCAAGCCTTTATGTTCTGTTCGTGCTGCTACATTTTCAACAGCTTGTTGAAGACACGGGAAACGTTCTTCATCACGTACGCTAACACCCGTAATGTATGTGAGTACATCAAGAGCCAAGGCTTCTTGATCCTTTTCACTTTCCATAATTAAGAACGGATCAAGCAAACCGATATTTTCGGAATCATTTGTGATATTAACCACTTTTAAATAATTAGAGAAGTAAGGGAGATTGTCTTTCCAGTTTGTACGTTCGCCTTTAGGATCAATCATAAAGGCCAAAGCTCCAAAAAGAACAGACCAGAACTCAATAAGATTTTCTGTTAATGATTTTCCGCCACCTAAGCTTCCCAGTAAGCTTTTAGCAAGAGCGTTCGTATTACTTCCGTCTACTCCTTGAGCTGCAAGCCAAGGTTGTATATAGACCGTTTTTCCTGTATCAACATTAAAGCCTAACGGAATACCTTCCGTTTCTCCAAGTTGTTGAGTAGCACCAAACCCAATCGAAGCGAGAAAATCAGCTTCTACATATTGAACATAGTCATTTATTGTACGTTTCCCACTTGGGAAACATTCGTAATGTAGTAGCAATTGATCGAACATGGACGACTCAAGTTTCATCTTGTAATCATCATAGAAGCTTTTCACATCGCTTTCCCGCTTCTCAAGTTCATCCTCGCTATCAGCCGACACGCGAACCACAAGAGACATTTTATAAATGTCGTCTTTGGTGTCCTCTAGCTCAGCTTCTAGGTCACTTGCCATTTGTCGAGCTTCAAAAATGTTGCTCGTTACATCATGTCCAGATTCAAGCCCACTTTCATCAATATCTTTTAAATCCATTTTCTTTGCTCGGATTTTCGAAAGAGCAGCTTTATTTTCGAGAACTTCAATATCTATCGACGTGTCAACAGGAAAGTCAAACGTTGATTGTCCATAGTATAGAAATTCAGAACCAAACGGAAAATACGTATCGCCTGTCACATGAGACAAAGCCAGATAGGAGACATATTGCTTTTTGTTATCCTGTTGGATTTCAAGTCGATTTCCAGATTCTTCAATCAACGAAGAAGCAAGCTTCAACGTATCATAGCGAAGAACATAGGTGTCTTTTTCATCTTTAAATGATTGATTAAAGTAATCTGTTTCTTGTATAGATTGATTCTTTTTTCCATTTAAGTGTTCAACGATATACGCGATATCACTTGGTTCTGTCTGCCTTATTCGAAAATGCCGAGCAATTCTATTGTGCAGCAAGCTTTCTAATCGTTGATATCGTTCAATCTCTTTGTTTGGAATTTTTTCATAATCTCCAAACAAAACCGCGCGGGATTGACTCGTAAATTTTTGAACACCCGTTACAATATCATCTAAGAAACGACCTTTCTTTTGTTCATCATCAAGAGACAACTGGAAACCAAGAAAAAAGCGAGTAGACAGTTCATACTCGCCTTTCATTTCTTCTAAAATTTCTTTTACACCGTCGAGGTGCTGAAACGCTAGTTCTTTCAGTCCGTCCTTACTCTTTACAAGCTTTTTCGAGCGTTCTATCGTGCTATCAATTCGATCCTCAGATGAACAGATATACAAGCGGAAATGTTTACTCTTCGCTTGTCTAAACAGCCGTAAGAGGTTATTTCTAATCTGAAAAGCTTTGTCTTGACCCACAAAACCATAGCTATAAGGAGAAAGTTCATAATAAGCATAGACAGTGCCATCATGATTAAATACTAGATTACTTTCTAGATATTTAAGTGGAAATTTAGGCAATGTATCAATGTTCAGCATATTCGATAACCTTCCTTTCTCTAATCAGTACCTCATGTTCAAACGCCTGATAATCATTTCTCGTTTTTTTCCGTCCTAAACGTGTAACTTTAGAACGAAAAAGATAGAGAAGGGCAGAGAGCAAATAATTGTAAGGCTTCTTTCCTTGAAACGTTTTTTTATTCATGATAAAGGCAATCAGAAATGGAATGCCTAAGTGATTAAGGGACGCACTAGAAAATGAAAAAGGGAAGATACCTTTCATTTTGAACGAAAGAAAAAGCCCTATGACAAACCAGATAAGAAAGGTCTGGGACATAGGACGCGGTAGAGATATTTCGTCGGTAATCTTATAGAATACTCGTTCAATTTTCCAAATTTTTGACCAGTTTTTAACCTGATTTTGCATATTAACGCCCCCATGTGGTCATACGATCCAAAAGCCATTGGAACACGCCAGCAGTATCGCCGACGAACCAAACAGCCAAAGCGATCGCACCCACTATAGGTACGGCTTTACTAACTTTCCGCTCATATGCTAAATAAGCAGCAGCAACTAAAATCGCAAGCATGACAAGATATTTTGCATCGCCGACAAAGTCGTTAAATACATTTTGAAACAAGTTCATACGTTTCACTCCTTAAGTAAGTTTTTCCAAAAAGCTATATGACTGGACGCTTTACCGAACGCCGTTGTCACATGTACGTTGTCACAATACACTTTATAACCATAGGACACCCCCGTTTCTTTGTTAAATTTCATAGAGTAAAAACTATACTGATATTCTCCAGATTTTTCGTTGTAGACCCCCTCAATGACTAAAGAGGTTCTAGGGAGGAATATCAGTGACAAACAATTGATATTTGCCATTGGACATAACAACAAAGCCCAATGACTTCATGCGATCAGCAAATGTGATAAACATTTTATTCACTCCTTTTCGATATATTTATCATTGATCCATTCATCGCCAATTGACGTATTATCATATGTTTGACGATCAACGGAAATCCATTTTGTTCCTTGTTCGCCTGTTGTCCGTTCGCCCTCGATCTGTAATTTATATGATTCTGGATGATGATTTGTTTGAGGGTACATAAAATCGCCTATAATCACTATATCCGTCGTCGAATATGCGTCTTTATAGCTCTTATCAACTACAACCCCTGATAACAAGTCCTCACTCATAGAATAAAAGTAACCAAAGAAGCATACCGCGATCAAACCGACAGCAATTAGAAAGTCTCTCATTTTCTATTCCTCCATCTAATTAAATTTAAAATGCGTCTTTACTGTTCCAGTTGGCACAACAAACGTACAACGTCGCTCTTTGGTAGACAGAACAAGGTCAAAAAAAGAAGAACTGGTAAAAACAGACTCAAAACGTTCGTCCTCATAACCATAGACTTCAAGAATCAAACTTGGAGTCGAATCATCATTCTCCTTTAAAAATATTTCATCTTTGGAAAAACTCCATTCGTCAGATAAAGAACGCATTTGATAACCGTAGTCCGTTTTAACAACATATTGATAATCAATAGAATTAGAAGAAGAAACTTGATACAGAAAGAAAGAGCCGGAATGTTCAATATCCTGTTTTCCCTCAGTGTCTAAAGAAACTAGCTGTTCCTTTGATTCCTCTTTCCAGACAAGTGGAACATTTGCTTTATAGTCCCTATAAATAACCCCTTTTTCACTTCTGCTTAACACGAACGAAAAAATGGTAAAAACAATAGCAAAAACAAAAAACAAAGATACAGCATTCTCAAAAAAAGAGTTAAAACTGTACTCTCTTTTACTGCTATACATAAAGATAGCCATAGTAATCAAGCAAACAAAAAGGATAATAACGGTAAGTGACAAATGATCAAAAAAAACAGCCCCAAAAGAAGCCGCGTCCATTTCTGACTGATAATTTTCATAGGTATACATATATTTCCTCCTTAGTAAGTAACAAGACCGCACCCTTTGAAAAGGGCACACCCCAAACGTTCATAAAAGACCATTAAAAACATTAAAAATTCATAGCGATTTTCCCGTTCTTCACGTGTGTTCTGTTCTGTTTAATTTCCCTCGAGGCGCTGTTATACTCAGCGTTTTTGCTTATACATCTAAAATGTTAAACGCAACTGAAAAAGGGGCCACTGGATGATTCAAAAAGGGGCCAAAAATTAGTTTAGCCATTTCTTTGTATCTTCTACACGAAAAGATGGACCACTGAGATCCAACACATGAGCCCGATGGGCCAAACGGTCCACCATTGCTGCTGTAAGCATTGGATCTTTAAAGGTTTCTTCCCAGCGATCGAAGGACAGGTTCGTCGTGATGATCATCGAGCCGGCAGTCGTTCGATTCGAGAGAAGATTAAAGAGAATCTCGCTTCCTATTTGATCAAATGACACATAACCTAATTCATCTAGAATAACTAAGTCGTATTTGCCAAACCGGCGCTTATAAAAATTCAACTGGTTCGCACTCATGGATTCTTTTAGTTCGATGACCAAGTTAGGGATATTCGTAAAGAGGACACTTTTTCCGGAAAGACAGGCTTCCATTCCGAGAACAGTTGCTAAATGGGTTTTCCCAACGCCAGGATTGCCCATTAAAATAAGATTCTCTTTTTGATCGATGAATCGTAATGTTTTCAACTCTTTGATTTGTTTCTTCATTTTCACTTCTAAATGACTGTCCATGTAGTCATCGAACGTCACTTTACTTGGCAATTTTGATTGACGAATCAGTGTTTGAATCCGATTGTTTTGCCGCTGTTCAATCTCTAACGTAAGCAGCTGTGTAAGAAACTCCTCAAAATTTTGATCCAGGTCGATCGCTTGCTGGAGTAAAGTGGAATAGTTTTTCTTCAGATAAGGTAATTTTAATTGCTTGGCATATGCTTCGATCATTTATTGGCCGCCTTTCTCACTTGGTGGATCAGATTATATTCCTGCAGTTGGTTTCTCGCTTCATTTACCGCTCGACTAGGTGGTGTTTTAGAGACCTTATGGTCTTTCAACGCTTCTTCTTCTAACTGGATGATCAATTGATCCAAAGAGATACTTAAATGATTTTCAATAAATTGAAGAAATCTACGCGGGGTCTTTTGATAATACTGAAGAAAACAATGCCGCAACTTAGGTGTCTTCTTCAAAACAAGCGAGTGTTCCAATGACTTAGGCTTCCGTAAAAAAGTCGTTAAATAATGACGAATATCGATCGAGTATTGCTTTTCTCCCTTCTGAATAAGGTGTGTCGCGATAATCTGGCTGGAACCGACAATTTTCAGTTCATTGAGATAACGTTTCACGATGACTTTCTGACCAACCAGATAATCTGGAACGGAATAGTAGTTGCCATTCACATGGACAAAACTATATTTATCTACGGTTTGCTTTGTAGTGATACCGTAGTCATAAAATCCTCGGAGCGGCTGTAATTGTGCCTGTTCCACAGCGATCGTCGAGTCTAAGTTTAATTCAAGTATAGCTTGATCTAAATGTTTTTGGGCATGTCCAATCGATTCAAACTCATACTGTTTTGTGAACGCTTTTCGGCGTAAAACCTGCACACTTTTCTCTACGTGTCCCTTTTCATGGCCGCTGAAGGGATTGGTCACCACTGGCTCAAAGCGATAATAAAGAGCCATTTTCACTAACTCGTCATTGAGTTCCTTCTCATGTCGGCCGACAAAGCGTTTCACTACGTTTCGCATATTGTCATAAACAACCGTAGAGTAAACACCCTGAAGCTGTTCAAAGAAACAAATATGGGCATCCAAGAAAACCTGTTGGTTGGCAGATTCATAGAGCTTTCCCCAGCGGTAACCAGAAGCTGGGCAAGAGAATACCGCGATCGTCAATGTTCTCTTTTGTTGGTTGATCAGACATTTTACTTCACCAAAATCAAACTCGGTTCGATAACCCAATGGGTAAAGCTGCTTGATATACGCCTCTTTTTTTGCTTGAAGTTTTTCTCGAATATATGGACGTAATGTACTCTGTCCAATATCAAACCCTTCTGATACCAACATTTCGTGAATCGCTACAGTGGTCAATCGTTGTTTATGAGGACCAAGCTGTTTGGCTTTTAATTGATCAAATGCGAGAATTTCTTCGACCCGTTGGTCGATTTCAGGTGTATATTTTCTAGGTTGCCTATTCTCTGTTTGATAAGTTGGTGGAGCCGTTAACTGCTCTTTTTTTATCGGATTGGCAGGATCTTGTTCCAATGATCGTTGTGCTGCTTGATACTGCCGCCAGTAACGACCAACAGTTTTTCGATTGAGACCCAGTTCTTTCGCAACAGAACGTTGAGAACGGCCACCTTCCAGCAGACGAATGATTGTTAATTTATCCATAAAAGTTATCACTCCAAGACCTCCAATAAGTAAATTGATTCTTTACTTATTGTGAGTTAGTAGTGGTCCCTTTTTCAACCATCGTTTCTATGAAAAGTGGCCCCTTTTTAAACTAGCATAAACATAAAATGCTGAAAAAGAAAGGGGCGTAAAAAAATATTTATGGGCAATTTTCAATATAAATATTTTTTTACTACAGCATTCCCTTTCTTTTTCATCATTCCAGATGTGAGACATAAGCACGCCGAGGATAACAGCCGAGAGAAATGAAACATAACCAGTTCAAACACAAAGCAAAGAGTAAGAACGTGAAAATTGAATTTTTTTAAAGATTTTCACCGAAAAAAAACGCCATGAAAAATGAATTGGTAAAAACAAAAAATTAAAAAAAGAAAAGGAATGGTAATCATGACAACAAGACTAGAGCAAGCACAAACAAAATTGGAGCGTATCAAAGCAGAACAGACGGAAGTCGGAAAGCAAATCCGCGAAGAAAGTGCAATGATACCGTTGGGACAACCGAACATCATAGGACGACGAGACATTTACAAAGATATCAACCGCAAGCACGCTAAATCGTTCCGTTTACTAGAAGAACAGGAAAAACAAGAACGTCGAATCGAAATGCTTGAAAAGGTCGAAGACTTTAAACAAGAAAACGAGCTGTTAAAAGATGTTCACGTCGTTGGTCGTTCTGGTTATGCAAATGTTGGAGCGAGAACCAGCGTAAATAATTTAGACTATTTCAGAAATAAGCTTGCCGAAATGGAACAGGCAAACGAAGAAGCGAAAGCCTATAATAAGACAAAGCCAGCGTATAAAAAGAAGACGCTAGGCGCTGAGATTACAAAGCTAAAACGGAAGATCGCCAACCTTGAAGAAATGCAAGAGAAAGACGCGACCAAGACCGTAAGCACCAAGACACAAGCCCTAATTGATAACGAAGCCGTCAAGCAATGGAACAAGAAACCTATCTATTATTTTGTAAAAGGATTGAGAAAGGTTGCTTTAGAGATTGACGAAAATGGCGAGTTCTTCATTTCCTCAAGATACCCAGCATGGAGCGAAGAAGATGAAAAATTTGTTGCTGAACTACTAGCCAATTGAATAAACTAAAAAAGCTATATCGCTGTTAACCCTGTACAGTGATATAGCTTTTCAAATCCGAAAACAATGTTATTGTGCTTTTGTTCAAAATCGCAAATATAAATCACTTCAACGATGATAGATTCTCCAGAATATTCTTTTGTTTCCCTGTTATATTCTTCAAGAATCACGATATCGCCTTTGCAAAAATCACGATCATTCGAACGGATTTCAAACTTTTTTACACCTCTTCTTGCATCTTTGAACCATTCAGGATCAGTTTTTAATTGATGAACACGTCTTTCGCCTAATTTTTTAGTCAAGCTCATAACTCTTCATTCTCCATTCCTTTTAAATTCTCGTGCGCGTCCGTCAGGACACTGAATAATAGTTGTGTAACTTCGTAAGCAGGAAAGTCAAAACTCTCTAAAAATGGATAATAGAGGTCTACATGGCTACCAATCAGACAGTCAGCAAGTAAAAAGTATTCCTCTTCAAATTCTCGATACAGGACAAGTCGCGGCGATCCATTAATTTGTAAACATACAAAGCGACCATCTAAAACATTCGAATAGACTTCAATATAACCATTTTCGAATTGATATTGTACAGATACATTCTTTTCAGGATATTTAGTAATGTAAGTCATTACTATGTTTCTCATTGCTATAATATGCGATGAAGACATTTCTTCATCAAATGATTTTTCGAACACTTTTTCAGTCATATCAAACCACCCCGTTATGTTCCCAAACATACCGATCCTCTTTTTGATCTGAAAATATCGGTTTTAATTCAGGATTGATTTTCTTTAAAAAATGAAATTCCTGTACAATAGAGAAGACTGTCATATTTAAATTTAGTCGCTCTTCTCGATCAGGAACAATAAAAAAGTTCCATTTCATTCGTTGACCTCCTTTTATTCGTACGATTCAAGCTTATTTTCTTTTTCTCGTTTCTCACGCCTTCTATAGAAAGCCTTACGCTGCATATCCTCAGTGTAATCAATAACCATCTGTTTATGCTTGTCGGTTATAGCAGCATTATCTATTAATGATTTCAGTTGATCTGTACCACAAATTCGATCAATTTCACGAATAACCCAAAGCGACGGAGCAACAGCTTTAGCAAGCCATACAAGCAGTTTTTCAAGCGTCTTACGCTTAGGTTCGATAGATAGCTTTAGCTTCTTTGTATCTTTCATAAACCACGCCCAAGGCGTCCATAAAGGCCAACGGCGTTTATCCTTATCCTCCTTGTCTTCAAAAGGAACAACGAAGCGTATAGACTCATTCAAAATCGAAAAAGCTACCTCGTCAATTTTTCGAGACGTAATCAGTTCTTTCATAGCAGCAACAGCTTTTTCTTGTCTGAAACGAATTTCGTATCTATTCCACTTCGGTAAAGGTTCCTCAGTATCAAGCCCAAGTTTAGCAGCCTGTTCGTAATTTTTTTCATAAAAAACCATGAAAATCTTTCCAGATCGCGAACCAATATTAAGAGTTTCGCCTTTCGTTTCGCCGTCTTTTAAAGCAAAAGAGCCGTCTTCTCTACCAACACGAAGACGCCCCACCGTATTACCATTTTTAGCCATTTTTTTCAGTGTAGCAATTTTAAAATATGTCTTATAATCATCTATAGCCAAATCAAGACGGGGAACATTAGAGCAATAGATTAAGCAGCGCTCGAAGAAATCGAACCACGTTTCGCCGTTTGCTTCTAAGAACATTTCATAATTCCGACAACCTTGACCCGACATTAACAATTGAATGCCGTTCTCAGCATTCACACCACTAGATTCAAGAATGCGTATATCATCATAGCAATAGGAAGCATGATACCCCTTGATACCCTTACGGTTATCATCGCGAAAAAGATCAAACGGAATATTTAACAATTCATGGCAAATCGTACGAACATCATACTCTTTGATTGTTAATTGACACCAGTCAATCAAAACGTGAAGGTATTCTTCTTTTGCGCACGTAACCCCCCTATTAGTAGAGGGGGTGTTATTCGCTTCGCTCATAACCTGAAACCTCCTGATAAATAACTTCCCTTACTTCGTAATCGCCGCTAGGCGGCTCATGGTCGTCTTTCGCCTGCGAATCGATTTTGCCGCTCCGCTCCAAATCGTCCGCGTCGACGCCGACCAGCTCAGCCATGCTTTTAATGTAGTCATATCCTTCGGGAACAAACGGGCTGTAAAATTCCCTTACTAAAAAATTCCCTGTCATATGAATATACCCACGACCTTTTTCTTCTTTGTTCGTAAGCTCTTGAGAAATTTTACCGAATGCCATTTTGTACCCATCGTCGCCCAGCGCCCCTAACGAAACACGTAGCCCCAATTGATCGCGAATATCGCCTTTTAGATATTCTGCGTCGGGTCTTTGTGTAGCAAATACACCGATCACGCCGACAGCTCGACCTTTGAGAATAATTTGTCTTAGATCATTAATGATCGCGTCACGTTCTTTTTTCGTTGCAAAATCAGTTAACCACGCGACATATTCATCAATGAGCACGATAATAGGCTTTAAGTTGTAATAGGTAAAGTCTTCGCCTGACTTATAGTTCGGTAAAGTTCGTAAATACTTATAACGATCATTCATTTCCTGAACTGTTGCTTTTACCATGTCTGCAATGTCTTGCGGATCGCCATAAACGTTCGGAAAGAATTTTTCCATGTCTAAAATGCTGCTAAATTTTGCATCTCCAATTCGTACCTCAGCACCCATTTTTACAAAGGCACGTAATAGAATCTGTAAGAATACCGATTTTCCGCCACCAGTACCACCTACAATGAGAGCATGAGGCACTTTTGCAATGTCCCAGACAATACCTTTCATTAATTCAATTGTATAACCAACAGGGGAAACATCATCGATAAGTAGACGATTCTTCTTATTGTCTGCTTCAAAAGAATAAGTAAAGAATCCTTTTCTTTGACCCATACCAACCAGATCAACAGCAAGCAACTCCTCAAGAACTGTTGCTAATTCTTTGAATTTTCCAGCCTGATGGAATTGACTTCCATCAAGTCGTATTGTAATTTGAATTTGTTTACCCTGAAGCTTTGAATAGAATTTAGGAAAATATACAATATCTTTCTTCATACGCTTTTTGTCGCTTTTCATCATGTTCGGAGTTTCAAAATCATTAACCATGTAAAACTTAGATGAATAGATCATATTACATAGACGCTGTAACATGACTAACCGTCGAAAGAACGGTTTTGATAGAAGAAAAACAAAACCGACCAAACAAAGAGCAAACGGCACACCTAACGCGAGCAGTTTCAATGCCGGAATCAAGTCAAAGGTTTCCCACCGAAACAGCGTATTTCGCCACAGAAGTAACGCAACATAAGAGAAATAGAATAGGTAAAAAAGAGTCGAAAGACCGTTCGAGATCAGCTTTCTATGCCATTTTCGCACCCTTAACCCTTTATATGTAAGATCAATAAAAAACAAAGATACCACCTCAATTTTTAACAGCCACCCAACTATAAAAGAGGGCAGCTGTCATTATTACTGTTACAATCATTTTGTCATTAATTGATTGATATTATTTACCTGTAGCAGCACGTTTGGCTTTCTCGTTCAGAATTTCATCTGTTGTTGGACTAACATTTGGTTCTCCGTTTGCATCAGCCTTTTTATCAGCAGCGGTCAAAGGTTCAATACGAACAGCCTTAAAACGATCATTAATACTTCCGTAAGAACGTTGACGTCCTGTATTACGATCCTCAAATGAATTAGCCGAAGCCGAAGGAGAATAAACTAGTCCAGCAATTCGAACTCTACCCCACACTTTAACGTTTGGAATCTCTTTTTCTTCAAGCTGTACCGTGATACTATCATTCGCATTTGTACAAGCCAGATTCACTGTAATAGAATCAATAACAGCCTCGTTGTATTCGCGCGTCGCTTCATTATACGGGTGTCTAACATTCATTCCTAACAACATTACTTCGCCTAAATTCTCTTTCTGACAACTTTCATTCATAATAATTTCCATTTGTATTCCTACTTTCATCATTTTGTTGTAATAAAAAAAGATGGAGCATAGCCCCACCTAATTATTCTTTGTTTTCAGTTTCGCTGTTTTCTTCTTGCTCTTCTTGAGCCTGTTTCTTTTTCAATAGAACCATTCCACCGACTACACCAACCACAAGACATAAACCAATAATCGTTGTAAGTTTTTTCACAGTTTCACCCGTTTGTGGGAACATTCCAGAGGGCTTTTCTACTGGTTCATTTGATTCTTTTGTTGGTTCCTCAGTCGATTCAATTACAACCTCAATCACTGGTGGTGTCAAAGTAACCATATTCGAAGGTTTTTCAACATCGTTCACAGTCAAAAGCATTTGATTTTCAAACGTTTTTCCTTTGTGGCTTTCATCATAGTTGTATACCGTTTCGACGAACCAATCCAATGACGATCTGTTAAGTGTAGAAGCATAGTCTTCTTTTACAGTAACCTCAATCTTTTGTTCGTTGACAGCATAATCAACTTGTTTTGTTACATCATTGCCGTTGATATCCAGAACTTTCATAGATTGGAATTCAAAGCCATCGGGCAACACGTCAGAGAAGACAATACTTTCGATTTTTTCATGATCTCCGATATAAATTTGACCTTTAAATTCAATCGTTTTGCCGTCTTCAAGAATATCGTAATGGTTCAAAAGTTCGCCATTTTCGTTGATGAACTTGGTAATAGAATCCTCATGGATCAGCAAGTTTTTAATAGGCGTTAACTCGATTTCAAGTTCAGAATCCTCAGACTCTACACTATCCTTTTCTTTCGTTTCAACGTCTTCTTGATCTGTTTCTTCTGTCGGAACCTCATATTCTTTGATTACATCATTTTCAACATAACCATTTTCATAAAATTCGACAACATGAACGGCTTCGTTCGAATCAGGTTTATACGTGAAATAGTATTTTGTTGTATTCAATTGATAGCCTTCGATGGTAGAAGTTTCTTGTAGATAATAGGTTTGATTTGGAATCAAAACATCTTGATACGTTCCTTTACCGTCCTTGATTTCTACAGACCCCATAAGCGTATCAGCAGAAATAAGCGTATCAGCATTAATCACATGTTCTTGTGAATGGAAGATACCAAATACAGCACCAGAGCCACTCTCAAAGTCGCCAGATTCATTTTCAAAGGCTTTATTTACAATAAACTGAACTTCTTGAAGCAAGTCTTCTTGTTCAGCCGTAGCAGCCAGTTTGCCATCTTCTCCAGCAGCCAAGTCAACAACAATCGGCGTGGGATCAATTTGAATACCTAGCGGCGCGCTTTGTTCAACAAGTACATATTGACCTCCATACAAATCGTTTACAGTTGCTTGACCTGTTTTATCTGTTGTAGCAGTTCCATAATCAGAACCAGCCTCAGCGACTATCTCGTTATTAGGAAGGACAATATCTTGATTTGCGTTGACTTGATAAGACACACCTTCTTGAGGTAATTTCTCATAGATCAACTCGCCCGTCAGAATATCAATATCAACAAGTTGACGTGTGATTTTGTTGATTTTAATTGAACCTTTCGGCAATTTTGTTGTATTTTCAACTTCATTTGTGTTTTTCTTGTTGCTATTGATAGAAGAAGAAGCCGTATTTTTAATTGGTTCTTTATCTCCAATCGCTTCAATAACTTGCATTTTGTTTCTCAATGTATAAGTTTCATTGTTCATTTCCATTTCTTTTAAGAAAACAGAATCAGCCTCAAAAACAACTGTATGAGTTTTTTCATCATAGCTGATTACTTTTACATCTTTCATTTCTACGCCGTTTTTCAAGACTGTAGAAGAAAGATATTTTGTTTGAGCTGGAAACGGATCGCTAATACTAAATTGCGTGTATTTTGTTGCGATATCAACATTCAAAGTGTTTACTTGTTGGTCAATGTCATAATAAATGATATCGCCAGCTTCAACAGATTTTTCGTTGATATCCTCTAAGTTTTCGTTCAACACTCGTTTAGAAGGAGCAACAAAGACAGGTTCCTTTACAGGGGTTTCAACTTCATTTGTTTTTTGTTCAGTATCATTAATAGTTGTTCCCGCCACATTTTTAATCACAGTACCGTTTTTAACATTTGCTTTCACTTGTGCTTTCGTTTTAAGCGAATAAGTTTCGTTGTTCATTTCCATTTCTTTTAGGAAAGCCGCATCAGCAGTGAACGTCACTGTATGAGTTTTCTCATCATAGACAATTCCTTTTACACCCTTGATTTCTACATCATTTTTTAGTAGGGTAGCAGAAATGTAATTGACATACTCTGGTAACGGATCACTAATAACGAACTTGCTGTATTTCGTTAAAATATCTTTGTTCAATGTGTTTACTTGTTGATTTTTCTTATAGTACAAGATTGAACTCGGCATTACTGACTGTTCATTGATATTTTTTCCAGTTTCATCAAGAACAAATTTCACAGGCGCTGGAAGAACCGTATCTTTCACAAGATTAGAAACAGTATTAGAATCTTTAGTTGTTGAGTTTACAACTAAAGAGGCTGTATTCTTAATTACATTCGCACTCGTAGCGTTAGCATTAACTTTTACTTGTACGTACGCTGTATATGATTCAGCATTGTATTTAATTACTGATTCTCTGAAATTCTTAGAAGTCGTCAGCGTTACTTTATGACTATCTTTGTCATAATTTGCAGCGGCAGATGAGTCTTCTGGAAGCCACATTTTTTCGTAAGTTACATACTCTGATAATTTATCAACGACTTGAAGCTTACTGTATTTTTCAAGCAAATCGACACCCAACGTGTGTACTTTGAACTCAACAGGATAGATCAATGTTTGTCCCGCAAAAACTTCTTTTCCGTTGACTGAGGCACCACCTACAGAAAGAGCAACATCTTTTTTAGGCGCTTCTGGTTCTGTATTGAAAAGTGTTGCTGATGACAAGCTATTCCAAACAGTAGAAATTTCACTGTCTATACCAACTCGAAAATTCAATTCGTTTCCTGAGATTTGAAAACTCGCTGTGTTTTTTTTGAAAGTTTGGGAGCCTAAAACGTCCTCAAAGTCATTGCTAGCGCCTATCATCACTTTTTCACTAGAATTAAAAGGATTGTTTCCCTCAATGACATTCGAATCATTCGTGATATACGTATTTAAATCAGCAGATTGATTCAAATATGAAGCAAACTCCCCTTTATTCAAGGAGTTGAAAGAAATAAACGCATCTTTATTGAAGCTTACTTGATTATTTTGTTCATCAAAGAACTTTACACTAATATCCATTTGTATCACATGGTCGTACCAGTAGCCGCTGAAAAGATGGTCTGATAGAATCAGAAATGGACGTTCTCCAGTATCGTCTCTTTTAAAGTTACTATACTCAATCACAGACGAGATTTTTTTCCCTTTGTATGTCCCGATTGAGGATTGCTTTACAGTCACTTTTTCCGTTCCTGTCACATTCCCGAAAGTAATTTTTGTAGCACCGTACCCTTTTTGGAAAACATTGATCGGTTCAACGTCAGCAGAATCCGTAAAGTATTCGATTGTCGCATCGCCAGTCGCCTTAACATCAGCCTTCGAAACTGTTACATCTTTGTCGATGATTAAATTGTTTGTAGCGCTGATGGGATTCTCTCTATCTACTGTCACAATTTCTGCATTTGCTTTTTCTCCACTTAAAAACACCAACAAAGATAGAGACACCCCAAGAACGGTTTTTAATAATTTATATTTCTTGCTTCTCATTTATTTACCTCTTTTCTTTATTTCTTAAGATCAACGTTTTTTGACCACAAAGAGCAGCTAAGAGGAATCAAAATAATTCTTTGAGCCTTTTTTCATAAAAACCACCTCCAGATAAAATAAAAAAGACAGCTAAGAAGCTGCCTTAAGACAATTTGTCTTATTGAAACACTCGTTAAAATGTAGGAGGAGGGGAACCATTAGAACAAGTGTTTCAATAAAACAAGTTGGTATTCTATCATTAGTTTACAAAGTCTAATATTTTGCAAGGCTACATTCTCAACCTTGATAGGATGGTATTTCTCACATTTAATAACATGTGTTATAATTCGTATAGGCGGGGGACTGAAAATAACCCTATTTAACAACCTTTCAAACACCTAAAACTTTGCGAATAAATAGCATCCCCCGCCTATATACTACAGTTTTACTACTTAACCCACTCGCCAAACGCTATTGCCAACTCTCTTACCATGCAAACAACATAGAGAAAAGAAGCGAAAGGAACCAGTAATCTGAAAATAAATACTATGACTGAAAACATATCACTCACCTCGTTTCATTTACAGCCTACCTTAAACGAAACGATATTTCAACAAGCCTAGAAACCGTGTATTTTCAGTGATAGAATTTTTCATTTTTGTTTTCTAACAGGATAGAATAGTCTTTCTTCTTAAACCATGTTGCTTCCATTTTTTTCTCAGTTTCAAAGAAAAAAATATTTTTTTAACGATCCTTAAAAATGACTAAAAAAAAGACCCCAACGTTTTAACATCCGAGTTTTAGCAATACATTTCCATCATAATCTAGTATACCTCGATCATTTGAGTGAAAATGTTCGCATTCATCTTTACCAACTGCATCATATATTAGAGCCTCACAACAAGGACAGCGGGCATTTTTAACCCATTCGCTTCTTGCTGTTGTTTGTTCGCAGTTTGGGCAATGTTGTAGATTATCATTACTCAAATAATTGTCAGCAAACTCACTGAACGGACTCATTTTCTTTGTCCTCCTTTTTTAGTTCCTCGTTAGCCAACTGAATAAAATCATTCAAATGACCTAGACGGGTTTGTTTACTCTCATAAGCCTTTTTAGCTTCTTTATATGAAAATTCTAAATAAGGAAGAACTTTCTTGATACGTTCTTGTTCAGCAACGCTTTTTTTCACTTCTTTGGTCAAATTACCCTTGTATTCATACGTGTAGCCACCGTTTTGTTTCTTTATTACTCTCATTCTTCGCGCCTCGCTTCTAGTTGTTCGTCCATTTCAATTATTAAGTTAAGAATACAATAGACAATAATAGCAACGTTAACGATTATTGGTACATCTATAAAGCTCAGATAAAACGCAGTAGCTACCAGCACCAACGAACGACACATCTTTAAAATATCAATAAACACGTGATTCCTCCTTACATATATTTTTCTAACAACACGAAGCGGAATCGAACCACAATGAATAACCATACGCGTCAAATAAAATAAAAAATCCAGACCACATGACCTTTTTTAATTAGTCACGCCATACAGTTCTAATTCAACTTGCAAAATTTGACTGTCAAAGCGATTGTGGGAAGAACAGTGATAAAGGGAACGAATTTACCTTAAAAACTCAGTTAACAAATCCAGTAAATTCTTATTCAGCCCTGTACGCTATAATAAGCGCCTATGGTATTTTAGTTACATGTAGGTATTACGCAAGTTTTCTCTCATGTGATCGTATGAACCTGTAAAATACACATGTGGGAATCTCATATCTTTTTCTTATCACTTCGTTAGGCAAGTTCCTGTTTCGTAATTCCTTATACTTGCCGAACGTGAAGCGCTTGGTTTTCCCATCGTAGTATTTTTCAAACTCTTTGAACTTTTTGAATGAGAGCTTCAAGCGGGAACGAATCTGGTTTTTCGATAGTCCACTTTGTCGATATTCACAATACCGATCATACTTACTAACTGTTTGATGATTAATCTGTTCAAACCAACAGATTGTAATGCGTTGTGTATGCTGCAACATTTTGGCAGCTTGTTTTTTTGCTACATCGAACAGCTTGTTTTTATCTGCACCTTCGACCTTAACCACAAGATCGAGTTTCTGATTTTGATTTTCTTGTATTGCGATCGCTTCGACATAGTAACTATAGATTTTCAAATTCGTTTCCTCCTGATTTTATTTAAGGCATTCAGCCTTATTGGAATACCTATCTTTACATAACATAATAGATAGGTACTCTATAAAGCTAACGTCTAGGTAGTTTAAACTTTTAAACCATTTCAGAAGCACCATTTTGGTGCTTGGTAGGTAAAAAAATATAGTGAATACTTAAACCTGTTTTTTTATAGAGAAGAAGCATTTCATCTTGGGTAAATTCGCACAATCCGCGTTCTTTTCTACTATATGAATGCGGAGATATTCCAAGCATTTCAGCAACTTCCTTTTGAGTCATTCCCAAATAATTCTTTCTTATTTTGGACAAGCGTGATTGCATTTTTAACACCTCACTTTTTAGCACCGTTTTGGTTACAAATTAATAATAGCACCGAAACGGTTATTTGTAAATATGTTTTTTACATTTTTTTTAAAAAGTTCCAATTTGGTAATTTCCATGTTATTATAAACGAAGATTAAAGATGTTATGAGGTGGGAGTTTTGAATTTAAGTAAGTACATAGGCAATAAAATCAAGTACTATAGGGAACAAAGGAATTTGACACAAGATGATTTAAGCGAGTTGTTAAACACCACTAGGCAATCAATCAGTAGGTATGAAACGGGAGAACGAAAAGCGAACCAAGATATTTTGTTCGAGTTGGCTGAAATTTTCAAAGTCAAGGTCGATGATTTTTTTCCTATAAGATATCCAGATGAAGAAAAAAACACCTTAATGCTTAACGAAGAGTCAGAACCATATGTTGTTTCAAAAATGTATAATTTTAAAGACGATGAACAAGAACTGCTTGATAGGTATAGAAATCTTTCTAAAAGTTCTAAAGATGCTGTTTTGAGGTTCGTAATCGACTTGGAGATACAAGGATTTGTTTCAGGAATTAAAACAGATGATTATCTAGGACTAGCAAAAGAATTGTCAAAGAGTAGCATTGTATCGATAAGAGAACTAGCACAATATGCAGTACGAAATCTTGAAGAAAACGGCAAAGTTAGAAAAGCCATCAAAGACTTATTACTCGATTGTAAAATCTTTGTAGATGAAAATAGAACCAATACAGCGGAATTCATAAATATTAAGAGAAAGATTTATGAAACGTTACTGCCTTTAAGCATGTTTTCAGTTGCCTACGATCAAAAAATTTCTATTATAGGAGATTTCGCGGATCATTTTAGACTTTCGGAAGAATTCACAATCGAAGCACTAAATTATTATGCTGCTACAAAAGGCACAGTATTTGAGTATATTAGTAGTCTAAGCGAATATATAATAGATGTAAGTAACATTCCACTTGAGTATATAAATGAAGATTCTGGTAATGCAGAGATCATTATTAAAGAAAAAGAAAAGAACTAGACAATTTGCCTAGTTCGAGCCGAAGACGTCTTCTACAGTAGATTCTAAAGCGATAGCTAAGAGAATAGCTAAATCCAACGAAGGTATGTATTTTCCATTTTCAATAGCTACTACTGTTTTCCAGTACAACGTCACTTTTGTATTGTATTTATTTCGTGCAATCATTTCGACCTTTTCAGCAAGACCTTTTTGACTCAAATTTAATTGTTCTCTGAACTCCTCGACATTGTTTGAAGTTGTGAATTGTTTTTTCTTTTTGAACATGACGTACTCCTTAATTATTGAAAACTATGTAATTTACACGTAGTTTTCATTTTAATTAAAGACGTACGTTTTTTAAATATCTTTATAAGTAACATTAGAAAGAATTAATTCGACTATTTACCTAGCGTTTCAATTTCCTATCTTGTTGATATAAAACCAAAACAAAGGACGTTATCATTATTTTTGATAGCGCCCTTTGCTTTAACTTTGTATCGTATTCATTTACCAGTCTTGGTGTTAATTGGTGTCAGTTATTTCTATTTTAATCCTCTTTTATCTTTTCCTATGTTTTTTAGTGGTATAAGAAATATTGATAGAAAGGGATTTAGCATGATAGAAACATTATAAAATATATGCGTTTCGTTTTCAAAACGTTAAAAACATTATTATATCAATGTTTCAAGACACTTTCCGTCTTTTCGGAGAGTGTCTTTTTTTGTTGAAACATCGAAATATGTTGTATAAATGTTGTATCGTTATTCATATCTCCATAAACTTTGCGAAATCGTTCATAGTCTTTTTAGATTTTGTTTCTGTGACGTGGGTATAGATATTCATTGTAGTTTGCATATCTGAATGGCCGAGTTTCGCTTGTACGTCTTTCAAACTTGCTCCACTTTCGAATAGCAAGGATGCATGAGTATGTCTCATTTGGTGTATTGTAATCCTGTGAAATTCGGGATGATGGAGATAGAAGTTATAGTTCATCACATTGTTTAAGTGAGATAGAGGGAAGTATTTTCCGTCTGGTTCGCTAAATACTGGCGGATCGTTTTCCCATAGTTTTCTATTTCCAAAAGCAAAATATTCTTCTTTCAACTGCTGCCGCCATTCCTCCAAAGCTGATAGTGTTTCTTTATCTAATATGATGATCCTTTTTGATGATGCTGTTTTCGGTTTCTGTAGAATGTATTTTCCGTCGATTTCTGATAAAGTTTTTGCTATAATAACTTCTCCATTCATAAAATTTATATCCGACCAATGTAATGCCTGCAGTTCCCCTTTTCTCAATCCAGAAAATAACAGGATTCTAAACATGACATAATCAAAATATTTGAGTTCGCTTTTAGCCAGTTTTAAGAAAGATATTACTTCATCCTTTAACCAGTATTTTCTTTCAGTAGTTTTATCTGCCTCTGTATAAAGAAAGTCATTACTAACTTTTGGTATTTCTACATACTCCATCGGGTTTTTAACGATATATTCTTGCTTTAAGCAATACTTAAAAATGATGCTGGCGTATAATTTGAAGTTTTGTATTGTAGATCGCTTATATAGTTCAGTAGCGACTAAATCATTAATCATCCTCTGGCATCGATCGTGGTTGATCTTTTTCAATTTATAGTGAGCTAGATAGGGGTAATACAGCTTTCATTTTACTTTCTACTGATTCGACAGTGGTTAGTTTGACGGCATTCTTATATGTAGAGAACCATTCGTTATAGGCCATTCGGAAAGTTATGTCGGACTTCTTTATGATTTTTCCGTTGTTTCTATCTACAGTTAGCTGGTCAACAGCTTCTTTTGCTTTAGTATATGTATCTTTTGTGATTTGTGTATATTTAGGCTTTCCAGTTGCTGGGTTGATACCTAAGTATACTGTTGATCTATAAACCGTTTTACCGCTCTTTAGTTTTTCTTCTCTAATTTTAGCCATTTGTATCACCTCGTAGATTATTTTGATTGAAATACAAATTTAGCGTGATTCTTTTCATATATAGCATGAACATTCTAACATTTTCGGATATTTACAAAAAAATGCGAACTTACGTTCTTTTTAGAAGTAAATGAAAAGCCTATTTAGGCTTTTCGATGTGTTTTAATTTTTGTATTCCTGCTCTGTTTTTTAGGAAAGTCTCCATTTGTCTTCGTGCCATATCGTTGAGCTTCGCTGTTCTCTCAAAATCTGGTGTCTTATCCCTGATCATTTCGGCATTCATACTTTCCAAATTAGTTAAAACTAATAATTGTTCAGTAGTAGCAAAATCTCTTATGTTACCCGACTTGCTAGGGTTCATTTCTCTCCATTGTTTTGCAGTAATACCAAATAGAGCAATGTTAATTCTGTCAGCTTCATTAGCATATTTGAATCCCTGTTGCTGTTTTGAAAGGGTCGGAGGTAACAGATTCTCTTTAATAGCATCTGTATGTACTTTATAATTTAGCTTAGACAATGTACGATTCAAGTTCCATTCGATGCTAAGTCTATTATTTTCAGCAGCTTTTAATGTCTGATAGTCTTTAATCAAATAGAGCTTAAACTCCGGAGAAATCCATGATGCGAATTCAAAAGCAATATCTGAGTGCGCATATGTTCCTCCATATCTTCCAGGTTGCGAAGTAATCCCAATAGCGTTTGTACCTTGAATCCATCTTTTTGGAGTCATTACAAAAGAGTTTAAGCCAGCCTCATTTCTCGCAGATTCAAAAAACTGCAAATTGAAATTAGGGTTGTTCATTTGTTCCCATAAACCTAAGTATTCTAACGTATTTCTGTTTCGAAGCCAATTTCTGATTACATCGTTTGGTTCAGCCAGTTCACGATATTTAGCTATATCAGTTAAACTGATATAGTCATAATCAGTTCCATTGTTAAAGATATTCACTTCTACACCATTAGTATTTATTGTTTCTCTTGGTGACATGATTATACCTCCTGTTTTAAACCCGTCGAATTCGACGGGTTTAGAAATATTATCCACACCCTGTGGATAACTAGTAAACTTTCTCGTTAATTTTGAAAGAAAAACCTGAGGCTATTCTTTCTTATTCAGTAGTTTCAACGATACGTTCAAATTTTCCAGTTTCCATGAAATCCATCATTTTAACTGGTGATCCTGGATATAGAATGTCAAAGCCTACAACAGCATCTACTGTAGCGCCAGATTTGACATCTGTGTCACCCATTTGTACTAGCTCTGGCTTGTAATCAGCAGGGAACTGACCGTTAGCGCCAGAAAGAAGCTCCTCGGTTACATCTGTTTCTTGAATTCCTTTTATCGATGTAGCGAAGGCCATCCATGGACTTGTAGCGTCAGCACCTTTATTAGTGTATTCGATTTCTATAGCAAGTATTTTCTTCTCTGGAAACATTGTGTTGCTAAGCTCTTCAGTTCCTTTAATCACAAACTTATAGTTATCATTTTCGAATGTAGTGTCATCTGCTACGCTTTCAGCTGCTTTTGACTCCTCACTTACTTGTGCTACCGGAACAGAACTAGAAGAAGTAGCAGTATCTTTTTTGTCATCCCCACTTCCACAAGCAGCTAGTAGAAATACGCTTGAGAATAATAAACCCAAACCAAATATTTTTTTCATAATGTTCTCCAATCTGTTATAATGTGTTTGTTTAAGTTTCATGATAGGAGTTAGTCGATGCAGCAACATCGATTAACTCATTTTTTTTATGTACAAAGTATCTGCAGTACCAAATTTAAATAAATAACCTTTGTAGATGAATCGTATTCCATATTCTTCTTTATACAACCTGAGGGCCTGTCTTAAGTGTTCAACAGTAACACCTAAAAACTCAGCAGTTTCCCACTCACTTCGACATCCATCTTTTTTAGCGAGAATCAAGCTATCTGGCGTCACTGTCAATTCTGATCCGAATAACCTTGCTTTTCGTTCTTGCTTTCTAGTCTCTACTGCTTTTTGATTCCGGATAATTCCAGAGCTAGTGTAGTGATGGCCGATCTCTTCTGAAATAACGCCATAAAGTTCTTTCTGATTTTGCCTTGGATTTAAGTAGACAACATTATCTACATAAAGGCCTTTTTGAACCTCAGGCATTCTAGGATCAAAAACAAAATTAATGTTGGGGAAGCTAGACATTAAAAACGCTGCATTATTCATCTAAACACCTCTATTTAATTTTTCCTTCTTTTCTTTGAGAAATAATGAAGTCGATGTAATTATCAACGTTTTCTTGTTCTTCTTCTGTTAAATCAGGATTAACATGAGCCGCAACGGTGTCAGGTTCTTGTTCATCATCAAAATATGAAATAGAAACCCCCAATGCTTTTGATAGTTTTTTAACAGTTTCAAAGGTAGGATCTTTTCTTTCGCCTTTTTCAAGTCTTGAAATGTTTGAAGCATTCACAGCAGACTTTAAAGCTAGTTGATTAACACCCAATCCCTTTTTTTCTCTCAAATGTCTCAATTTTTCTCCAAAGTCCATGATTAGCTCCTTTCTATGCTCTTATAATATAGCCATATGGCAATAAAATCAAAATAAAATTGCGAAATGGCAACAAAAGCGTTGCCAAATGACAATGGGCGTTGTATAGTATTGTCATAAGGCAATGGAGGCGGGAAAATGAAGACAGTTTTGAATCAAGATGAAATTAGAAAATTGATGGAGCAGAATGAAGACGACGTGTACACGCTGGCAAACAGAATGGAAGTCGCGCCATCAACAATCTATCGGATATTGAATGGCGACAGAGGCGTAGGTAGCGATTTGTTAGCCAATTTGATTTGACTAATTTTTTTCAAGATGTTAGAGTAACCTCTGAGGAAGGTGTTATCAATGAATACATTATTTATTTCGACTACTAGCTCCCTACAACTTAGTTTTGATGAAGTGTTGTATGGAGCTTAATCGAGAAGTGTGTACTTCTCCTATTCATCAGTAGAAGGCGAATCTAAAAAAATAGCAAGATTCTTGCTATGATTTTGGTGTGCGTTTTTTACTGAAGAATATATAGATTAAAAGGCCCAAGACATTTTGGCTCATTGTCAAATTGGACTGATGAGTAGAAATAAGGAGGTTGGTTATTGAAAGAGAAAATCTTTTGATAACCAACTTCTTTGTTATGTCATTTTTATCAGATCGTTCATAAGAAAAATTCGTGTTTTCATATTTTGAAAGGATTTAAACCCATAAGAGACACGCTTTAGTGCTTTTATATGAGTATTCATTGCTTCTATTTTTCCATTCGAATAAGGATAAATCATGGCGTTTCGGATTCCTTCTTCATAGGTTAATAAGTTGGTGATTGATTGACGAAATACTTCATCTAATTCTTCTGGAAGGGTCCGTAGTTGTTCAAAGAATTGTTCATGATCTTTCCTTCGGAAAGCCTCGGTTAATTCATGAAATACTTGATACGTAAAACGCAGTGCCGGAGAAAACTCAAGGAGTCGATCAATCATCATGGCTTCTGTCAGATAAGGAAACTTAGGGGCTCTAAAGCTGCGCCAAGTTTTGTAGGTCGAATGATTAACATGGGCTCGATTTTTCAATAAAAAGCGCCAATTACTTTTTAATTTATTCGCTAAAGGATGTTTATTTTCCTGTCTCAATCGCGCAACCTCTTTGATACGAAAGGCATTAAAGGCCCGATTAAGGTGTTGAACAACATGAAATCGGTCAACGACCAACTTTGCTTGAGGGAATACACGGGGAATCAATTGAAAATAAGCGGCATTCATATCTGTGACTAGAAATTGTACCTTCTCCGGATTTGAACATTTTTGAAAGTAATGAACCAAATGGTTCAATTTTCTAGAAGGAAGAATATCAATCAGTTCACCTGTTTCTCCATCAGCACAAATAAAACTCATCTTATCTTCAATAGACGTATGAGAACGGAATTCATCAACCATTAAAACAGAAGGCAGATAGGTTCGTTTTCGTGTAGGAAGATAGGCTTCTGTTGTCTTAAGTACACGAATGACTGTCGTAATAGAGACATGGCACAGAGAGGCAATCAGGCGAAGAGATATCTTCTCTTTTAGTAGTGCAAGAATTTTAATCTGTAACTGTTTGGCAATAAAGCAATGTGGTGCAACGAAATAAGACTGAGCCGTCCAGTGGCGAGAACAGGAACGACAAAAGTAGCGTTGTTTCGCTAATTTCATGGCTAGGGGCAAGTATTGATAGGAATCAAAACGAATCATTGTCGCTTTTGTTCCATTTTTAACCACTGCTTGTTTCCCCGTGAGGGGAACTTTTGAAGAAGAGCAGTAGGGACAATGAGCCATACAGGGAGAAAGCTTGGCGTGAACGATAAGTGTCTGCGTTCCTTTGATTTTTTGTTCTGAGACTTCTGAAATAGTTAGGTTTTTGTCTATTATTCGTAGCATTTTTTTGATAGTATTAGTCATAGCATATCGTTCCTTCCGATTAGATTTGGTTGTGGTGACTTAATCCTATCAGAGAACGATATGTTTTTTTAGATAAAAATAAACATGGGACTGAAAAAAGTATTTCTACTTTCATCAGTCCCATTTATTATAGAGCCGACATTTTGTCTGTGGGTCTTTTTTGTCGTCTAGCTTTACGAGCTAACTTTCGTTAATGATATGTCGAGTCCGTGTTATAGCAAAGAGTATCCTGTACCGGCCGGTTTTATTGTTTGAGAACCGCGTGTGCTTGTTTAGCTAGTCTAATATGTTCTTTAGTAAATAATAAGAGAGGCGATAGGAAAGAAGGAAATGAGATGGAATTATTACAGGTTAAAGGATTAACTTATGAAGTCCCGGATAAACTGCTCTATGAAGACAGTTCATTTACATTAAGAAGTAAAGAACATATGGGGATTGTTGGTAAAAATGGTGCAGGGAAAAGTACCTTGCTAAAGATATTGCTAGGTCAGGTATTACCTGATAAAGGTGAGGTCTCATGGAATCGTGCAGCTACATTGGGATATGTGGATCAATATATGGATATGGATTTATCACTGACGGTTAATGAGTTTTTGAGGTCAGCCTATCAAACGCTGTTTACTAAGGAAATAGAAATGATTCAGTTTTATGAGGAATATAGTGAAACAGGTAATGAACAGCTTTTGACAAGGGCATCACTGTATCAAGAGCAGCTTGAGAGCCAAGGCTTCTATCTTGTGGAAAGTGACATCAGTAAAATGATTCAAGGATTGGGAATCAGTAGTGATGACGCCACTCAGAGAATGGGTGCGCTAAATCGAGGAGACCGAATCAAAGTCATTTTAGCAAAGTTATTGTTGGAAAAGCCTTCTGTTCTAATTTTAGATGAGCCGACAAACTATTTAGATCAGGAGCATATCGAGTGGCTGATTGAGCATTTAACAGCTTTTGAGAATGCGTTTATTATTGTATCTCATGATACCAAATTTTTGAGTAGCATAGCCACATGTATCTGCGATATTGATTTTGGCTCAATAAAAAAATATCATAGCGGCTACACAGATTTTCTGAAGCAAAAGGCTCATTTGTCGGCAGCGTATCAAAGTAGATATGCTGCGCAACAACGGAAAATCAAGGAAATTGAAGCGTTTATTCAAAAGAATATTGCAGGGATCAAAACAAAAATGGCACAAGGAAGAAGAAAGCACTTAGAAAAAATGGATAAGCTGAAAGAACCAGAAAAGAAAAGCAGAGCGAATTTTTCCTTTAAACTATTGCCTCATAGCTCACCAAAGGTCCTAACTATTGAGGCGGTGACTGTCGGCAGTAAAAATCCCATACTTATAGCTCATGACATAGAGATGAAGAAAGGGCAAAAGTTAGTGATAACTGGAGCAGATGGTACAGGGAAATCTACGTTTATAAAGACTCTTATGGGAACGATACCTACTATATCTGGAAAGTTTCATGTTGCTCCTCAGGCAGTTATTGGTTATCATGCACAGGAGATTGACTTGGGAAATAGAAAATTGACACCTATCGAAGCTTTAGCAAACAAGCATCCGAAGCTGACCTATGAAGAGATTCGTAGAGAGCTTGCTAAATGTGGGGTAAAGAGAGAGCTTGCTTCTAAGCAAATAAGTATGTTGAGTGGAGGCGAGCAATCCAAAGTCAAGCTCTGTGATTTAACTTTACAGCCAAGTAATCTCTTGATTTTAGACGAGCCAACGAACCATTTAGATATTGATACCAAAAAAGCTTTGCAAGAAGCACTAAAAGCCTATCGCGGCAGTCTGTTGTTAGTTTCGAATGATGAACCGTTCTATTCAGAGATAACCGATTGTATTTATGTTGTTGCTGATAAATATTTGAAAAGAATAGGGCAATAAGATTTTGTGTCTGAAGACATTCTCCAGTATTTTTTGTATGATGCTCAGTTTTGTAGTGATCAGGGATAATAGGTGAACGAACTTTTGGCTTACGCTCTAACTATGAATAAATGGCGGTCCGATTTTTGGGACCGCCATTTTTATTTAAGCTATTTTTTCTATAGTGTAAAGGCTAAGTCAAAATACTCCTTCGACAGCTACAGAATGTTCCCTTACTTCAACCCATTCTCTACAATTTCGCGTTGAATATACTCGTCAAAACTAGTTGGTTCTCTTTCAAGTAACCAAGTCAAGACGTTCGCATTACCGGCGATGCCATATTCGCCGTAGGTTTGTGCGAGGTTTTTGAAGGTTTGTACAAAGTAGCTATCGTATTGGGCATTACCGAAAAAGGGAAGGATCGCTTCAACAGGAACTTGGTTACAGACGGCAGTTCTGCCGGTCAGCTGGTTGAATTTTTCGATCATGTCGTCTGGTGATAAGAAGTCGTGACCTACCAATTCATAGGTTGCATTTTGGTGCCCGTCTTCTATTAGAACTTTGGCAGCGACTTCGGCCACGTCGTTTACATCTACATAACTAAGCTTCGTTGTCTTTGTATAGAAGCAGTTGTAGCTATTGGTTTCCCAAACAGATGGAATTAGAAAATTATGCATATAGTGCATCGGCTGTAAGATCGTATAGTTCAATTGGTCGGATAAGCCTTTGTAAACTAAATATTCTTCGGCCTTCAATTTTTGTGTATGTTGGTTTAATGTAGACATGTTAGGGTGTGTCACGCTCATCATAACAAACTGGCGAACATTTTGCTTTACAGCTTCATCGATGCAGCGTCTTGCGATGTCGGCTTCATCATAGACAAACATTGGTGGCAAGTAAAGAATTTGATCGCAGCCATTCACTGCTTTTGCCAAATCCTCGTCAGAACGTGCATCACCTTGCATCGTTTCAACGCCTAAGCTGGCTAGCTTATCTACCTCGGGGCTAATATCAAACGCTCTGACTTTCAGCCCTTTGTTTGCTAACACCTTTACTACACGTGTTCCTACACCACCAGCGGCACAAGTTACTAGAATCATCAAACATTCCTCCTAAATTTTCAATTTATGCAGGAGCAGGTAACAAGCCTTTTCATTTTACCGTAATTGACCTATACTTGATTGTGTAAAATTTCACTTGTCTCTCGTTGCTCTCTATTCAGTATACTCGCTCAACGAAGGAATTAGTCATCGAGATTGTGAATGTATCTATTCAGAAGCTGCATAGATCCATAGTGGAAAAGGGAAGTAGAATCGGAGGAAGACAGATGAAGTTAGAATATATCCAGTCGTTCGTCACATTATCGAATACGTTGAACTACACTAAGGCGGCGGAGAGTCTTTATATTACGCAACCGACGTTAAGTCGTCATATCCAGTTTCTCGAAGCTGATCTAGGGTGTGTCCTTGTAGAGCGAAATACACGCCAAGTCCAGTTGACTGCAGAAGGAAAATTATTTCTAGACTATGCAGTAAATATGATTTTTGATTATAATCGCGTGGCGATGCAAATGAAAAATGTGAATCAGTACCAGGAGCAACAACTGTCTATTGGCTTTTTACGTGGCGGCACGGCGTCCTATTTACTTCCGTTATTACAAGAGTTTACCCCAAAATACCCGACTATTGATTTAAATTTGTATGATGGCAATCATGAGGAATTGGTCGCTGATCTGCTTGCGGGGAAACATGATATCTGTATGTCAATGTCCAGTACGCTGACTGGGCTGGCGCAGGTTGTGCTTGAGCCTATCACAGATTTAGCAGTGGTTTTGGCAGTACCAGATTCGCATGTATTAGCTAATCGAGATGTCGTGGCATTTGACGATTTTGCGAAAGAGACATATTTATGTGTGCAAAAGCAAGAGACGAAGGCATGGTACGATTATGTCATCAGTCTATTTTTGAGTCATGGCTATGTCCCGCTGGTCAAGGACACTTGTCCGAGTGTTAAGACCCTACTGATGCAGGTTGCTTTAGGAAAAGGGATCACTATTTTAACAGAAGGCTGTCGTAGCTCGGTGCCGGAAAATGTACGATTGATTCCGATTGAACAGACCCCTGCGGTGCAAATGGTTTGTGGGTATCGTAAGGATAATGAAAATCCGAGTTTGAGCATCTTTCGAGAATGGTTGGCGCGATCAAAAAATTCTAAATAGAAGGCGTTCAAACTTTTTATGTTTGACATGTGCTTCATTCCGGAGATACCGTCTTCCTACAGCTAGAGAAATGCTATAATAAACGTAATATTATACATAGTTTTGGGACCATAAAATAAAAGACCATTATTTTCAAAAAGTGAGGTGTGTGCATGGAAGCGAAGAAGAGTAAAGAGCTCGTTCCAAAAGTAAAGAAGTCCGCTTTACCGGTGAAGGCTGAGTCCGGATTGCCACCGGAGCTTGCCGATCGTTTTGCGCTTTATCCGGAAAATAGCCGACGGCCTGTTAATAAAACCCTGTTTAGAAATGAGTATTTTCAGTTGACCTGTAACATGAGAGACCATTCTTTGGCGATTTCATCTAAGGGAGATATCGTTTATTCGGCGATTCCGTATGATACTGCGAGGAACTATATTCAACGTGCGGCGATTCAATACCTGCTTCATCCAGAAGCGGTCCGTGGTTACCTAGAGAGGCATAAGACAAATATCGAGCAGTATTTAGTGCTTAGTATCTTTCAAGTAACAAACAAGCGGGTAGGCAAAGACTCGCCGGAAGTAGCACAAGCCTATAACGCTATCCTTCAAAATCCATTACTCGAGATTCAAATTTTAGGTCGCTTGCTGCAGCACGATGAAACAGGTCCGCTTTCAGCCAATCTTGCCGGAAAGTTTCTATTTAGTGAAAATATCAAAACGGGCATCGCCGGTTATGTTTCTGAGTACCTCAACTTTGTTGTCCAACTTACACAAGCTTTACCACTGACAACGGATGGGAAAAATATTCAGCTGTTGGAACGAACTGAACTGGAAACGCCTCTAGAAGACAAAGAGATGTATAAGCAGTTAATGTTCGATTCGGACATCACACCGGCTTTGGCTCTGCTACCTCAAGAGATCAAGCAAAACCTTGAACGGTCACTCATCCAGACAACTCAGCCAGTACTTACCAACAACCAACCACTTTTACGTTCAGAGTTTGGGAAAGAGTTATCTGATGTACGGAAAAATTATGTGGCACATAGTGTTGATCCTCAAGAATTGAAGCAATACTTTGAGAATGTGCTGCCAACGGAGAGTACCAACTTGGTCAATGTCGTTTCAGATTTACATATCACCGACGGGAATTTTCCTTTCAGTAATGCCCATTTCAATATTTTGGCGGGGGATGTCATGGATTCAGATGTAAGCAACAAAAAGATTCGTGGGGTCTATGTATTAGGCAATCATGAACTGGCAGCAGTCTTGCCGGATAATCCTGACATGAGCGATAAAGTGTGGGAAAAGTGGCAACCATTTTTTAACTATGAATGGTTCAAGCTGATCAAAGAAGATCCGGATGAAGCATGGCCCTTACTGCCTGTTGGCGATCATGCTTATTATGAAGTGGTAAAGGATGAGGTTGAAAAACACTTTCCTAATATGCAGGTGCTGAATAATACTAGTGTTGTTCATGAGGGCATTCGCTATATAGGTCTTACGATACCTGTTGCCTTAGCTAAAAGAAAGAAAGCACTACAACAATTTATCCTAAAGCACTTGGAAAAGCTGCTTGAGGGAGATCCGGAAATACCGACAGTCATCGTTTCCCATGCCCCATTATTCAATGAACTAAGCAGGCTTTCACCGAGAAGCAAATCCTATAACAAGGACTATATTTGTTCAGAGCCGGGCATCGAAAAGCTATTTGAAGAATACAACATCATCGGTGTCATTCATGGGCACCACCATATACCGGCGGCTTTTGGGCGCTATAAAGAAGTAGTATTTGCCGGGAAAGAGCGATTTGTGGTTTGTTCCATTTATTCAGATATGAACACCGGATTTGAATTAATGAGCTTGATCGATCCGACGCAAGAGTGAGTCGTGAAATAGCGAGAGTATCAGAGACGTTTCGTGAGTTGCTTTACGAAGCGTCTTTCTTGTTCTGTAGTGGAAAGTGGCTTTTGATTATTTGAGAAGTACCAGATAATAACAACACTCTGGGTACTAAGAATCACTGGATAAAGTAAAGTTGTAAAATCATTTTTTTCTCCGTATACTTATTAAAGGTGTGTTGATAATCAGTAGTTGTTCCGAGGCTTGTTCTTACAAATGATAACAGTCGCTATTTATAGAAAGAATAGTGTTTTTTATCAGAACCATACATAATAAAAACTATAGAGAAGAGGAGGGGACATATGAAGGATAAGAATAATATTTTGCGCCCCTTGGGTTCAGGGCTGGCAATGGCAGTGCCTTTATTGATAGGTATTCTGACAAAGGATCTGCAGATAAGCTCAGTCGGGGCGATGGGGGCTTTTTCCTATTTGGCGTTTCAGCATCGTTCGTTAACTTATAATATGAAGGCCATTTCTATTCACGGTCTGGCTTTACTGGTGGCTTTTATGCTGGGTGCCGGTACGGCGATGATTTCTTGGAGTGCGCCATTTATTATCAGTGTATTGTCCTTTGTGGCATTTATCGCTTCAAAGGTTTTCCGCATTCCGAAGCCGGATTATTTTTTTGTGCTCATGCTTTACGCAACAGGCTTCAATTTTCAAGCAGCATCATTTGTTGAAATTTTACATCATAGTACATACCTACTGTACGGGTTAGGTGGTTCGCTGTTGTCGGGTTTCTTGATTTCCCTACTGGAAAAATTACCGTATCGACTACCGAAGGATCGTTATCAACAGCTGTCTGCCAAAGACAAGTATTACCTGACAATTTATGAGCAGCCCAATACGTTGTTGAAAGCATTGCATTTCTCAATGGTGTTGTTCGTTGCAACATATATTGCGTATCTATTGAGAGACAGTAATGGCTACTGGGTGTTGATTTCTGCAGCAGCAGTATTGGCTGGAGAGCATATGGATCGAATCAAGGATCGAACGATTGGTCGGGTAGTAGGCGGTGTGGTCGGGATCATGCTGGGATTCTTCATTGTATCGTTAGGCTTGCCATTGGAGCTGAAGGCTTTGATACTGATTGGACTTAATATTTTGACGGAGTTCTTTATGCCCGTGAATTATATGGTGGCGAATTTCTTTACCAATCCACAGGTTTTGATACTGATGACTATTGGTAGTAATTTTACACCGTTAGGGCTAATTCCGATGCGTTTATCAGGAGCCTTGATTGGCAGTTTACTGGCGCTGGTGTTGATTTATGTGACAGAATATTGCTTACAACAACTACAATTGGATAAAATTTCATCAGGTGAAGGATAAAATGATTTCTTCTACCTCCACGAAGGGCCCTGGCCTTTCTAAAAATAGAAGGATTTTTTTTGAAGATATAGCTGGACAACCAAAGAAGCGTCTGAGTTTCTCCGATAGCAAGGGAGAAGGCTCAGAACGCTTTTTTCATTTACCGTTTATAATTAGGAGTTTCTAATGCTATAGGAGTTGGGTTTAACAGTACCCACTGTACAGCCAGCTCGCTTAATCGGGCTAATCCATCATCGCTATTTCCTTTGGCAATCGCCTTTGTGAGGTGTGTGGTTTCTTGCAATTGTTCCTCAGACAGAGAACTGCCAATTTTAAATGACTCGTTCAATGATCGAACCATCTTCCGATAATCACCGTCCCAATTTCCGCCTCCGTTACGGAAAATCTCATCGGAGACTTTTCCGGTGATGCGGATCACCTCACCTTGCAATGTCTGGCATGGACCGCTACCGGGAACAAGTAGCTCCCAGAGCTCTTGGTGCTGCTTTTGCCAAGTCGTACTGTTCAGTGTGATTGGAGAAATCCCGTCATGAACGTTTCTTTTAGCTATTGGTGTCACAGCAAAGCATTCATATAATTGGTGCAAGGCTTTATCTGTTTCTTCAAGACTCTCCGGATTGAAATCATTACGATAGAATTCGAAGGTTTCACCGATTTTCTTGACATAACCCACCATCTTGTCTGTTTTTTCAGCACCTGCATCTAAGAGTAAATCGACAACTTTTACCGTCTCAGTCAAACTGGCATTTGTGCATTGGGCCAAACATATTTCTAAGGGAGTCAATCCCATGTTGTTTTTTTGATCAACCGGTGCAGAATAGGTGAGTAAGGCTGCCACGGCTGCTACTCTGGAAGCACTAGCTGCTATGTGCAAGGGAGTGTTGCCTTGCGTATCGACCATCAGTACAGAAGCGCCATTGTTCAACAATGCGTCAATACTAGATTTCCAATAGACAGCGTGGTGATGCAGCGCTGTTTTTTTGTAAGTGTCTTGTGCATTGATGTCAGCTCCTTGTTCCTTTAGCCAGATGATGAAGCTTTCTGGAATACCAAAACAGCTGTAAGCAGTAGACTTACTATATCCAGTGTATGCCTCAAGATCACATCGTTGATAGACTGCAATTAGCTCAGTGAGATCCTCTCTTTTGCATATTTCTTCAAAATCTTTAGGCAACGTTTTTCTTTTTTTCCCCAATTGACAACCCCCTTGAATTATTTAAATCCGAATAAGATGTCCGCTAAACATTCGCAGGCTCTAAATTGTGACAATCCCAAGTGAGAACGCAGCAGTGGTAAACTACTGTATTTCAAGACTCTTCGACAATAAGCTTAACACTTGGCTCAATCTCTTATCCTCATCAGTCATTTCTATTCTTAATTATAATATACAGCTAACAGGAAATATAGCTCAGATCGAGCGATAGGCAGTGTGTTACATGAAAAGAACAAAACAAGAGAATAGAGGCAACTATATTAAACCTAAGGTTAGGATTGACTATAGCTAATTTTATAAGAGAGATAAAAAGTATGAATGTGTAATAGAATTTCCATCTTCTGATGAAGTTTTTAGATGTTATTTTATTTTTCGTCTCTTTCTCTTTTTTTCCTCTCTTTTTCTGTTTTTAATTCTAACACGTTCAATTATTTGAAAGTGGAACAAGGGTTTCAGACAAAGGAATAAGCAGTCATTAAGCAATGCGTTTTTTCATATAAATGAATAAATAAAAAAATCTCGAAAGAATATACTTCGAGAAAAGTTTTGTTTTTTATCTAAAATTCATTTTAAATCAATCTATAATGGAAGTCTATAGCTATTTTTATCATTTTTTTATCTAAAAATGGATATTTTTGAGAAAAAACAAAAACAGTTGGCAAGAACACAAGAGGCTATATTATAGGGTTTTGACCAGTCGGAGTGGCATCCGGCGGGGGCACAACCGTCAAATAAACCGTCATTAAAATGATTTATTTCATTTATACATAGTGGAAATAAAAGAGAGAACCATTAGAAACGCTGCTTTTATGAATCGTCAAATAAGCCGTCTTAATTTTAAGATAGCTTGTTTGGCGTGCATAAAAATACCTTTTTCTCGAAGTATATTCATTTGCGAAATGATAATTACAACAATTACAGAACTTTCACATAATAAGAAGGAAAGAAAAAAAGAAAATCAAAGAAGGAGGACCAATTCATGAATTTAGGTGTTATTAATTTATCAGTAGAATTTGGAAAGTCCTATTCAGAAGCATTTCTAAAAAATGGTATCACCCTAACAACGTTGAGTATAGAAGAGTTTGAAGAAAAGATACCAACTCTTGATGGGATGATCATTTGTGAAGATGGAAAACAGGATACAGCTCGTACGTGCAGTATTCTTTTGAACCTCAAGGAAAATGCGAGTACATATGTGTGGGTGTTCTCTTCTAATCTTCAAAAAATCATGCGAACGGTATACCTACAATTAGGTGCTTCTGGGGTCGTTTCTGAAGATTATGAACCAGAGGAGCTTCGTTTGACTATCTCGAATAATCTGACGAAAAGTAAGGTTCGTAACTGTTGCAGCACGGATCAGTCGAAGATGACAGGGCAGGAAAAAGCCGAGGGTGAGGAAATGGAACTGATCCCAAGAAACCATAGTGTGAAAATCAATGGTAGAAAAGAAATCCCTTTGACTCGTTTGGAATATAAAACCATGGAGCTTCTTTATCAGCACAAAAACAAAACGGTGGCCTATAAAGAATTGTTTGAAGCTATCTGGGGAGAGGGATTCAATAATCAGAACTATCGAGTCGCTAATTTGATTTTTCATTTGCGTGAAAAGATTGAAGAGGATTCAATAAGCCCGGTACTTATTCGAACAGTTCGTTCAAAAGGCTATATGTTAAGTCTGGAGACATAGCATGATTGGTCTCCAAATGGACAACTGCTACGTCGTACCTATCACATCAGTTGTAGGGATATTAAGAGACGAGAGAATATGACGATAGCGGCTAGGGAGGGGGGATGGAGAAAAAGGCAATCGATTAATTATAGTAAGGAGGCAAAGTGAATGAAATGAAGAGGACAAAAAAGATAAGACTGTTTTGGGTCAATATACTGATGGTCACTGTTCTCTGTGGGGCTGTGTTTGCACAATTGTATGGTAATGTATCGACATTATTTGCTAAAACACCACTTTCGATCACACGAGTTGATTCAGTTGATGTGTCAGAGAATCAGACATTCGTTGTGGAATTATCTGATACAAGAGATGTCAAGGAGCTTGGAACGACGATCGAAAGCGATCCACGAGAAATCGTGACATTTGATAGTTCTTCCAAGACGGAAGACTTAGAGACTGACACGACAGTTGAAATGAAAAGGGAATGGAAGGTAACCATCCCGGAAGGTTTGAGCTTTGATGAAGAAGCAGAGCGAGCGATGCTTTTAGAAGCGGATAAAGATGCTGAGCTGCCACTTTTTAATTGGAATGAAAAGGCTCGGACATTGAATATTACCGCAATCAGCAGTCAAACAACGTTAGATTTGCTGCTGAAAGCTGAAAAGGCTGGGGATTACAAGCTGAATTATAGCAGCGCGGATGAAGTGGAACGTGCAACAGAACTGGCTATCACTATTGCCAAGGCTGATTCGTCCAGTTCAGAAGTGGAGTCTCCTGCACCGGTTGCTGCACAGACAAGAAGTTTGCGAGCAGCAGGGACGGCAGATGTGACCGATTGGGAGAGTTTTGTACGAGCATTGGCTGATACAAGCATCACAACGATTTCGTTGCAAAATGATATTACATTATCGGGAACACTGCAAAACTATGATGGATTATTCAGTACAGCTTCCGTTGATATGACAAGTGCAGATAATGTTTACCTGTTTATCAACAAAGCAGCAAGTTCACGCAGCATTACCATTGAAGGAAATAGCCATACGTTTGATTTTGGTAATCTTGCAATCGGACTATTGAATGCATCAACTACAGGAAGCACACAAGCGTTTTGGGTATTTGATTTTGTTAATATTGATGTGATTTCCAGAAATTTTTCTGGTCCGATTTACAAGTCATCCCATACCGCAGCAAGTGCTACAACCAATGGGCTGACGGGAACTGCTAGGACCAACACACAGATCAATTTTGGTAACGGTGCGACACATACCCGCCAAGTGACGACAATGCTTGGCTATCTGGTCGCTTTAAATGATTATAACGTTCCGAATATTGAAGTGATGACTGATTTGTGGACGACTTCAGGAACGATGGTTCAAAGCTACTTCTTGTATAGTCCCAATTCAAATGCATCTACTCAAGTGTTTGGTACGACTTCAGCTACAAACAACAGTGGTGGAATGGTCCATATTTACTTTACTGCGATGAATGGAAATGCCAGAGCAGTAAATGTTGAAGGAAATGGGTATACCTTAGACTTCGGGGCACTTGTGTATCATTTCATGTCCAATAATAACAATGGCGGCGTGTCTTGGGATATCTCATTCAACAACATGACCGTCTACCACGGGAACTATTGGGGAGCAATCATCTATAATGCCGGTGGAAAAATGACCATGAACAACTATACAGGATATGGTGCTCAGTTCATGGAGGCAGATACGACGAACTTAGTCCTTGCAGGAAAAACACATCTGGAGCAGGTAGCGAGCTACACGTCCCTTGCAAAAGATGGTTCGACTATTCGGACATGGTCAGTCAATAACGAGCGGCAGTCATCCCTGTCCGTTTCGACAGCTACAGTAGCAGACAATGCGGATCTATATCTCGGTTCTCGAGGTAGTAATGTTTTGGAAGTCAGCGGCGGGATGTTCGATATAGGAGATAACGCTAAGGTAACTTTGGAAAGAGGAGCAGCTGTTCTTACTTCTGAAGGTGGGAATGCCAACCTGACGATCCGGAACTCGGGCGCGTTCAACGTCGGAAAAGGTTCGATAGTGGACATGGTCAACCATCATGCCTCGAATGCGACAGTTGTCAATCTTCAAGGTGCCGGCGCAACCTTCCATATCGAGGAAGAAGCAGTCGTAAATATCAGGACAGATGCCTATGCAGTTACTTCAGCAAACAACTCAAGCCCGGGAACAGGTACGGGAAGCTCCGGTAACGTTGTTTACATCGGTGGAGGTTCCATGACAGTTGCAGGGACATTGAATGTTAAAACTGAAAATATGGCAGCAGCAAGTAGTGCAGTTATTTATGCAGGAGCTGCAGCAGTATTTACAGTCAACGCAAAAGGTAGCATGGATATACAAAGTGATAGTAACAGCTACAACCAAAATCTGATTTATATGGCCGGTGCTGCTGCAAGTACGACTTTCCAATTTAGTGATGCGGAAAGAGTGAATTTACAGCGAACAGTTGCTTTAAGCACGGGAACAAATAACGCAAACAGTGGATTGATTCGATCAGCAGGGAATCTAAATGTTTCTGTCCAAAATGTTTATCAATGGAATCTTGGGAACTACAATGGTGGCGGCGACGGTGACAGCAACTATAACTATGATTATGTGCCAATGAGTAATATGACACTTGCTTATGGTGGGAATGCTCAACCAGCAATCACTACTGCGAATGCGATGACCAGTGCAACATTGGCAAGTTTTAAAGCGAATTTTACAACGCAAACGCAACGTGTGCTGTTTACTCGGATTCCTGATCCGAATGTGGCGATCCACAGTATATCAACGGATAACCATGCGGACAGTAGTTCTACAACAGTCTACGGTTATGCTATTCCAAACACCTATATTCGTATTTGGGATGAAACGTTGAATGCATCAATTGATGCTGCTTTTGATCCTTCCACAGACAGTATTCCTTCACCGGTAGACGATACAACGACGCCGGAAGCGTACCGTAAGAATTTTTCAACACAAGCAGACGCTAATGGTGATTGGTCGATCACTGTGCCAAGTGGGAATTATTTCACTGCGCATAGCACGATTCGAGTCTATGCCTTTGCTAACTTGAAAGCAGAAGAAAGATCGCAAGTTGTCTTGGATAGAACACCGCCAACAGGAGATCCTGTGGAGTATCATTCAGCAGTGGGTGAAACAGCACCGGGACCTGAGAAATTTGTGGTGAATCCGGCAGACACGAATCCAATTACACCGACCTTTGGCTATGAGTTTGCGGAAGAGAATACTGCAGCTCAAGTGGCAGCAATGATGAATACACAGGGAGAATATCCGATTTATGTCTATTTATCTGATAATGCAGTAGATGCTGATGGGAATGCAACACCAAATAAAACGAAAATTCAGGCAAAACTGATCGTCCATGACACCCTTAACTTCATTGAAGCTGAGGATACAACCGGGAAAGCTTCTGATATCAATTCATTGACAGAGGCAGAGCTGAAAGCATGGATCATCAATAAAAGTAATGCCGCGGCAGCTAAAATTGTTGATGGTGCGCAATCCAGTCTGACGGATAAGATTCAGGTAACGAATCTTGGCGGACTGACACCTGCAACGACAGAGGGTGCGTTCAATGTGGTACTTACTGTCAAAGCCTCTGATTCAGGATTATCAGCAGATTTGACTACGACGATCCAAGTCTATATCTATGATGATAATACGGTCATTTCGACAGACGAAGACTATGCGTTGAAAGGAGCAAACTTTACTGTTGCTTCTAAGGATTATCCAACAACAGCAGCTGGCATCGTCGATATGATTCGCTCGGATGGTCAATTGAAGCTGACGCAAATTCAACCGGTTCCGGCAACAGATTTGCCGGTAACGGATATTGTGATCGATACAAGTAATCTTCCGCCAGCCAGAACAACAGGTGTGGTTACGCCGGCAGGCAACTACGATGTACCTATTTCTTACGGCACGGGAGATTCCAGAGTAGAGAAAATAATCGTTGTGACGATCTCTCAGAGTGAAGCGAAGCTGCATGTTCGTTTTGTTGATGAAAACGATCAGGATATCGTCCCTCAATTAGAGATCGATGTCATGTCCGGTGAACTGTATGATCTGACCGGCAATCCGCAGGTTTCGCAAAAAATCGAGGCTGCTAAAGGGGAGTACTATGATCTTGCTACACGCCCTGCCAGTGAGAATGCCTTCTTGATCGATCAAACGATCACAACGGCTGTCTATAAATTTACCGGAAAATTAGTCATTTCTTCTGTTCCGTCTATGCTGGACTTTGGCTTAGAAGAATCTACTTCGAAAAAAATTCGTGTAGAGAATGCTGAGTTGAATGGCGATAAGTTTACGATCACGGATACACGTCCAGTGAGAAAAGAATGGAAGCTGACAGCAAAATTGTTACAGGAGTTCACCTTGTTGAATGATACGAATACCACACTTACAGGTATTCTTCGCTATAACGATGGCGGAACCAATGAAAAAACCTTTGCCTTGAATGCGGCAGAGGATATCGTGCAACACACCAACGCAGATAAAGAGTATGTCCTAAGCGATATTTGGCAGGAAAAAGGTCCTGGATTCAAACTGGAAATCACAAACGGCGCAGTGAAAAAACTGGGTGAATATCAAGCGGTCATTGAATACCAGCTTGCGGATACCCCGTAGTAATGGAGGAGAATAAATAATGAAAAACAAGCACGTGTTTCTTTATATGTTTTCCTCAGTGTTTCTCACCATGCTGATGTTTTTGTCAGCACCTGTCAGCTTTGCACAGGAAGGTGCAGTTCAAACCAAAGGGGAAGTCATACTCTGGGAAGAGAGCAGTGACTCATCAGAACCACCGACGTCTTCCACAGAACCCAGTGAATCTACTGTGCCCAGTGAATCCGTTGTATCTAGCGAATCAAGTCAAGGAGCGACTATCAGCAAGCCTGCCGGGAAATATCCCTCAACAGGTGAGCTGGTCAAATCCAGCTTGACGATCACAGGTATCGCACTGCTTCTTATCATGCTGGTCCTGTTTTTCTTGAAAAAGAAGAAGGAACGAGAAATCGGGGAAGGGAGTTAAAGCAACATGAAACGTAAAATAATCTGTTCCATGGCTTTTGCAGCTTGCCTGACCGGAGGAATGTTCCATACACAGACAGTTTCAGCAGAAAGTGATCAGGTGTCAGGAGATGCAAATGTCACTGTTCAAAAGGACAAAACCGGTGTATCGATGATTCAAGACCCGGAAAACCCGGAGTCGGAAGTCGATCCGGGAGATAGTCCACGAACAGACGGTGATTTGAGGATCGACTTTGTTCCTCAATTGAACTTTAGTACAGCCAAATTGAGCGACAATGGATTGGTATTACCGGCAAATGCTCAGTTGTTTCATAGCGATACGACCCCCAGAGGGAACTTTATCCAAGTAACAGATGAGCGCGATGAGCCGACTGGCTGGACCTTACAGGTCCGGCAAGAGAAGCAGTTTACGCATAATGAAAAAGAAGGCGTTCAGTTAAAAGGCGCAGTTATTTCTTTGGATAAAGCGTGGACGAACTCTGTAGTAGCCAATAAGTTTTCGCCAACCGTACAAAAAGAAGTGATTCAGATGTTGGCAGTAGGAGAAACCTACAACCTTGCGAAGGCAGAGTACGAAAAAGGGATGGGTACTTGGAGTATCGCCTTTGGGGCCTCAGCTGAGAATCAAAACGGGCAAGCTGCAACAGTGGAAGCCAGAAAAGATGAGCAGGGGAATGCCGTAATGGACACGCTATTCAACAAGCCAAGCTATTTAAATAGTGCGGTGACCTTAACGATCCCGGGAGATAGTAATAATCAAGCGGGAGCCTATTCAACGGTGCTAACTTGGACTTTAGCCGAGTTACCATAAATAAAACACACACAATACTAGGAGGAAACACAAATGAAATTAACACACAAATTATGTGGCGCTGCATTAGTAGCAGTAGTCGGAATTGCAGTAGCAGGACCAGGAGTAAGTATCACAAAAGCAGCAGAAGATACAACCGATGGACCAGGTAAAATCGTCTTCACGGATGAAGATTACACAACAAACACTGATGGTGGGAAAATTCCTGATACAACAGAAACTGACCCAACATTACCATCTAAAAATGGAGAATTTGTTATCCGTAGTGTTTCTCCATTAGACTTCGGTACAGCAGAAGCAACTGTTGGTAAAACTGTTGTAGCTTTCGCGGCACCTCACCAATCTACTGGTAATGCAGCAGCGGCATCAGCAAACTTCGTTCGTTTCAAAGATAACCGTAAAAACGACGACAACCGTTACCAAGTAACAGCAAATCTTACAACTCAATTTACAAGCACTGCTGGTAAAGAGTTGACTGGTGCAACAATTGAGTACACAAATCTTCGCTTGTTGGATGCTGCTGAAAACGGCGCATTGAAACCAGCTGAATCAGGATTAGCTGCAAGTGTTGCATTGGCTTACAATACAGAAGCTCCTGTTTACACAAATGCTGACGCAACTAAAGGACGTGGAGACTACTTCGTAGCATTCGGTCAATTAGGTGATGCTGTAGCACCTGCTGACGAGTCTGTTAAACTTACTATCCCTTCAGATACTGCATTATACAATGGTGAATACAATGCAGCGATCACTTGGACAATCTCTGATGTTCCAATGACAGGTTCTTGGTAAAAAAACGCACTAAAAATTGTATAAATAAATGAGGGGTTCACCGGTTTCGTTTGGAGCCGGTGAGCTCTTTCATAAAAGAAAGGTATTATCCGAAATGAAACTAAGAAAGTTATTTTATGTTTTACCTATACTTTACATAGCTTCCTTCTTCTTAGGAACGACTCCTGTTTTCGCGACAGAAGAAATGAACCCATATACCTACGAAGTTGTTAAACCTGAGAATCAAGTCGATGATGTTGGTTACTTCAATCTGCGTATGCAGCCAGATCAAGAACAAACGGTTCAAATCAAGCTGAAAAACCAGACAGATCAAGAAGTAACAGTAGCGATTGGATTGAATGGTGCCAAAACAAATTCTAACGGGGTAATTGAATTTGGCCCAAGTGTGCTAGAAAATGATGCATCACTAAAATATGACTTCAAAGAGATCGTCACAGGTCCGGAAACAACGGTCATTCCGGCAAATGGAGAGACGACAGTTGATATCACAATCAAGATGCCGTCTGCTACGATCGATGGCTTGATCGTTGGTGGTATCCATATGAAAAAAGTTCCGACAGCGGAAGAGGAAGAAGAACGAAAAAAGCAGACGGGTGTTCTCAATGAATATGCCTATTTAGTTGGAATGGTATTGAGCGAAGCAGACATGATTCCTCAAGCCGATTTGGCGCTGAATAAAGTCTATGCAGGGTTGGCTAATTACAGAAATGCTGTATTTATCAACTTTTCAAACGTGCAGCCTAATTTCCTGGATGATATGGGTGTTGAAGCGCAAATCATGCAAGCCGGTGCATCTGAAGTACTTTATGATACGAAGAAGCTGAATATGCGGATGGCGCCCAATTCCATGATTGATTTTCCTGTGCTGATGGATGGGGACCGAATGGAGGCTGGCGACTATACTGCACACATTCTGGTAACTAGCGGCGACCGTAAGTGGGAATGGGACCATGACTTTACGATCACCGAAGAAGAAGCTGATAAATATAATGCCCAGGATGTCAGTCTTGTGCAGGAGCGTGGGATTGATTGGACCTTGATCGCGATGATCGTTGGCGGAGTATTCGCAGCGTTCTTAGTAATATTCTTTATTGTTCGTGCCATTCGAAAAAAAGGGAATAAAGGAAAGAACAAGAAGAAAAATAAAGCGAAAAAAGGAAAGAAAAGCAAAGGATAGTAGAGGAGGCAGAAACACATGACAATATTGGATCGCCTGTTCATTGGGTTATTATCCTTTGGCTTTTTATGCCTGCTTTTTACAGTATTTTTCATTTTCTCGTTTTTTTCAAATAAGCGGAAAACAAAACAGCTGGAGAAAAGACGTCGTCCGAAAAATAAAAAGAAACGTATTCGGCTGAAAAAAGAGCTTCGTTTACTGAAAAAAACGCAGAAAAAGTTATTAGTTTGGAGTGTTTTAGTGTTTCTTTTATCAGCTGGTGCAATTGGTGGTGGAGTCTATGCACGTTATTATCAACTGACGAATTTGACAAAAGAAGATTCAAACACGATTGTTCAAAGCTATTTTCTGACAGAAGAAATACAAGAAAACTTCAACCAATTGGAAAATGGCGGCAATACAGAAAAAATTCAATCCGTACTGCGGGATAGAAGTGCATTGCTTGTAAGCTACGGGAATAGAAATATCTCTATTGGAATGTCTGAGGAAGGGACAAAGCTTTTAGTGAAGTACACGAGTATGATGCGAGAATCTGGAACAAATCTGTATTCAGCATCGGTTGCCCAATTGGATAATCCAGAGCTGCGTGAGGGTTATAAGAGTGATATGGAAAAGCTTGTAAAGCAGCAACAGAAAGTATTTGATTATTTTAAAATCAGCGAGTCATCGATAAAAAAGAAATAAGCTGAGGTGTTTCTAATGGGAAAGACAAATCGTTCTAAAACCGCCCGACGGAAAACGAACACCGAAAAAACAGTTGAATCGACAACTCCTAAAACACGTCAGAAAAAACGAACGGATACGGCGGTCGAAAAGAAATCGGCGAAAGTCAAAAGAACACAGAGCAAAAGAGGAAGCCAGAACATCAAACATAGAACAGCGCGAAAGAAAATGACGAAGCGAAAGCAAAAAAGGAAGCGTCGCATGGATTTCCTGAGAGAAATAGGGGTAACCTTTTTGATTGTTGGTCTGTTGTTTTTTCTTGCAAGAACCTTTGTTTTTGCACTTCCGCGTATGGAGGGTTATGCAATGTCGATGACTCTTGGAGATAGTGACCGTCTCTTTGTAAATCGTCTATCGGAGGCTAAGAGGTTTGATCTTATCTATTTTCGCCATCCTACTACGGGAGAACTTCTGATTCGACGAGTCATTGGATTATCCGGAGAAGAAATTCGCTATAAAGAAGATACCTTGTATGTGAATGGCGAAATCAAAGTGGAACGTTTTCTGGGAACGATGATTGCGCAGGCGGAACAAGAAAATCATCTTTATACAGAGGACTTTACGCTGAAAGAGGTGACGGGTGCGGCGCTAGTTCCAAAGGACGGTTATTTTGTCCTGGGAGATAATCGAATGTACTCTGTGGATAGCCGTACATTTGGTTTTATCAACAAAAGTGACATAGTTGGTGTAGTAAAAATGAAATTTCTACCCCTTCATGAAATGGAAAGATTTTGATAAGAAAGATGGCGAGAAGAGTGAAGAAGCAGTTGCCTGAGAAAAAGAAGCGGAAGGGATTACGTCTTGACCGAGAGACGATTTTGATAGTTGTTCTTTTCTTTGCGGTTCTGCTTTTCTTTGTATTTATACAGACACATCGTGTAGATGGCGAATCAATGGAACCAACACTTTCACAAAATGATCGATACATTATTTTAAAAACAAAAACGATTTCCAGATATGATATCGTGACGTTTTCAGAGAAAAAGGCAGAAAATCCAGAGGAATATGTGAAGCGTGTACTGGGGATTCCAGGAGACAGACTATGGACGACGGAAACCAATCTATTTATTCGCCCGAAGGAAGCAGGCGAAATCGATCTCAGTAAAGAAGCCGTAGGAACTTGGGATAGCACCCTTTCAGTAAAGGTTTCATCAGAGGTCATTCAGAAATTAGAAGGAATGACAGAGATTCCTGAAGGGTACTTTTTTGTTTTAGGAGATAACCGACAGGTATCAAGAGATAGTCGTGCCATGGGATTGATCAGCATGAAAGAAATAGAGGGAAAGGCAATATACCGCTATTTTCCATTTAATCGACTGGGGTTTTTAAATTAGAAGACGGAGGAACATAGTACATATGATGAAGAAAAAACGATGGAGTTGGCTGAAAGAAAACAGGCTGTTTTTCTTTCTAAGCATAGTCATTCCACTCATTATCATGGCGATTGCCTATTATTCGATAGGCGTGTATTGGGGCAGTGATAAGACGATTCTAGCCAGTGATTCCTATTCGCAAATCGCCAATTTTTATGCAGGCTTCAATGATATGCTTCATGGCAAGCAAAGTATTTTTTATTCTTGGTATGGGTCGTTAGGGCTTAATTATTGGGCGTTGATGGCCTACTACTTAAATGGAATTTTTACATTTATTGTCTATTTTTTTGACAACAGTATGATACCAGATGCCGTCTATTTGATTATTTTGCTGAAATTTGGCGCGATGGGCGGCTCTTTTGGGGTTATGAGTCAGCAGCTGTTTCGTATTCCAAAATGGGCAATGCTAGGTTTCAGTACATTTTATGCGATATCAGGTTTTGCGTTGATTGCAACGCCGATGGTTATGTGGTTGGATGCGCTGATTTACTTGCCATTGGTTATACTGGGCATTCATCGACTGCTAGAGCAGGGAAAAGCTAAACTATTGTTTTTCAGTTATCTGCTCTTGTTTATTTCAAATTTCTATATGGCTTTTATGGTAGGGGTCTTTTCTTTTCTATATGCAGTAGGATTGGTGATTTTAAAGCCCGAATATCTTAAGAAGGGCTTTCCTTTATATCTATTCACATCTTTGTGTGCCGGCGGGGCCTCGATGGTTACGATTCTACCGACGATTCTCGATTTGATCAATAATGGGGAAGGCTTAACGGGCGTTACTTCATTTTTTACACCAGATACAGGTGCTTGGGATCTGATCGTAAAGAGCATGGTAGGTGTTTATGATACAACGGGATATGAAAGCGCACCGTTTATCTATTTCGGTCTGTTTGCTTTGCCTTTTCTCTTCTTTTACTTTCGAACAGCGGAAATTGCGCTGAAAAGAAAGCTGGTTTCAGGAGGGATGTTCCTTTTACTGATTGCCAGTGTTTATATTTATCCGCTTAATCTTTTCTGGCATGGCTTCCATGCACCAAACATGTTTTTGTTTCGTTTTTCGTTTTTGATTACCTTTTTTGCCCTGTTTGTTTCTGCGAGAGCGATGGAACATTTAACGGTTCAAACGATGGAACAGGTGATAAATGGTGGGATCTTATGGGTGGCTCTTTTTTCAGCAGCCGTCTTTTTTTCCAATAAAAAGCGATATGATTTTGTTTCAAGGACATCCTTGATTTTGACGATCATTTTTATAGGAATGTATCTGGGGCTGCTTTTTTTCTACACACGAGAAAATAGAAAGCCAAGAAAAAAGCTATTTGTGTTCTTGTTTCTCGCACTGTTCTCAGTTGAGGGAGTGGTGCAGGCGAATAGTCTTTTACAAGGGATCGTCAAGGATTGGGGCTATGCTTCACGGAGTTTGTATGAAGAGGGGTTTAGCGACATAAGAACATTGGTGACGGCTGCCGAGGAGGATAATACCGAGTTTCAACGGATGGAATTATTTGATTTTTCTTCCAGAAATCAAAGTTTTAAATACGGCTATAGTGGAATACAAATGTTTTCATCTATTAGAAACAGACGATCCTCTCAATATCTGAATCAGCTGGGCTTTAGATCCAGAGGTTCGAATTTGACGATCTCTTATAAGCACAACACAGTAGTAATGGATGCTTTATTTGGGGTGGCGCACAATATTACCAAACATGAGCCGCTGAAATATGGTTTTTCTCTGAAACAGACAGAGAATGCGTATCAACTTTATGAAAATGAGTACAGCTTGCCATTAGGGATACTGACAGACGATAACATTTTCAGTGATGAGGTATCCCAATCTCAGGAAGCGCTCCTGCAGCAACTTTCGGGAGAAGATGAGACATTGTTTTATCTCACGGAGCCAAAAATTGTGGACGCGGATCAAATCACGATCATTGAAGAGGATCAGAATGTGATTTACAGTGAAAAAGCAGTTGGAGAAACGCGGAGAATCACTTATTCAGTGGATGTGCCGGCCAATTCCCAGGCTTATTTGATGCTATATGGCGATAGTCAATACTTAATGAAGGGCGCAAAAGTAAGGTTTACGATCGATGGTGTCCAACGTAGCGGAGATCTGATCAAGGATGGTCAGTATTACAACTTGGGTTACTATTCAGAAGCTAAGACAGTAGAAGTAGAGCTGGAATTCTTTGGCAACTCCCAAACGACCTTGCGTAAGCCGATGGCGCTTATTCTCGATACAGAGGCATTCAGTTATGCTGTTGAAAAAGCGAAAGAGAACGGGGCAGATCTTACAGTGGACGGCCGCGTTGTTGAAGGAACCGTTTTAGCAGAGAAGGATCAGGTGTTGTTTACATCCATCCCCTATGATAATGGTTGGGAAGTCTATGTCGATGGTGAAAAACAGAAGATCAACGCGTTACAAGACTCCTTTCTGACTGTTGCTATTCCCGAAGGAGAGCATAAAGTGAAATTTGTGTACCTCCCCCAAGGAATCAAGGCTGGGTTTTCCTTATTTGTTGGTTGTACGGTCCTTTTCCTTGGTTATGAAGGACTTAGAAAGCGCAAAGCGCGACAGGAAGAAAAAAGAAAGCAGGAACAGCAATGAAGAAAAAAATAGTATGGCTAAGCACCATTCTACTCATGTTTTTATTAGTAGGCTGTACAGGAAAGCTGGCGAATGAGGCGGATGAGTTTTCTGACGGTTCGATAGAGTACTCTGTTCAGCTGCCTCAGACATGGACGGTGAGCAAACAGCCTAAGGAACAGTTCAATGCAGAAGCTGTTTTTGGTGCAGAAGACAGCAAAACAAATTCTTATTTATTTGTTTTGACAAAGGATAAAGCGGAGATAGAGCTGGCTGGACTTGGCGAACGGACTAGAGAAGAATTGAAGGATCGTTACAGCTTGAATTCAGCAGAAGATGTGCCTATGGAGGAATTCAAAGTAGCAGACCGTCCGGCGTATAAATATACGCTGGAAACTATTTATGAAGAAAAACAGGTCTGGCTGTATTTCTATTATGTAGAGACAGAGCATTGCTTGGTTCAATTTGTAGTATATTCTGCTGTCGATAATCAGACGGAGTCCAGAAGTGAACTGATCGATCAATCTGTGAAAACACTGAAGGAAACTGGAAGAGAAGAATCAACGGAGCGCGCGGATGAACAGATCGTCATTAAAAATGAGGAGCTGGAATTTGATATCAATGGCATTTTAGCTTTGGAAGAAGACGGGAAATCGTTTGTTGCTGTTCGATATAAGCTAACGAATAAGGCCGATTCAGAGACGATCACGCCTGCGAAATGGGATGAGTTGATCAAGGTAAGTCAAGGAGAGCAGCAACTAACCTTAGCTGAGAACCCGGCAGATGCGAAACGACTGGATTTTACGGAACTAGTAGCTAATCGAGAACGTGTAGTGAAAACGGGTGAAGCGCTAGAGAGTGTTGTCTTCTACGAATTGAAGGACGAAAGTGATCTTTTGATTCAACCGGATGCAACTGTCTTTCCTGATAGCGGAGACCTTTCTCTGGTATTGCCGTAAAAACGAAAGAAAGTATGGTGAACAATGAATAGATATAAAAATAGCTCGCTTTTTTTAGTGCTGCTCGCTGCTCTGTTAGTGTTGAGCGCCTGTCAAAAGGAGCAGAAAGTAAAGAACGTCCCTGCGCAATTACAAGAGTTTGTTTGGTACGATGAACGGGAAAAACCATTTGGTATATTTGAGTACGATGAACTGACCAAAGCTGAGGCAGAGGAATTACTGGAACAAAAATTTTCTTTACAAGAAGCAGTCCTTACTGAAGAATTTGAAAAATGTTTAGATGAAGGGATAACAGATGAGACCATCAAAGCTGGAGAACCTATCTACTCACTTGCTGCTCAGGAAACGAGTTTGAAGGTCCGAGGATATTATACGTACTATAAAGAGGAAGACTTGGTTGCATTTGCTTATATCGATACAGAATATCAGTATGATTCTGAAAGTAAAGAGGTGAGGTTATTGGATCAAACCTTGTCGCTGGCAAAGCATGGTTCAGGTAGCACGTTCCCGCAGAATAATGGTGAAGAACTGATACAACAACTGGGTGAGATACTTAAAATCGATGATTTGGACGCTGCTATGGCGCAATTTAAGGAGAAGTATCCGGAATCAAGTAAGTCGGAGATTACTGTCAGTGACAACGGAACGGAAGCTTATGATAACCACGGGATTCGCAAGGCGTTGATTACACGTGTAACGAATAAGGAGATTGTAGAGATTTATGCTCGTCTGGTTGATTATACGGAGTGATAGAGCGTCCTCCTGCAGTTAAGAAATCAGCGAAAAGGTTGGAATAGAAGTGTTCGGCTTATTGCCGAGGAAGCTACTTCTGTCTTGCCGTTTATTCGGTTTTAGGGGGACTGAGGCATAGGGATGTCCAGTCCCTTCTTTGCGTGTGTCTATTTCTGAACAAGTAGTAGGAAGAATGTGTTGTTTTTCAAACAGTTATTTTATCTTTTGTTTTCTTGGTAATTGTTGACACATCTGTCAAATTAACTTGACTATTACGGTGTTTCTCTTTAAAATAAAGCATGTAATAGTAGTGTAAATCAAAATAAAAAGGCACTTTGCTTCATGGCGCCAACCATGAAACAAAGCCCTGTAAGGATAGTGTGACCTATCGATACAAGTTGCCTTAATCAGCCAACGCGAGCGTTGACCTGTATTTATTTTACTCAATTTCATTAGAAATATCCACCCTTTTTATTTTTCTGTATATGAGTATGCAGTGAAATAGAATGGGAGAGGACGAAGAAAAATGATTGTTTCGGATTGGCTTTTGAGAAGAAGCTGAACGGAATCGAGAAATAAATGACAGGGCTATAAATTTGTTGATTAAGTAGTATTGAGAGTAGTCATCCATACCCTCAATACTACTTTTTTTGGTTTACCTACTATTATTTTATGATGAAAAGCTTTAAGCGGGAAGCTTTTCATTCGTACTGTCAGTGCGACACACCTGTAAAAAACGAGAATATATTTAAACCTAGACCTAGCGACAAACGATTTAGATAAACACTACCCACAAGACATCTAAAGTCACTGACAGTATGTGGAAACAGGCCGGAGAAATCTGGTCTTTTTTCATTTTCTTTCAAATCCGATCAAAGAATAAAAATCTGCATATTAAAGGAATGAACATGTGCGAACTTGCTGGACTGGAAAACAGATTCATCTGTATAAATAAAAATAGGTATTCCTTCTTCGCATATAGCGTAGGAATACCTGTTTGATAGTTGGTTCGTTGATGTAGCTTAGGCGTTGGAGTCTATCCTACGCTCTGGTATAGCTATATTTATTTTTTTATGAATAGTCGATCAACAGACCATTCATTTATCTATTCAAGATTTTCCAAAACATATTGGAATTCACTGAAAGCAACCTCGTCAATACCGCCATTCATTTGTAGTAAAACTAGCTTCGTTTCATTCACTGCTGTCCAAGATTTGTATTGCTCGTTTTCAGCAGTCAAATTATCATAGAATGCTTTGGCCTCCTGTAAGTCTGCCAGATTTGTGTAAGTAGTTAGTCTGCCATTTAGATATGAAGCAGAATAATCTGAGTAGTACACGCCGAATATGATACCTGAAGCAGCCTTCATTGGTGCCAATCCATAATCTGTTTCAGTCATGTCACGTTCTTCGTAGACGGCTAAACCAGAATCTTTAAATTTTTGAACGACTTCTTGTGCAGTGATGAGGGGTTGTGCAGGAGCTTCACTGGAAACAGTTGTACTGCTGGCTGTTGTTTTCGAACTGTCGGATGTTGTTGGTTTTTCGTTATTATTGCAAGCAGCCATCATAACAGAACACAAGCCCAATAAAACAAAAGCAATCCCTTTTTTCATACTTCTCCTCCTTATACGCCAAAAGAACGAATAATTATGTATTTTCCTCTCTATTCTACCATGTTTTTTAAAGCCAAAGCTATAAGATTAATTAAAAATATGTTTCTGTTCTTTTTTTAGAATAAAAAAACCTCGTGTTTGATTTCACAGCCTGTCATCAAGTAAAATCTAGAAGAAGATAGAAGGAATGAGTAACTTATGAAACAGGCTTGGTTCATGAGTGTAAGTGAAGGTAGAGGACAAAATATGAAAGGTATAGTTGAGGCTGTTTTAAGTAAAACAAGAGGCCTCGGAATACTTTTGTGTGAAAATTTCTGTGTGTTAAAATAGAAGTATGTTTTTTTACGTAGATTAAGTGAGAAGAGGAAAATCATGAAAGCAGAAATTATCGCTGTCGGAACAGAGCTTTTGCTCGGACAGGTTGTGAACACAAATGCAACGTTTCTATCAGAGGAACTGGCAGATCTAGGGATAGAGGTTTACTATCATACGGTAGTTGGAGATAACCTTCAACGGCTGCTTGATGTATTGAATGAAGCCGAGCAGAGAAGTGACTTGATTGTCTTGTGTGGCGGATTAGGACCGACAGAGGATGATCTGACCAAAGATGGTGTGGCCTTGCATATTCAAAAAGAATTGGTTCAAGATCCGGACGGCATGGAAAAACTACAGGAATTTTTCCGTTTTTCTAAGCGCAAAATGACACCTAATAACCTGCAGCAGGCACTGATAATTGAGGGGGGAATAAGTATTCCGAATCCTACGGGTCTTGCGGTAGGGACGCTTGTGACTGCACGTGACACTAGCTATCTATTACTTCCCGGACCACCAAGTGAACTGAAGCCGATGGTGTTTCAGCACGTACGACCATTACTTAAAGAACTCTTTCCAACAAAAGAACAGCTGATGTCCCGTGTTTTGCGTTTTTATGGGATTGGAGAATCTCAATTAGTAACGGACTTGAAGGAACTGATCGATCAGCAGACGAATCCAACGCTAGCGCCGTATGCCAAGCCGAACGAAGTGACCTTGCGTCTGACAGCAAAAGTTTCATCTGAGGCCACAGGAGAGGCGATGCTGCAGCAGTTAGAGGATCAAGTGTTGGCACTTGTCGGAGAATTTTTCTACGGTTATGGTGATGAGAACACGCTAGAAGAAACAACCGTTAAGCTGCTGACAGAGCATGGCAAAACATTGGCAGCTGCGGAAAGTCTGACTGCCGGACTTTTCCAAAGCATGATAGGGAATGTATCTGGTGCTTCTAAAGTACTTAAAGGAGGTGTTGTCACCTATTCAGCAGAAATGAAGACGGCGCTTCTGGGCGTTCCTGAACGCTTGATTAAAGAGCACGGCACAGTTAGCGAAGCCTGCGCTATAGCTATGGCTGACGGTACCTTGAAGCTCACAGATGCTGATCTGGCGGTTTCTTTTACCGGTGCGGCAGGACCAGATGAACTGGAAGGCCATCCACCGGGCACAGTTTGGATAGGTCTGGCACAAAAAGGGCAGCCGACAATTGCCGAACAGTATCATTTTAATCGTGACCGGCAGTACGTTCGATACAGTGCAGCGATGAAAGGCTTGGATTTAATTCGACGTGCAGTTTTAAAAGAAAAATAAATGCGAATGTTTGTTCGTTTTTTTCTTGATTTTTATTTATAAAACAGGTAAGATATAATCACTGGAAATAAAACTATGTTTATATATAAGGAGGATTATCAATTGGCTGATGATCGTAAAGTAGCATTAGATGCTGCGTTGAAAAAAATAGAAAAGAACTTCGGTAAAGGCTCAATCATGAAGCTGGGTGAAAAAGTTGATCAGCAGATATCTACAATTCCAAGTGGTTCATTAGCACTGGATGTTGCTTTAGGTGTTGGCGGATATCCTCGCGGCAGAATCGTTGAAGTATACGGACCTGAAAGTTCCGGTAAAACAACGGTTGCGCTTCATGCGATTGCAGAAGTGCAAAAACAAGGCGGAACAGCTGCCTTTATCGATGCTGAGCATGCGTTAGATCCGCAATATGCTCAAAAACTAGGTGTAAATATTGACGAATTGCTACTGTCACAACCTGATACAGGGGAGCAAGGCTTGGAAATTGCTGATGCATTGGTTTCAAGTGGTGCGATTGATATCGTAGTTATTGACTCGGTTGCAGCTTTGGTTCCTCGTGCGGAAATCGATGGGGAAATGGGTGCTAGTCACGTTGGGTTGCAAGCGCGTTTGATGTCTCAAGCGTTACGTAAATTATCAGGTTCTATCAATAAGACGAAAACAATTGCAATCTTCATCAACCAAATTCGTGAAAAAGTCGGCGTAATGTTCGGAAATCCAGAAACAACACCTGGTGGACGTGCGTTGAAATTCTACGCAACCGTTCGTTTGGAAGTACGTCGTGCGGAGCAATTGAAGCAAGGAACAGATATCGTCGGAAACCGTACCAAAATCAAAGTAGTAAAAAATAAAGTAGCCCCACCATTCAAGGTAGCCGAGGTTGATGTGATGTACGGCCTAGGTATTTCTCAAGAAGGTGAATTGCTGGATATGGCTGTAGAAAAGGATCTTGTTGAGAAAAGTGGTGCTTGGTATAGCTATAACGGCGAACGTATCGGTCAGGGACGTGAAAATGTGAAAGCATATATGATCGAACACCCTGAAATGATCGCTGAGCTTTCTCCTAAGGTCCGTGCAGCATACGGAATCGGCGATGGGTCAATCGTTGTTGAAGAAGTAGAAGAAGGGCAGGAAGAACTGCCGTTAGACGAATAAACAAATGATTTGAAAAGCGTTAATTAAAAAAGCTGAAGTTACAAGCCATTATCTATTGGCTGTACCTTCGGCTTTTTTGATTGGCTGATTATTTTGGTTTGATTTTTACAAAAGGTAAGGCGCCATCTGTATAGATAGCATCTCCACCCCCATTCAATCCGTGATAGCTAGTGGTGAAATGTTCAATCGTATGGATTTCTAAAGGTAAATCGGTTTCTTGGAAGGTGTCCAAAACAAAATCTCGTTCTTCATCGACATCAGAGCTGATTTTATGTGTGACTTGTCCTGTGAATAGAGAGAACCCTACCTTGCGATCATAGGTGGCTGCGGCTAGCCAATCCGCAGTTTTCCCACCAGGAAGATACCAGTTTTCCGGTGTCTTCCAAACTCGTACATGATGACGTCTTCGAGGGTTATGATCCATTTCTTTTTCAAAGGCCATGGTTTGCTTTTGATTGAATAGGAGTAACGTGCTGACAGGAGCACTGGGATAGGAGCGGCCTAAGATACTGGCAATCGTCATATGAATACCAGTAGTGAGAGTTAATGGCTCAGCAAGTGTCCAGCCGCTGGTAGAAAACAGATGAATGATTTCTTCTTTTGTACCAATAAAGGCTAAATTGATGGGATCGCCCAAAAGGCCATCTGTTGTTCGCGATCGTCCGATGAAATAATCCGGTACGTATCGATGTGTCATGGTTTTATTGATTACAGGAAGAGCCAGATAGGAGCTAAAAAGCCACAAAACTATATAGGCGAAAATATGAATTTTTTCTGTCAAGATATCTGCGAGCAGTGCTTTGTAGACTAGGTAACCAATTAAGAGAATGAGTGCAAAACGGATGGTTCTAAAGATACGGTTCCCTATCTTTTGTTTTTTCATAATAAACTCCTTTCCGTTGCTGGTGATCTAATGCAACAAGTATGCTAAAACAGGTGGTGTTCAAAAAGGTAGACCATGAAGTAGCTGTACACACCGATAGACCAAGGCTTCAAAAGTAGGATGATTCTCAAAAATTTCTTGAATGGAAGATCCGTCATTCCTGCAACAAGACAGACGATGTCATCTGGAGCAAAAGGAATGATCAGTGTCCAAACTAACAGTTTTTGGATTTTTTTATCGTCGTTGGAACGAACTAAATCTGTAAATTCTCCATATTTTTTAGGCGACAAAAGGGCTTTAACAAATCCTTTGCCATAATGTCGAACCAGCATAAAAGCAAGAATCTCCCCAATCACTAAACCAATGTAGCTATAGAGCAATCCATAGATATTACCAAACATCAACATCCCCGCAACTGAAGAAATACCACCAGGTAATATGGGAATGATCACCTGAACGATTTGAAGAAGAATAAAGACAATGATGGCCCATTGACCAAACTGGTGGATAAAATTTTTCAAGAGCATGGGTGATTTGAAAATACCTAAATGCAGACCATAGAGAACAAGGCCGAAAAGAACAAGTAGACCTAAAAAGGGCAACAGACGAATGAATTTTTGTAGGCGTGTCAAAGTGATCTCCTCCGGTTTTCTATCAAGTGTAGATACTTATGAAATAATGGCAATCAGTACACGAACAACAAGTGAATTGTGAGTCTCTCAGTCAATTCTTGATGTCTCTTTGATTATATAGCCTTTTTTTCAAATGAAACAATTATTCGCCTTTTAGCTGTTTAGTAAAAGAGTCGATTTTAATGATAGGAGTCTTGGGTAATTGAGATAGAATGGTGGAACTCTAAAAAACGCGTGCAACTAGAAAAAAAATTTTCGCTGTGTTATTTTTTATCAAATCTATAGCTAGAAACACGTACTTTCGGTATTCGCCATTATTCGGTCCAGAACAGGTGTTTCAATTGCTTGCCGTGTGGATGATAATAGCTATTTTAAGTTGACACACTGATAGACAACAATTAGAATAAAGTTGTGTGCATTTTCTGTACACACATCATTGATGTATTGATAATGACAATCATTTTTTGTCAATAAAACTACATGAATATTGAAGTGAATAGATAGTATGGAGGTGGAAACAATGGGTTTATTAATTCCCCTTGCTATCGTCGCATTAATTGTCGGTCTTGGAGGAGGGTTTTTCATTGCAAAATCCCGTCATGAAAAGGCAGTGGATGGAGCGAAAAACTCCGCTGTCGGTATTATTGAAGATGCCCGCAAAGAAGCAGAGACTCTGAAAAAAGAATTTTTGCTGGAAGCCAAGGAAGAAAACCAGAAGTATCGATCAGAGGTTGAAAGTGAGTTAAAAGAGAGTAAGTTAGAGTTAAAATCACAGGAGAATCGTCTTTTACAAAGAGAACAAACGTTGGATCGTAAAGATGACGTTCTTGAAAAACGTGAGAGCTCACTGGAAAGCAAAGAAGAAAAGCTGGTCGCAAAGCGGCAATTAATTGATGAGCGGGAAAAAGAAGTAGAACAGCTGGTAGAGAAGCAGCAGCAAGAAATAGAACGTGTTGCATCCCTATCTAAAGATCAAGCGAAAGAAATCATCATGAAAACAACGGAACAAGAATTGAACCATGAACTTGCTGTATTAGTTAAAGAATCAGAAGAACGTGCGAAGGAAGAAGCAGACCGTAAAGCGAAAAATCTGCTTTCTCTGGCAATTCAACGTTGTGCAGCAGATTCGATTTCTGAAACAACTGTTTCTGTTGTTAGCTTGCCGAATGATGAGATGAAAGGTCGAATCATCGGACGTGAAGGCCGAAATATTCGTACATTGGAAACATTAACTGGGATCGATTTGATTATTGATGATACACCGGAAGCAGTAGTACTTTCCGGATTTGATCCAATTCGAAGAGAGATCGCGCGCATGACTCTGGAACGTTTGATTCAAGATGGACGTATCCATCCGGCTCGAATTGAAGAGACTGTCGAAAAATCTCGGAAGGAAATGGATGAACGTATTCGTGAATATGGAGAGCAGGCCGCTTTTGAAGTAGGCGCTCATACCTTACATCCAGACTTAATCAAGATTTTGGGACGTTTACGTTTCCGTACAAGTTATGGTCAAAATGTTTTAAATCACTCGATTGAAGTAGCTAAACTGACAGGTGTGCTTGCAGCTGAGCTGGGAGAAGATGTTCAGTTGGCTAAACGAGCAGGATTGCTTCATGATATTGGGAAGGCCTTGGATCATGAGATTGAAGGGTCCCATGTGGAGATCGGTGCAGAATTAGCTGCGAAGTATAAGGAAAATGCTACGGTAATCAATGCAATTGCTTCTCACCATGGTGATATTGAAGCAACATCCGTTATTTCCGTACTGGTTGCAGCAGCAGATGCGTTATCAGCTGCAAGACCGGGAGCTCGTAGTGAATCTCTGGAAAACTATATCCGTCGTTTAGAAAATCTAGAGAACATTTCTAATGGGTTTGCCGGAGTAGAATCAAGCTTTGCTGTACAAGCAGGACGTGAGATTCGTGTAATGGTAAAACCGGAAGAAGTTTCAGATTTAGAAGCGGTTCGCTTAGTGCGTGATATTCGTAAGAAAATTGAAGACGATCTGGATTATCCGGGACACATCAAAGTTACAGTTGTCCGTGAAACCAGAGCCGTTGATTATGCTAAATAAAAAAGAAAGCTGTCTTTTATCTTTAATGATAAGAGGCAGTTTTTTATTTGAGTAAATTATCACTTAGGATTCAGCCTATGGATAAAAGAAAATATTTATTTAAATGAATCAATAGATATTTCTATTATAATTTCTATAAAATTCGGAAATCGTTGAACTTCCAGTCAATTTCTCAATAAATGAGAGAATACTGAGTATTTTACTGTTTCATCAATAAAAAGATAAACCAGAAGTTTAGAGTTAGATATATTGCAATAGAAAGAGAAATTACTGAAAAACAAGTTTTTTCTCATGTGATTCTCTGCGAAAATTTACTATTTGTTTAAATTAGTAGGGGGTTATATCATTGCGATATTAGGATTTCTTTGATATATTTCTAATAGGTCTAATTAAACATAGGAGGTTTTCTAATGGGGATCAAGAAAAAAACAGCTTTAGGGCTTATTACAACCGTTTGTACGTTAACTTTGGTTGCATGTGGAACAACTACTGGAGGAGATACTTCTGACAGTGCTGGCGGATCAGGTGGATCAGCGAGTGGAGAGCAAGTATTAAGATACATCGAAAGACAGGAAATGCCAAGTGCAGATCCATCTTTAGCAACAGACGAAGTAAGTTTTATTGCGTTAAACAATGTATACGAAGGTATCTATCGCATGGATAAAGACAATCACCCACAACCGGCAGGTGCTGCTGAGATGGCTGAAGTCAGCGACGATAGCTTGACTTACAAAATCAAATTAAGAGAAGATGCAGTGTGGTCAGACGGCGAACCTGTAACAGCAGATGACTATGTCTACGCTTGGCAGAGAACTGTAGATCCTGATACAGCATCAGAATATTCATATATGTTTGCTCCTGTGAAGAATGCTGAGAAAATTACAGCAGGTGAAATGGACAAAGAAGAATTAGGAATCAAGGCAGTTAGTGATTATGAATTGGAAATTACTTTGGAAAAGGTAACACCATATTTTGATTACTTATTGGCATTCCCATCATTCTTACCACAACGCCAAGATATCGTTGAAAAATATGGCAAAGATTACACAACTACAAGCGATAATGCAGTATACAATGGTCCATTTACATTAACAGATTTCGATGGTCCGGGTACTGATACAGCTTGGTCTTACACTAAGAATGATACTTACTGGGATAAAGATACAGTAAAATTAGATAAAGTTGTTGTAGACGTAGTAAAAGAAGCACCGACTTCTCTAAACTTGTATCAAGATGGTCAGACAGATGATACACCATTGACTGGTGAATTGGCTCTTCAAATGAAGGACGATCCCGATTATCTAGTTCTTGAAGATGCATCTACTTTCTATTTGGAAATGAACCAAAGAGATGCAGATTCCCCTTACCATAATATCAATTTGCGTAAAGCATTGGCATATGCTGTTGATCGTGAATCATTAGTGACTCAAATTCTGGCAAACGGTTCGACAGTTGCTGAAGGTCTAGTACCAAAAGGATTGTCAAACAACCCTGATTCAAACGAAGACTTTGCAGAAGAAGCGGGTAATCCGATTTCCTTCGATGAAGACAAAGCAAAAGAATATTGGGAAAAAGCGAAAAAAGAACTGAAAATCGACTCTTTGACTATGGATCTTTTAGTTGACGATACAGATGGTTCTAAGAAAATGGCTGAATTCTTGCAAGGTTCACTTGGAGACACATTGGACGGCTTGAAAGTAACAGTTAGTCCGGTACCATTCTCTGTACGTTTGGATCGCACAAGTAAAGGCGATTTTGAAGTAGCAGTCGGTGGTTGGGGTGCAGATTACGCGGACCCAAGTAGCTTCCTTGATTTATTCGTAACTGGGAACTCTTATAACCGTGGACGTTACTCAAATAAAGAATACGACAAGCTGATCGAAAGTGCATCTTCAACAAATGCAAACGATCCAGAAGCACGTTGGCAAGATCTGTTGGATGCTGAAAAAATCATCATGGATGATATGGGTATCGTTCCAATCTACCAAAAAGCAGAAGCTCATTTACGTTCGCCAAAAATCAAAGACATGTTCTATCACTCTACTGGAGCGAAATATGACTTCAAATGGGCGTACATGGCAGAATAGGTTCTATATAGTTTAAATAAGAGAAGAAGTGGGAAACTGCTTCTTCTTTTTTGTTGTAAGTGGGTTCGAACTTATTGATCGGAGTTCTCAGACTGTCTCACTTTTTTCTTTCAAACAACAAATCTTTTCATTCTGAGCGAAAACCTCTATAATATAACAGTAAGACTAAGAGAGAAGAGGAAGAGTGTTTGCGTATATTATTTATTGGAGATGTTGTGGGTTCGCTTGGAAGAGAAACGATCACAGAATATTTGCCAAAGTTAAAAAAGAAGTACCAGCCGCAGGTGACGATTGCTAATGGTGAGAATGCAGCAGCTGGCAGAGGAATCACGGGGAAAATATATAAAAAATTTCTACAGGACGGTGTCGATGTTGTTACCTTGGGCAATCACACTTGGGACAATCGAGAGATTTTCGAATTTATCGATGATGCGAAAAAGATGGTCAGACCGGCCAATTTTCCTGAGGGAACACCTGGACAAGGAATTGTTTATGTTAAGGTAAATCAGCTTGAACTGGCGGTCATCAACTTGCAGGCACGTGCATTCATGGTAGATTTGGATGATCCGTTTAGAAAAGCAGAACAGCTAGTTGAGGAAGCAAGAAAGCGGACACCGTTGATCTTTGTGGATTTTCATGGCGAGACGACAAGTGAGAAGCAAGCGATGGGCTGGTTTTTGGATGGAAAGGTCAGTGCTGTAATTGGTACACATACGCATGTTCAAACAAACGACCGGAGAATCCTGCCGCAAGGAACAGCGTATCTGTCTGATGTTGGTATGACAGGTCCCTACGATGGGATTTTAGGAATGAAAAGAGAAGCGATCATTGAAAAATTCTGGACAGCTTTGCCGCAACGATTTGAGGTTGTTGAGAAGGGTCGTAGCATTTTATCTGCCTGCTTTATTGAGTTGGACGACCAAACCGGTCATGCAAAAGACATTCAATTGATTCAAATCAATGAGGATCGCCCTTTTCAGGAGTAATAAAAAAAGTTGAGGCAGGTACTCGTTTAGCGATCTGCTTCAACTTTTTTGTTGTGATGTGTCGGACTAGTCCAGTTCATTGACGATTACAGTGGCATTGTAGCCAATATAAATATTGGTTTTCAGACCAGTTTCAGCATCGATGTACTCGATACGTCCGTCGCCATAATTGATATCGAATTTTCCGGTTTTTTCATAGATGATAGAGCCATCAGCGTTATAAACGAGAATTTCACGGTTCAGCCCATTATTAACACTGGACTGTAGATTTTTCTGCCAGCGTTTCCCACCTGCTGTGCCAAAGATGATGAACAAAATCAAAGCAGCGACCAGAGCGACAGCAATCAAAGTTCCGGTTAGCATTTTTTTCTTTTGTGAAGCAGTCATTTTCTTTTCCATACATACCCTCCTATATTCGTGTTAATACAAGTATATCAGAAAAGCGGTCCAGGCTTAATGCTTTGTCACGAGAATCGAAGACTCGCAGAGACACCCAAAGAAGCAATGCTTTGTCTCGAGAATCAAAGACTCGCAGAGACACTCAAAGAAGCAATGCTTTGTCACGAGAATCGAAGACTCGCAGAGACACCCAAAGAAGCAATGCTTTGTCACGAGAATCGAAACGCAGTAAGACTCGCAGAGAAACAATTACAAAATAATGCTTTGTCTTAATAATTGAAATTTTATAGTGGGAACTTTAGTGTTTCTCATGTACCCTAAAAACGGTGTTTCCTTTCTATTTGGACGCAAATAAATCATTCCTTACACAGAAAGTGGCTTTTGCAAAGAAAAAATAGGTGAAGTAAAATAGAATTTGGCAAAAAATCGGAATGTGTTAAAATAAACATACATATTTTGAAAGAAAATCAATGACTGAAGGTGTGAAGTATGGATCATTCCATTGAAGATAAAAAGATTGAAGCTGAGCTGGAGAAGCTACTTCAACTACTCGAACAAAATGAAACAATCAAGCGCTATAAAGAGATTGAGCAACGAGTAAATAACAACGAAAAGCTGACACAGCTTGTGGAAGCAATTAAAGCGGCCCAGAAAGATGCTGTTCAGTTTGCTCATTATGGGAAACCCGAGGCTGAGAAGGAAGCGATTAAGCATGCGGACGAGCTGACTGCGCAATTTGATGAGCATCCCTTAGTTGTAGCTTACCGGGAGCAATTAGCAGAAGCCAATGATCTTCTGCAGCACATCACTACGATGATCCAACGTGGGATCAATGATCAATTAGAGAAAGAAGGGTTATGATTTGCCTCAAAAAACAAAGCACACACCAATGATGGAACAATACCTGACGATAAAGGGGCAATATCCAGATGCCTTTCTTTTTTATCGTTTGGGTGACTTCTACGAGATGTTTAATGAAGACGCAGAGAAAGCGGCACAATTATTGGAATTGACATTGACGAGTAGAAATAAAAACGCGGACGAGCCGATTCCGATGTGTGGAGTTCCTCATCATGCGGCACAAGGCTATATCGATACGTTAGTCGAGATGGGGTATAAAGTAGCGATTTGTGAACAGGTGGAAGACCCTAAGACAACAAAAGGAATGGTCAAGCGAGAGGTTGTTCAGCTCGTCACTCCGGGAACGGTAATGGAGAGTAAAGGGCTGGAAGCGAAGGATAATAACTATTTGACTGCGATTGTGGAAAGCGACGGGCGTTATGGTCTGGCATATGCCGATTTATCCACTGGGGAATTGAAGAGCACGACTTTGACGGAAGAAGAGCATGTCGTAAATGAAGCCGCGGCGTTACAGACTAGGGAAATCGTTTTGGGAAGCTCAATTCCGGAGTCGTTAGTGACTATTTTAGAGCAGCGTTTGACGGTTGTTTTTTCAGAGCAGTTCGAGGCGCAGGAAAATGCGGAATTTAGTTTTTTGACTAGTACCTTGTCACAGGAAATCGAGATCGATGTGACACAAAAGCTGTTGACATATTTGGCGGTGACGCAAAAACGAAGCTTGGGTCATATTCAGCAAGCAGTGGAGTACCAACCAAATCATTATTTGAAGATGGACTACTATTCTAAGTTTAATTTGGAGCTGACTCGCTCGATCCGTTCTGGAAAAAAACAAGGGACCTTGTTGTGGCTCTTGGATGAAACGAAAACCGCGATGGGTGGACGTCTGTTGAAGCAATGGCTGGATCGTCCGCTAATACAGGAGAAGCAGATCGTTAAACGTCAGGAAATGGTGCAGTCCTTATTGAATGCGTACTTTGAACGTGTAGATTTACAGGCAGGATTTGCCAAAGTTTATGACTTAGAACGTTTGGCTGGGCGCGTGGCCTTTGGCAGTATCAATGGCCGAGATTTGATTCAGCTGAAAACCTCTCTGGAACAAGTACCGATGATTCGTGAGCTGATTATTGGCATCAATCAAGGAGAATGGAATGATTTATTAGTAGAGCTGAATCCGATCGAAGATATTGTTGAACTGATCGATGAAGCTATCATGGAGGAAGCGCCGCTTCAAATTACTGAAGGAAATGTCATCAAGGATGGCTATAATGATACATTGGATGAGTACCGTGATGCTATGCGTAATGGGAAAAAATGGCTGGCTGAGCTGGAAGCACGTGAGCGTCAGGAAACAGGGATCAAAACGTTAAAGGTCGGCTTCAATCGTGTGTTTGGATATTATATTGAAGTAACGAAAGCGAACTTACCAAACCTTGAAGAAGGGAAGTATGATCGCAAGCAGATGCTGGCGAATGCGGAACGTTTCATCACTCCTGAGCTGAAGGAGTTGGAAAAGCTGATTCTTGAAGCAGAGGAAAAATCTGTGGACTTGGAGTATCAGCTATTTCTTGAAGTGCGGGAGCAGGTCAAAGGCAGTATCGATCGTTTGCAGCGTTTGGCAAAATCGCTAAGTACAGTCGATGTCTTGCAAGCTTTTGCGACCGTGAGTGAGCGGTATCAATATATCCGTCCGACCTTGAAGGCGGGCAATGGCGATCTGCATATTATTGAAGGACGTCATCCTGTTGTAGAAAAAGTGTTGGGCCATCAAGAGTATATTCCAAACAGTATCCGTATGAACAAAGAAGACTTGATATTATTGATTACTGGGCCGAATATGTCCGGTAAAAGTACGTATATGCGTCAGTTGGCATTGACCGTTGTCATGGCACAGGTAGGCTGCTTTGTACCTGCCGAGTCAGCAGAGCTGCCGATTTTTGACCAAATCTTTACCCGTATCGGGGCTTCAGATGACCTAATCGCCGGTCAAAGTACCTTTATGGTGGAAATGATGGAAGCCAATCAGGCACTTCGTCACGCTACACCGAACAGCTTGGTGTTATTTGATGAGCTGGGACGTGGAACAGCAACCTATGATGGTATGGCGTTGGCACAGGCGATTATTGAATACATTCAGAAAAATGTGAAGGCTAAAACCTTATTCTCTACGCATTATCACGAGTTGACAGTTCTGGATGAAACCTTGAAAGGGTTGAAAAATATTCATGTAGGAGCCGTGGAGAAGAATGGAGAAGTCGTCTTTCTTCATAAGATCATGGAAGGACCTGCAGATAAAAGTTACGGCATTCACGTAGCCAAAATCGCCGGTCTGCCGACAGTGCTTCTGGAACGGGCAGCAACGATCCTTTCCGCGTTGGAATCACAGGAAATCGGGCATGCGCCAGTTAGTAATGACGCATCGATCATTAATGAAGAAAATGAACAACTGTCACTATTTAAAGAAGTGTCGACCGACGAGCTAAGCGTGATTGACACATTGAAGAAGATGAACCTGTTAGAGATGACACCAATGGATGCGCTAAATGTTTTATATGATCTGCAAAAACGAATTTAGAACTCCATAAGAGGAGGAAAATCGATGGGAAAAATCAAAGAATTATCGGAGCAGTTAGCGAACCAGATTGCGGCTGGTGAGGTTGTCGAACGACCGGCATCAGTTGTTAAAGAGCTGGTAGAGAATGCTATTGATGCTGGCAGTACACAAATCGATATTTTTATAGAGGAAGCTGGGCTGAAAACGATTCAAGTCATCGATAATGGCGATGGAATTGCTAAAGATGATGTATTGAATGCGTTCAAGCGGCATGCGACCAGTAAGATCCATACAAGAGATGACTTGTTTCGAATTCGTAGCCTGGGGTTTCGTGGCGAGGCTTTGCCCAGTATTACATCCGTTTCAGAGGTAACCTTGGAAACAGCCGTGGCAGATGAAACAGAAGGCAGTTATGCGAAGCTGACTGGTGGTAAGGTGGATGAGCATCGACCAGGTGCCTTACGTAAAGGAACGAAGATCACTGTTGAAAATTTATTTTTCAATACACCTGCTCGGTTGAAATATGTAAAAACGATTCAGACAGAACTGGCAACAGTCGGTGATATCGTGAATCGGCTGGCACTAAGTCATCCGACTATTGCGTTTCGATTGGTACATGATGGAAACAAAATGATGAGTACGACAGGCAGCGGTGATCTGAAACAGACGATCGCAGGGATTTATGGAATAAGTACGGCGAAAAAGATGCTGGAAATCAAGGCAAAGGATTTGGATTTTGAAATCAACGGCTATGTGTCACTCCCGGAAGTGACACGTGCCAGTCGCAATTACCTGTCAACGATCGTTAACGGACGTTATATCAAGAACTTCATGTTGAACAAGGCAATCATCAGTGGTTATGGCTCAAAATTGATGGTAGGTCGTTTCCCGATTGCTGTTTTAGAAGTAAAAATGGACCCTTTGCTCGTCGATGTCAATGTTCATCCAACAAAGCAGGAAGTCCGATTGAGTAAAGAAAAAGAATTGATGGCTTTGATTACCAAAGCTATTGAAGAGGCACTGAGCCAGGAACAGCTGATTCCTAATGCGGCAGCTAATCTTCAGTTCAAGAAGAAAGTGGAGAAGCAAGTATCTGTAGAACAAATGGAAATTCCATTGGCTGAAGAGAGACCGGAAAAGCGCGAAGCGGCGGATGAGGGTATCCGTAAACCGGGAAGCTTGAGCTATGATTCTGAGAGTGGTCGCTTCTTTGTTGAAGGGCAGACGCAGAAAGTAGAGCCAGAATCAGCTACTACAAGCCTTGCTGCTTCTGAACCGCCTGTTGCAGAACGCATTGAAGAGGAACCGGCTGCTGATTACGCGACGAAATCACCTGTTGCGTATGCGTCTATCGAAGTGCCTGATCCTATTCAAAAAACAGATATAGAGTACTCGGATAGGAGCGAGGGAAACCACTTACCGCAGGAGGAGATAGAGCAAGACATTGCCAAGGCTAGGGTAGAACAATCGCAAGAAACTGAGAGCACAGAAACAGAGCTGCCGTTTCCGTCTGCGGAAGAGGAAGCACGCAATCATCCGGTTTTTGATATGACTAGTAAGGAGACGGTTAGAGAGTTAAATCGGACGGTCGATCGCTTAGAGCACGAGAAGAGACCAGAGCGTTTCCCGGTGTTGGAATATTTTGGTCAGATGCACGGGACCTATTTGTTTGCTCAAAGCAAAGAAGGGCTGTACATCATCGATCAGCATGCGGCACAAGAACGTATCAAATATGAATATTTCCGTGAGAAAATCGGTGAGGTGTCGAATGATTTACAGGAACTGCTTGTACCGATCGTATTAGATTATCCAAACAGTGACGTAATAAAAATCAATGAACAAAAAGAAAAATTGGAAAGTGTTGGTATCTATTTGGAAGGCTTCGGACAGAATAGCTTTATTGTTAGAGCCCATCCTACATGGTATCCAGGTGGCGAAGAGGAAGAGATCATTCGAGGCATGATCGATATGTTATTGGTGACCGGTCAAGTCAGTGTAAAGAAATTTCGGGAAGCTACAGCCATCATGATGAGTTGTAAGCGATCGATAAAAGCTAATCATTATTTGAATGAGCAGCAGGCAAGAATCTTACTAAATGATTTGGCAGAGTGCGCCAATCCATTCAATTGTCCTCATGGTCGTCCAGTATTGATTCACTTTACCAATTCTGATATGGAAAAAATGTTCAAACGGATTCAAGATCCGCATTGATCAAAGGAAAGGTTGTTAGGACATGGGTATTGTATTAGCTTCCCAATCGCCACGTAGACAAGAGCTGTTAAGGCGGATTGTTCCATCATTTAAAGTACAGGCGGCAGACATCAATGAGGAGGTGCAGCCGGGGATCACCCCAAGGGAATATGTTCAGAATATGGCGTCAGAAAAAGCAGCGAGTATTTTTGAACAATTCCCGGAGGATCGGGTAATCGGCTGTGATACGATTGTTGTCTATGAAGATGAAATCATTGGCAAACCAACATCAAGAGAACATGCTTTTCAGATTTTAAAAAAATTAAGCGGACAAACGCATATGGTTTATACGGCTGTAGTTGTTATGGAGGAAGGTCGTACTTCCTCCATGATAGTTCCCGCAGAGGTGGAATTTTTCACGCTGTCTGATCAAGAGATCAACGCCTATCTGGATACAGATGAATACAAGGATAAAGCTGGTGCGTATGGGATTCAAGAGCAAGGCGCGCTGCTGGTCAAGGGAATCATGGGAGACTACTATTCGATTATGGGTTTGCCGATCGCAGCTTTATCTCGCATGCTCAACTACGAGTACGAACAATTATAGAGGTGGAAGATAATGAACTGTTCTGAAACAAGATCTGTACAAACACATATTATTACTTTTCCTTATTTAAATTTTCATGAAACATTATTTGGTGGACAGTTGATGGCTTGGTTGGATGAAACGGCAGGGATTTCTGCGATTCGTGTCTCCAGAGCACCGATCGTTACAGCATCTGTCGATCAACTGGATTTTTTGGCACCGCTGAAAGCTGGACACTCTGTTTGTATAGAAACGTTCATTTCCGGGACTGGCAATCGTTCGATGGAGGTCTTTGCCAAAGTGATTGGCGAGGATTTGGTTTCCGGTGAACGTTATTTGGCGGGTACTAGTTTCATGACGTTTGTGGTTCCTAAGGGGCACACGCTTCCTGACATCGAGCCGATGACAGAGGAAGAGAAATTTATCTGTAAAGGGTATGAAGAACGAAAAGCGGTTAGACAAAAGAAACGTTCTCAAAGTCTGGACTTTGCCGGACATATTGATTTGGATATTCCTTGGAAATGACCGTCTCTATGCTTCCTGTCTATTGTTCCTACGTGAAAAGTACGGATAGTTCGTGAGAAACGTATGGAGCTCATCGGTAGGTGTTCATTTGTTGAATAAGCCAAATATTGCTGTAAAAGCATCTCATAGTTTCTTATTTAAGGTCGCATACTTGTTCGATGGTTGAGCTCATCAGCACTAGGCAAGCCTTCTTACTTCTTCTTTTTAAAAAGGCGTGCTACTATAAAAAGAAACGCAGGGGAGTGATTCACTATGAAACCATCAGAAGATGAACTTAGGAAGAACTTGACAGATATGGAATATGCCGTCACACAGGAAAATGCGACAGAGCGACCATTCAGCGGAAAATATGATGATTTTTACCAAGAAGGAATTTTTGTAGATGTTGTCAGTGGAAAACCGTTGTTTAGCTCAAAGGATAAATATGATGCTGGCTGCGGCTGGCCTGCCTTTACGCAACCTATTGAAAAGAGCATGGTAAAGGAAAAGGCTGATTTCTCTCATGGTATGCACCGAGTGGAGGTTCGCAGTGAAGGTGCTGACTCTCATCTTGGACATGTGTTTACAGACGGTCCGCAAGATGCAGGAGGTCTGCGGTATTGCATCAATTCAGCTGCCTTGAAATTCATTCCGGTAGCCGATCTTGAAAAAGCAGGCTATGGAGAATATAAAAAATTATTTGTTTAATAGATAAAATTGCTGTAGCTAACATCTGAAATTTGGGTGTTAGCTTTTTTGGTGAAAAACAGATTTAATAATGTCAAACCGAACCTTTCTTCTTCAGCAGTATTCACGCTTCATCAAACTTGTTATACTTAATAGAATCATAAAGAAAAGCGCGCACAGGGGGAGGTCGGCGATGAACGACGACATGAAACAGTTTGCGGAGAAAAGTACAACTAGAAAAAAAGGGATCTCGGATAGCTGTTTACAGGAAACCGAGAAATCACTAGCTATAACACTAGATAAACACTATAAGGATTTAGTTACGCTGGTCAATGCGCCGGAATACGGGGAGTGGTGTTTCTATCCAATCAAGGATAAAAAAAATCTGAAAAAGACGTTTGATGATGTGGTAAGGAATACAAAATTGGAGCGAGTAGCAGGCTTGGCTCAGGATTTTATAGTGATAGCTGAAAATGGGACAGGAAATTTTCTTTGTATGAAGAGCGGCGAAGCTGAGATTTACCATAAGCATCATGAACAGGAATACCCGGAAAAAGTTTTTTCAAATTTAAAAGAGTTTATCCAGCATGCCGAAGAATTTGAATCATGATCAGTAATAGATAACTGATGTAAAGTGAGGTGGAAATGGTGATACAGAAAATTGAAAGTACTAGTAGTGAGGTACCTAAAGCGCTAGCTTTAGTCTGGCAAACCTTTCTTGAATTTGAAGCACCAGACTATTCGGAGCAAGGGATTCAAGAATTCAAAGAATTTATTGCATTATCAACTATCCGCAACAAACTGGCAAATGAAGAGTTAGTACTTTGGGGTTTTTACGAAGAAAAGAAGCTGTTAGGTGTTATTGCCGTTAGGGAAAACAATCATATTTCTTTGTTATTTGTGGACAAAGATCATCACTATAAAGGGATCGCTCGGAAGCTTTGTGAGGCAGCAGTCGACTATAGCTTGAAGAAAGGGAACAAAAGGATCACGGTAAATTCCTCCCCCTATGCGGTAACCGCGTATCACAAGCTTGGATTTACACCCACTGATAAGGAGCAAAGTATCAATGGTATTCGTTTCCTACCAATGGAAAGCCTGCTGAGGGATAAATCGGTAAATAATAAAAAGGGGTAGGAGATGCTTTGTGGCTAAGAAAAATAGAAAGCCTTTAGGGTGTTTGCTCTTGCTGCTGGCGATTCCATTGGGTGGCTATTTATTGCTTCTTTCTATGTGTCGGGTACCTGATTATAAGTATGAGCCTTATATGCGTGCTGGCTCAGATTATTATGAGGAAGTTTTAGGTGTATCTCCTGAAATCAAGCATGGACGTTTTTATGCAGATGAGGGAGGTGGTTTTGACGTGTCAGTGACCTTTACCAAGGAACAACGGAAGAAACCATTCGTCAAACTATACATCGAGCAAATCAATGAGTCGAAGGGCAGCTATGGATTTCGAGGAACGGCGACTCAATCTAATATTGTTGGTCTTACAAAAGAGGCGACGGAGCTTTTGGAGTCTGCAAATAGTTATTATAAATACAATAGGCCTGTATCAGAATTGTTAGATGATTTGTTGGGATTGGATGAGCCGGATTCAGAGATCTATGAGCGGGCACCAGCTATGACTATTTCCATCTATTCAACAGAATTATCTTTTTGGAAAAAAGTAGTGGAAAATTATTCTAGACTAAAAGATCAATCATTTGCGGAACGTTTTGATTGGGTGGCAGCACAAACAGGAAAACAGACGTATTTCTATATCAGGGCGTCGGAGTATGGCAGTTTTGAGACTATGGAGCAGGAATTGCCCTTGAGTAGCTTTCCTGTAGGGACAGTCTATCGAATAACAAGCGAGTACAGCATTCGTTTCGTGGATTACGAGTCAGATGAACAATACAATCTCGTTAAGAGTACTCATGAATATCCGGTAAGCTATTGATTGCATTGATACATGGGAGGAGCGAGACGAAACAATGAAGCAGTGGAAATAGGTAGAGGTTGTGACAAAAGCGCTCAGCTTCAAGCACCAAGTAGGTAACATCGTCAACTTAAAGAATAGAGAAAAAAGAAAGCGTAGCTATCTGTTAGTAAAGAGAGTATAAAATCACGTATTGCGTACTTGACTAGATAATTGAAGGAGTAACTAAGAAAAAAAGCAAAAAAAAGCTTCTCTCTGAATAAAATGAAGACTGCTTTTTTAAAAACTAGGTTTTTGATTTTGTTTATATTTATTGTGGTGTTTGTATTTTCGTTTGTTCCTTTGGAGATCTCGAGGAAGATAAACCGCTCGTAGTATGTCTTCTTCCAACTTTTTGAACCGAAGTAGCTTTTCCTTATCGTCCTTTTCAAGGACAATATCAATCAACTGGTCTTTCCACAAGCCAATTGCTATATTCTCATTGATCTTTTTCTTTGTTTCTTTCTGATTTAAATGACTCATCACATCTTGAACCATGTTATAAACAAGACTTTGAGCTAAAAAATCTTGATAGACACAAACTGGACTTTTACCTGAAACCTGTTCAATTTTCAATTTGTTTTTTACTGTCTGCCAGAGTTTTTCGATTGCCCAACGTTTTTTATAAAGTTCAAGAATTTCTTCTCTCGTAATTGTTGCTGGGAGATTCGTCATAAATACATTCATTTGACCATTTTCCAATGGTAGTTGAATCATACGGGTCATTATCCCCTTATTCGCCTCAAAGTCTTTTGCGAGTTCAGGCTCTACTCGTTTCATTGTTCTTAAACGTGAATACGTACAGGACAAAAAAACGGATGAATCAAGAGAGGTCAGTTGTGCCCGTTCCTTTTGATAAATCGTCGAAGGGATTCGAATCAAGTAGCTAAGTTTCTGTTTCTCAATAAAATGAATGAGATCCAGTGAGGGGTATCCGCGATCAAAAAGTACGAGCCGCGGAGCTTGAAAAGGAATTGACTCTGAGGAAAGAAGATTCTTTTTCGCTAAATTTTTTTCACCGACATGAAGCGAATCAATCTGGAGATCAATCAGGAAGGCATTGAACACATCCATTAAGCCACTCGTTTGTGCTCGTACAGATGTTTCACCAAATCGATTGCCATTTTGACTGAAAAACAGGCGATTTTCTTTCGAATTTGGCACTTCCATTCGACTACCGTCAATGGCGAAAACAAGATAATTATGCCAAGTTTTTGGTGTATCTTGTGTGTAAAAATGAGAAAGATACTGTAAGTTTAAAAATCGAAACGCTTCAGGGTTTACTTTCTTTCGTTGTGAAAGAAATGCTTGTTTGGATAATGTCATTACAGAGGACCCCTTTCGCTTTAAGTAGTGATAGACTTCCATGGTGGCCGTAAGGCCACGTTTGAAAAGAAACGAATAAATGACTTCATTTAAGGGGAATTTACGAGTACGAGTAAAACTGTTAGGAGAATCTGGGAATCGAGCAATTGAATGGAAATGAGAAGAAGTGAGTGAGTTAGAAATCAGATCGAATCGTTTGTGATAAGGAGCAGCCATTCGAATCACCTCTTTTCTTTTACTATAAAAGGTTCTGAGGAAAAAGAAAAGAGAAACTCTGCTATTTTTCAGAGTTTCTCTTAAGTTGACGATGTTACCAAGTAGGTAACATTCAACATCAGTTCCTACGTCACTGTGTTTTTTTACAATTGTCAGAATTTCCTTTTTATTTCTTGCTGCTCAACACTTAGGAGTCGGCCTCTGTTTCTTGCCTCGTGGATTTCTCTGTCAAAGGGACGAATATAGGTACAGGTATAGTCAATGGCAGTGATTTCGCTGTATTCAAAGACGCTGCCGTTTTTCAATAAGCAACGGTTCTGGATCAGCATGGCTGGTGTTCCCTTTTTACATAACAATAATTCGGCCTGATTTTTGCTAATAGAAGTAGGTGTGTAGCTGGTGATATAGTGAGAGATTTGATAGCCTTTTTTCTCCACATACTCCTGAATCGAATGTTCAATATGCTCTTTTGACAGGTCTGGAAATAGGCGGACCGGCATTTTGGATTGCTCGATTTGCTCAAAGGAATAATCAACGATTCGTGCCCGTTCAAAGACCCAGATTTCCTCAGGTGACTGCAGTTGAAAAATCTGAGCTTCGTCCGGTGTGGACATCCGTTTTTCAAGAGAAAGCAGCTTGGAGCTGATTCGATTATAGGGCGTACGAGTCAGGGAATTAAAAATCAATGGGTTTTTCTTCAAGCGTTCCTGAATATACATGCCAGAGCCTTGTACCGCATGGACGACACCGATTTCCTGTAGATTTTTGATAGCTTCTTGTATCGTAAAACGGGAGACATGATACTCTTCGGCTAAGGTTCGCTGGTTGGGCAATTTGCCATTTTCAAAATGGTTTTGATAGATTTTGCTCAAAAGATCCTGAACAATAAAATCTCTTTTTTTCAATGGTCTCCCTCTTTTCGCGTGTCTTCTTTATTCTTTAGTATAGGGGTTATTTGAGGCGTGTCAATATGCTTGGTCCCTGTCAGCAGATCAAAAGGGTTGGTAGCTTTTCGCTGGAACCTATCTGCGAATCGTGAGACAAAAAAATCAGCAGTTCTCTTTTTCAAGAGAACTACCGATCAATAACCTAAAAGATACAGCCTTCCTTAACGCTTATCTTCATCCAACAAGTTATCCAATTCAACAACTTTGCTGTATTCTGCAATTTTTGAAATACCGATCACTTTGTCCAAATCGATAACAAAGGCAATCCCATTTCCGGGCTGACAAAGCTTCATCTCGACACTTAGTGCGTCCAGAACCTTGTTTGTTAAAGATTCAGGAACCAGTGTCAAGACAATATCTTTCTCCGGTTCGATCTCGATGCCCAGAAAACGTCCGGCATCATGAACACCGGCACCACGACCATGAAGAATCGTTCCGCCTGATGCTCCTGCACCTTTTGTGATATCAATAACATCTGGTCCGCTGCCGCCGTCAACGATCGTTACGACCAGCTCCAGATTTAATGCAACTAGTTTTTTCATCAATTTATCCTTCTTCCTCCAATAATTGTTGTCTTTCCAGTTTTTGTTTTTTATCACGCTCATCCTTTAGCTTGTAAATATAGCCGAGTACAAGGGTGGATAGGATAGGAGCAAGTGCAATCATTGCGACAACACCAAATCCATCGATCATAGGATCACGTCCATCGATTTGTCCGGCAATTGCCACACACATGGATAAGATGAAGGTGGAACACATTGGTCCGGTTGCCACGCCTCCGTTATCGAATGCCATTGCCAAGAACATTTTATCGACTTTTCGCCCTAAAAGAAAGACCAAAATGTATCCAGGAATCAAAAAGTAGTAAAGAGAGAAGCCAGCCAGTAACCGCCACATAGATAATCCAACAGCGGCACCTACGCCAACAGAGACAAACACCAGCATGATTTTTCCGCGAATCCGACCTTCACTGATATTTTCGATTTCTTTGACCATGACATGAATCGCCGGCTCAGCAAAGCCGACTAAAAAGCCCATCAGAAAGCCCAAAGGAATCAAAATATAGTTGTTGTCCAGCGCAGCAAGAGAAGCGCCTAAATGTCGCCCTACGGGTACATATGCAATGTTTACGCCATGAAGAAACAGAATAAGGCCAACGACAGTGATGCCGAAGCCGATCATAATTTTAGCAAAACGGCGTTTTCTCAGCTTGAAGCTCGTAAAATTTAGCAGAACAAAGATGATGATGATCGGTGAGACAGCCATTAGGACTTCTTTTGTAACGGTTCCTAAGCCTGTAAACAGTCTTGTTTGAATAGTGTTGAAGTTCATCGGAAGATAACCCCCAATGCCATAACAGCTAAAATTGGTCCTAGTGAGGCTACGCCTACCATTCCGAAGCTGTCGTTTTCGTGGTTATTTTGCTTGATCATTGAAGTGACACCGATTGCGAGTGAAAGAATAAATGGAACGGTGATTGGCCCTGTCGTTACGCCGCCTGAATCAAAAGCAATCGGCATAAACTCGGGACTGGTGAAAAATGAAGCAATCAGAACGAATAAATACCCAATCAGCATCATTTTGTAGTAAGAAAATTTGAATACGACTCTTAATAGTGCCAACGCCAGAAAAACGCCGGTTCCTACACTAACAACGCCTAAGATAAGCGTACGTGAAATAGCTCCTTCTGAGATTTCGTTGACCTGTTGTCCTAAAACTTGTACGGATGGTTCTGCAATCGTGATCACAATTCCGATCAAAAAGCCCAGTCCAAGAATAATACTCAACTTCTTTTTCTTGACCATAAATTTTCCTACAAGTTCCCCTACTGCCATCATGGAATGGTCAGCACCAAATAGAAATAGCGCCATCCCGATAATCATAATTCCTGCACCGATCAAAAAAACCACTAAGTCTTCCGTCGGTAGTGGTGCAAATGCAAAAGACAAAATGACAATAAGCAGAGTCATTGGTGTAATAGCCATCAGAACATCTTGAAAAGATTTTCGCATGCATCCTCCTCCTTCTGTATTTTTTGTGTACAGTTTTAGTATAACCTAAAATAAATGTAAATTGGGGCTTGACTTCCGATTGTTACCTAATGTTAAAATAGAAAGATGGAAAAGAACATACGTTCTTTTTTCGGGGTTTAGCTAGTAATTAGCTGGAATAAAACTTCTTTATTGCGATGAACGTGCTTTCTTCCATCATTTGCTTAGAAGGAAGATACTAATGTCTCAACTACTTAGGAACCACCCATTCGGTTTTGGAGACTAGAAGTAAGATGTAGTTCATAGTAGTTTTGAGGTCCAATGGATTTTCTTCCAAGCGAAAAGTAAAAACAAGATATTCGTAAGAAAAAAAAGGATACCGTATACTTAGAATGAGCGTCATAAGAATCACGAAAATAGTTGCCACTAAAATAAGCAGAGATCTATCTAGTGAGCAAGTTAGAATTTAAAGGGAATCAGAGGTGGAGAAATGATTGAATTTCAACAGGTGTCGAAAGAATATGGTGGTCAGAAAGTATTGACAGAATATGATCTTTCGATTCAAGATGGCGAATTTTTTGTATTGGTCGGCCCTAGCGGAAGCGGGAAGACGACGACACTAAAGATGATCAATCGTCTGATTGAACCAACGGACGGGGATATTTATTTTGATCAAAAACGAATCATCGATTATGACTTGAAGGAGCTGCGCTTACGTATCGGGTATGTCCTACAGCAGATTGCGTTGTTTCCAAACATGACGGTTGCAGAAAATATTGAATTGATTCCTGAAATGAAAGATTGGAAAAAGGCTGCTCGTCGAGAACGAACAAGGGAGCTGTTAGAAAAGGTAGGGCTTTCCCCTGATGAGTACATGCATCGAAAACCAGCAGAGCTTTCCGGAGGAGAACAGCAGCGGATTGGTATTTTGCGAGCCATTGCGGCGAAGCCGGATATTATTTTGATGGATGAGCCATTCAGCGCGTTGGACCCAATTTCTAAAGGTCAGCTGCAGCTGTTGATCAAAGAGCTGCACAAGGAATTAGCTAGCACGATTATTTTTGTGACCCATGATATGAATGAAGCGCTGCTATTGGGTGATCGTATCTGCATCATGAAGGACGGTGCCATCGTTCAGGTCGATACGCCGGAGCAAATCAGAAAAGCGCCTAAAAATGAGTTTGTTGCGCAGTTTTTCAAAGATGATACACCGGGACTTATGGATTATCAGGTAGAAGATCTACGTCAAATGGCCTTGCTGGATCAGGTAGTACCAATGATAGGGACAGAAGTGGCTTTAGATACACCACTGTCTGATGTTGTCCGCCTACTATCCGATGAAAAGAATGTTACGGTTGCCTTGAAGGAGAATGATTATCGGCAAATTACTTCACAGACAATGGTGCAATTTTTGAAGAAACAACTGGAAGCAGGTGAGCAGCTAGATGACTAATTTGATTGAAACATTTACTTCTCGACAGGATGATTATATTCAGGCGTTAGTGGAACATATTCAGCTTTCGCTATTGTCATTACTTATCGCTATTTTGATTGCGATACCGGTGGCCATTTTACTGACAAAATATAAACGGATCGCTGAGGCTGTTTTGCAAATTACCGGGATTTTTCAAACGATTCCTTCTTTGGCCTTATTGGGGCTGTTAATTCCGATCATTGGCATTGGGACACCACCCGCAATTATTGCGCTGGTAATCTATGCGTTGTTTCCTATTCTGCAGAATACCTATACAGGTCTGACTGAAATCGATCCATCCTTGGAAGAAGCAGCCGAAGCTTTTGGAATGACGAAAAAGGAAAAACTGGTAAAATTTGAGCTTCAACTGGCGTTACCGTACATTGTTTCCGGTATTCGTACAGCGGCTGTCATGATTATAGGGACAGCTACTTTAGCTGCATTGATTGGTGCCGGCGGATTGGGAACCTTCATTTTATTGGGGATTGACCGCAATAATATTTCCCTAATTCTGATTGGGGCAATTTCTTCTGCCTTGTTGGCAGTTTTGTTCAATTATGGGATTCATTTATTGGAAAAAGCCAGCGTGAAGAAAATTGTAACATCCTTTGTTCTATTATTAGCTCTGCTAGTTGGCTCCTTTGCTTATTCAAGCTACGAAGGACAGCAAAAAACCTTAACTATTGCAGGAAAGCTAGGTGCTGAACCGGACATCATCATCAATATGTACAAAGAGCTGATTGAAGAGAATAGTGATATTCAGGTGAATTTGAAGCCTAACTTTGGAAAAACGACTTTTCTGTATAATGCATTGAAATCAGGAGAAGTAGATATTTATCCGGAATATACCGGGACGGTATTGGAAACATTTCTTTCGGAGAATACGAATACATCCAATGATCCAAAAGAGGTGTATGAATACGCAAGAGCCGAAATTGCCAAGCAGGACCAGTTGATCTATTTTGAGCCGATGAAGTTCCAAAATACGTATGCTGTTGCAGTGAAGCGCAGCTTTGCGAAGGAGCATAAGCTGAAAACGATTGAAGATTTGAAGGGAATAGCCAGTCAATTGAAAGCTGGATTTACGTTAGAGTTTATTGATCGAGATGACGGATATAAAGGAATGCAGGAGCTATACGGACTGGACTTCGCGGTTCAATCAATGGAACCGTCTCTGCGGTATCAAGCAATCAATAATGGAGATGTGAATATTGTGGATGCCTATTCAACAGACAGTGAGCTGAAGCAGTATGATCTGGTCACACTTGAAGACAACAAGCAACTGTTTCCACCTTATCAGGGGGCACCGCTTCTTAGAGAAGAAACAGTGAAGGAATACCCTGAGTTAGAAGAATGGCTTTCACCATTGGTAGGGAAGATCACGGAAGAAGAAATGAGCGAAATGAATTATCAGGTAAACGTGGAAGGCATGGAACCACAAAAAGTGGCTCATGATTATCTGGTAAAAAATAAAATGATTCAGGAGTAGCTCTCATTGGGAAATCCATTGATTTTTTCTTCGAGATAAAAAATCGCTAACTTATTAAATTAGAGCAATCAGCAAAGTCTTTGTGTGAAAGCACAGTGTCTTTGATGATTGCTCTTTTGCTATAAATAGATCGAGGCGAAAGAAGTTACTTGTGTCAATATAGAAGTTCAAAAGAGGTCGATTCTACCTATCGCTTTTATAGGTTTATCTTTTATAAGGAGAATGAGGCGAAACTGGAGGTCGCCTCTCTTTTTTCCACCAAGATGTCCTTGTTTGTAGTTTACTTCTGTCAGTTATGAAAAATCAGATGATATATTAGAAAATAATGCCAACTCAATCAGGACATAATCAGGCTGTTCCTTTTCCTACAATCGATATATACGTTATTTAAAATGGGAAATGAATAGAATATCAAAATGATTTTTTATCCATGTTTTGTGTTATTTAATGATAATCGGAGTAGCCATAAAAAAATTCTTCTTTGATTGGCTGAATCAAGCGGTAATATTTAGTTATTAATCATAATATCCGATTATTTTTATGTAATTCAAATATCATTATTTTTCTATTTAAATGTAATTTTTATGTTGAAAAACGTAATTTTTCGATATATTATGTTAAAGAATCATAATGTTATAAGGAGGAAACGATGAAAAAAGCAAAAGTATTAGGGGTAGTCATAGTGTTCATACTGTTGTTCTGTGGAGTAGCAGTGGAGGCTCAAGGAGCTGAAACAAAAAAAATATTTAGCATGGAGAAACCAACTTGGATTTCCAATGCGGGAATGAGTAAAGGAATAAACCATGACCGACAGGATCTAGGGTTTATTCTGAAAGCTAATGCAATACTAAAAATGAGAGTGCCTAATGGACAGAAATTGACGTTACGGTTACTTGGAAATGATGCAAAAAAAGAAAAACAAGTAACAGTAGGTGCTGACTGGGTAGAAATCAGTGGGGAAGAAGATCTAGTTCCTTTTATAGATACACCTTTCGATATCTCGGAAACGACGATCGAATACAGTGTCACAGGTGGTCAAACTACATTACCTATCTATTGTGCTGGAAGCAAGGAAGTTGAATTTTTCCGTACGTGGGATACTGCCAATGCAGAATATGCATTGATCAAAGGACAGGATTTTCAATTATTCGTTCCAAAGGAAGATAAAGAAAAAATAAGAAAGTTACAAGATTTCAATTCAATCAATGATTTACTAGCTCATTACGCAGAGCTATTTGCTATGTACAATGAGTTGACAGGCTTTGATAACTCATCAGCCGTAAATAAAAATGGCGAAAATCGCTATTTTTTAAAAGCCGATCGTAATGGTGCAGGTGGTGCTTATTATGGCGGCAATTGGTCGGCAAATAGTACAAGCTCAGCAGATATGTGATTGAGAAAGCGTTCGTGGGGGACGTTACATGAAATCGCTCATGGGTACCAAGCTGGCTTCGATAATCAGGGGATGTTTACCGGGGAAGTCTCAAATAATTTGTTTGGTGTACAACATGAGTATGAAAAATATGGAAAAAGTGCGGATCAAACAAGTTGGCTGTTTGATTACGGCAAAAAGAACGAAGTCGAACAAAACCTCTATAATAAACTAGTCAAAGGTGATGAAACCTATGAATCCATTGATTTGCGTGAAAAATTGATTTTGATGACGATGTTGAAACAAAAAGCGGGCAATGAGGCATTTACAAAGATGTATCAAGGCTATCGTGAGCTTGCGAACCAGCCTGGGTTTGTTAAAACAAATTATCCACTACCGAATCTACTTAATGCTTACTACAGTGAACATAGCAAGCTAGATTTTGCACCTGTTCTAATTAGATGGGGACTAACGCTAACTGATACACAGGCAACTCTTAATAGAGCCAAAGGATATCCTGCAGTAGCGTCACTGGCAGATGTTGTTCCGGAAGAGAAATTGGCCCAAGCTAGAGCATTAATCGATCCATCGTTATTGATCAACTCTAACTTTGAAATGGTGAAGAATTCAGAAATTGCTTCTTTAGGACTAAAAGGAGAATTGAACATCCAGCTTGAAACGAAAAATATTTCTGAGCTGATTGGTGCGAAAATTCAAATCAAAGATGGGCATACAATTGTTCAGGAAAAACTGATAACAGATACTACGACGACATTTACGAATCTACCGAATGGTGTTTATTCAGTAGCGTTTTCTGGTGGGAAAATGGTGAAATATATACCGGAGATCGACTATGTTTACGTGAAAGAAGCAAAGAATGAAGTGACAGTTCCGGTGAAAGAATTAGTGATTAGTCAAGTAGCAAATCAAAAAATTGTTTTTACTGGATTAGGGGATGTCGCATTCGGCGAATTCACAGTAGATTTGAATAGCGAAACCGCAGTTTTATCTCTTACAGCAAAAGATCCTCACAGCTATTTCAGTGGGAAAACTTATGCATCAGTTAAGATCAGTGATGCTGCTGGGAATGTTAGGTATGATCGGAAAATTGAAGGTGCGAATATTCAAACTGGAGAAGACAGCATACAATTGCTGATTGGCGATCAGGTCGAAATTTATCATGCGGAAACAAAGAATCGTCTTGTGTCCTCTGATGAAATCATTTCATCAGGTCAAACGACAAATAAATGGACAGTGACGGAATGGGGGTTGCAAAATCAGCAGCTTGGAAATAGTCCAGAAGATGTTCTGATCAAAAAAGTCGATCAGCTAGCAACAGCCTTGCTTCAGAATGACTGGTTAAAGGATATCTCGATGACACAGTTGAATGAAAAGAAACAACTGTACGTAGCTATTCAAAGCCTGAGTGAGGCGAAGAAAAATCAATTGATGGAGAAGTATGCAGCATTATTCACTTTGCCGAAAGTAGAGGATGGCAGTGAGTTTCAGTATACGTTTAAAGGCTTGGGCGATTGGATTTTTTCTACAATAGATGTATCTATTCAAAATAAGCAAGCAACCATCACGACAAAAGCTGGGAAACCTCATGTCTATTTTAATGAAGGTTACGGAATAATCCATATCCAGAGCAACAATGGAATGACGAAATATGAAAAAAACTATACAGGGTCGCAGGTTTATAGCAATCAAACAGAACAAGTAGCATTACTGATAGGTGATTACATTACTGTGACACATAAGGAGTATAAAGATCGTTTAGCGATTGAAAATAAGGAACAAGGGACTTCTTTAGAAACTGCAGAAACCGTTACGTATCAACTCACTGACGAGGGACTCAAACGTGTAGCAACAGATTCGATTCCTAAGTCGCAATTGGAAGAGGGCAGTGAGTTTCAATTTACGTTTAAAGGCTTGGGGGACAAAATTTTCTCAGTGGTCACTATATCAATAAAGGGTAAATATATCTTAATTGATACAAAAGCTGGCAAACCGCATGCTTACTTTAACGAAAATTATGGTACGATACAAGTTCAAGATGATAATGGAAGAACTAAATGTGAGAGAAGCTTTGTAGGGACACAGCAATACTCAGAAAATATGGCAGGAATAGATTTATTGGTTGGCGATTCTATCACTATTACCCACAAAGAGTATAAAGATCGATTGATCCTTGAGAACTTGGATAAGGGTGAGCAAATAGTCTCAGCTGAAACAGTGACATATCAAGTCACAGCAGATGGATTGGTTCAAGTTTCAAACTAGAAAAATCAAAAGAAGCATCGCAGAGAATGGTTTCTCATGCGGTGTTTTTTTGATTGGAGAAGAAGTGATAGAAAGAGACGAGGAAAAAGAATAATCGGTGGATATTTATGAAGTCTCAATGGTGAAAATAATTGAAAATAAAGAGAATACACGGTAAAATTAGTATCTGTTAATAAAAAGAGTAAATTTTACCAAAAATAACTGATTTTTTTTTAGACTTTCGCTATAATGAAAGAAAATACTAAACAGGAGCGGTGTAGATGAAGAAAGCAGATCGCCAGCGGTTGATTCGGCAGATTATTACTGAAAACGTGATAGAGACACAAGAAGAGCTGATTGCACGATTAGAAGCGGCGGGTGTAAAAGCCACACAGGCAACTGTTTCCAGAGATGTACGGGAAATGAGTATTGTTAAGACACATGGCTCAAATGGACAAGTAAAATACGCTATTTTTTCTCAGACAAAAACAGAGAGTCAAGAGGATAAGCTGAAAGAGTCGATCAAAGATTCAGTGATTCGAATCGAGCGGGTACAGTTTATGGTCATCGTTCATACTGATATGGGGAGAGCCGATGTGGTGACTAATTTTTTGGATGAGGTCAATTATACTGAAGTGGCAGGAACAGTTGCTGGCGTAGATACAATCATTATTATTGCCAGATCAGAGGATGAGGCAGATATACTTGTAGAACGCTTTGAAGCAATGATGAGAAACGAGTAAAAGTGCGTATGCTTTTCTGTATAAGTGTATAAATGGAATGGACATCATAGAATAAAAAATGAAGGGAGTTTTTTTCTACATGGATTTGAAAGCGTTACAAAACGGATCGGATTTTCGAGGGATTGCAGTGGATACAGAGGAATACAAGGCCAATCTTACTGCTGAGCAGGTAAAAAAGATTGGAATAGGGATGATTCATTGGTTGAGAGATCAAAAACAACTGACTGAGAAGCATGAAGCAGGTCAACTGAAAATTGGGATTGGGCATGATAGCCGAATAACAGCGGGGAGCTTGAAGCAAGCCTTGATCGATTGTTTTTCCGCACATCATATCCATGTGCTTGATTTTGGATTAGCTACAACACCGGCGATGTTCATGGCAACTCAATTTCCTCAATATGATTGTGACGCGGCAATAATGATCACGGCTAGCCACTTACCCTACTATTTTAATGGCTTGAAGCTATTCACAAAAGATGGTGGAGCAGAGAAGGCGGACATCGCATATATTGCAGAACATAGTCAAGAACCATTGACAGAAGAACAGGGCAGCGTTGAGAAAACGGAAATCCTGACAGCTTATGCAGCGGATATGGTAAAGAAAATTCGTAAAGGGATGAAGACAACCGCAACAAATCCTTTAGAAGGTTTTCGGATCATAGTGGATGCAGGGAACGGCGCAGGTGGCTTTTTTGCTGAAAAAGTATTGGCAGCTTTGGGTGCAAATACTACGGGTTCACAGTTTCTAGAGCCGGACGGTACTTTTCCAAATCATATTCCTAATCCGGATAACAAAGAAGCGATGGAGAGCATTCGCCAAGCTGTTCTGACCAACAAAGCAGACTTAGGTGTAATATTTGATACAGATGTCGATCGTTCGGCAGTTGTTGATCGAACTGGCGAGGTCATCAATCGAAACAATTTGATTGCTGTACTGGCGACCATCGTTTTGGAGGAATATCCGGGAAGTAGTATTGTCACAAATTCTCCTACCTCCAGTCATTTGAAAGTATTTATCGAAGAAAAAGGAGGTAAGCAGGTTCGTTATATCTCTGGCTATAGAAATGTCATCAATAAAATGATAGCCTTGAATAAAGAAGGAATCGAGACACCCTTGGCAATTGAAACGAGCGGTCACGCAGCATTCAAAGAGAACTACGATCTGGATGATGGCGCGTATGTGATTGCTAAGTTATTGATGCTTTTACCTAGACTGAGAGAAGAAGGCCGATCACTTGGTGAGCTGATTGCTGATTTACAACAACCAGCTGAAACTCAGGAAATCCGTTTCAAAATTGTAGCAGAGGATGTCCGTGGCTATGGCGAACAAGTGATTCAGGAGTTGGCCGGCTATGTTGAGAGAACGGAGGATATGACTGTTGATCCGGAAAATCATGAAGGGATTCGGGTCAATGTTTCAGGAAAATTCGGCCAAGGCTGGTTTTTATTGCGAATGAGTCTTCATGAGCCATTACTTGTCCTTCAGGTAGAAAATGATGAAGAAGGAAAGAATCTGGAGGTCTTCCAGCAATTGAATGATTTCTTTAATACCTATGATCAATTGAATCAGACCAGTTTGGATGATATTCTTAAACAATAACTATAAACCTTATAAAAGCATCTTTTTGTAAAATAACTCTTTCTTTTAGTTCTTAATTATTTTATAATGTGAATTAGAGGAGGGATTTTATGAAGAAAATCAAATATGTAATTGCTGGCTTAGCATTATGTGGGATGTTTACCTTGTTTCAAGCCGACCAAGCAGAAGCGACAGTTGTGGATACGAATGTCGTAACAAAAGCAGTCAAAGGCTTTGGGGATTCCCCTGATGCACCAAGCTACGAAAAAACAACAAGGATTTACTTCTTTAATGTCAGCTGGGCACCAACAAAGCTTGGTTTTGGAGACATTAAAAATGGCTATTTGTACATGGGTGCTTTAGAGCGTCAGCAGTACATGCCGTTAAGCTCAGGTCCAGGGTACGTTACGTACAGTGGTACTATGAACGCAGTTAAGAAGTTGTTTTAACACTCGATTGTATCCGTTGCTTTACCAGTAGACAGTCCTAGTGGAAAGCCCCCGACGGATCAGAATCAAAAAAAGTTCTATGTCAGTCCATATGAATCAATAAATATATGATTAACAGTCAATGTTCAATATATAATCTTATAGAGAAGAGGAGGCATCTAGTCAGTGCCTCCTCTTCTTTGTCATTCTTTTCATAGCATTTAAGCGGCACGTCCAGCTTACCAAAGTCCAGGCAGCGATTGTACCAGAATCATTTCTTTTGAAAATGGATGTCGTAGATGCAACTCATAGGCGTGGAGCATCAAGCGCTTCGCAGACGTTTTTCCGTATAATGGGTCACCTACGATAGGAAATCCTTCACTGCTTAGATGGACACGGATTTGATGGGTGCGCCCCGTATCCAGCGTACAAAAGACAGCAGTTTGGTTCTTTTCTTGATTATAGAAGGCTTTTTCTATATGGGTTACTGCTGATTTTCCATTTCTAGGATCGACGACATACTTTTTTCGATCATGGCGGTTTCTACCAATCTTTTTCGTGATCGTCCAAGCCTCTCGTTCGATTTTCCCTGAAACGAGCGCTTGATAGCGTCTGTAAATTTCTTTTTGTTCCAGCATTCGTCCGATTATGGGAAGAACAAATGGGTTTTTAGCAAAAATAATACAGCCGCTAGTATCCTGATCTAGGCGATGAACCACATAAGGACATTCCCCTTTGGGCATAAGATAGCCGGCTAGCTGATTTAAAAGTGTGTCCTGTTCATCTGGTTGATTGGGGTGCGTTTTGATTCCAATAGGCTTATCCAAAACAATTAGCTGTTCATCTTCAAATAAAATGTTTAAGTGAGAAGGATCGCCAATAGCTGTGCCAGGAGTGGGATAATCTTCCAGTTCAAAATGCAACATGATGTCATCTCCGGATTTCACAGGGAAGTGAAAGGGAACCGTTTGTCCATTTACAGCAACGTTTTTTCGGGTACGGAGAAAGTGTCTGACTTTTCTTGGAACCAGCCATTCCTTTTCCAATAGCTCTTGTATAGTACTTTCTTGAAAATCCTCTGGCAATCGGATTGTGATATCCATTGGTTGCCTCCTTTTTGATAATTTTTAAACTATTTCTATGGCCGTTTTGTCACGTTTTAGTGTAACAAATAACAACAGGATAAGGAAATGTATTTTTGCTAATAAAAAAACAATTCCTGAGCGTAAAAAAATACCCACCCTTTGGGGGAGGGTGGGAAAAGGAGTTAAAAATGAAAAAGTGTTGTGTTAGGGTTGTTTGCTTAAATGTGGGTAAACATTTAAACTCAATTGTTGGTATGTCTATATAATACAAACTAAATATGAATTTTTTATGTAGGAATTTTTTTAAAAATGTAAATAATTTACTAATGAAACCTTAAGAAATCGAGATGATTCGGGCCCACCATTTCGGTTGACAATTGTGTTGGTAGGTTTTCCTTAAGGATTTTCCGCCAACACAAGATATTATGTAGCCTCTTTTGCTATTTAATTTTTAGTGTGGTTGCGCTGCTAATATCCTTGACTTTCAGTACGCCCAAATCAAAGGTTTTAAGAACAGTATTAATTCTAAGCGTAAAAAGAAAAACGTCTCTATCTAGATGGAAAAAGCATTAATTTTTTGCGTCATCCAGAGAGGTTCACAATGTTTCCTTCTCTCTTTTTCCATTTGATTACTCCTAAAACTGCTGTTTAAAATACTTGCTTCTATACAACATCTTGACATTTAAGAAACATAAAAATGAAAACATTGATTTGGCGGAATTCTTGAGAAAATAATATATTTTATGTTTACTTAATAATTATTAACTGGTATGGTTCGCTTATACAACTTAACAGGTATTAAGGATGAGAAATTGCAACTATGACAATATGAAAGAATTAGGTTCAATACCATTTTCACATGTTAGCAAAGGCTAGAAAAAAAATTTAAGTTTTTCATATATATCAAAAACATCGTGAAAAGTCCAATTATTAATAAAAAAATTGTGATAGGTAGTAATTCGTTAAAGACTTGACTTTGGAAATGACATAAAAGCACTCATCGTGGAAAGGCAGAATCATTAATCTCATTTAGGATAAAATAATTTTTCAGTTCTTCCATCGATGGAGACTGATTATTAAGTTAAAAACTTCGCAGAAATAGGAGGAAACACAAATGAGCGAACCCCAATATATTGTTGAACACTTTTCTAACAGAGTATTTTGTTCTTATGCAAAAACAAAATTTTTGAGTAATGAGATGTTTCATATGCATAACTACTATGAAATGAATCTATTTTTGAAAGGAGACATGACCTTTTTTATTGATGATATCAAAATTCAGCCAGTTAGGGGGACTCTATTTTTAATTGATAGTACTCAAGTTCATGGACCTAAATTGCTATCTCAAAATGAATATGAGCGGGCAATTGTGCATTTCGATCCTAAACTGGCGTTACATTTATCTGTGAGTCAAACTGATTTGTTGCATTGCTTTTCAAATTTTGATGGTCGAACTAGCAAGTATGTTATTTTGGACGAGAAAGAAATTGCTCTTTTTTCAGAATTAACCAAAGAAATAGAAAAAATGGGTCAGGCGTCAACCTTTTTTGGGAAAGAGGTATTAGTCAATGCTTATTTGGCACAATTACTAGTTGTTGCTAATAGGCATGCTGATGAAGGAATACAATTGGATAATTCAGTCGAACATTCAGAGATGATTCGAAATATCCTTACATATATCAATTCTCATATTAAAGAAAAACTTTCATTGAGAAAAATTGAAAAGGAATTCCTTATGAATAAGCACTATTTAAATCGGCTGTTTAAGAAAGAGTTAGGAATTTCAATTTATCAATTTATTATATTAAAAAAGGTGTCTTTGGCAAAGCAACTTCTTGCTCAAGGATATAGTCCTAAGCAAGTATACATTATGTTAGATTATCAAGATTATTCAACTTTTTCTAGAGCATTTAAAAAAGTAACGGATACTTCTCCTACTACATATACCAAATCAATTTTATAGAATGTCCCCTTTGCAAAAGTTTCTTTTTCTATAGTTGAAGTCTCTTTTTGCTATTTGTTTACAAAGAGAGAGGTACTATACTAAAATCAAGCTTTGAATTAAGAAAGATGTAAAGTTAAATGGGCTGAGTTTCAAATAGTAGTTTTCATCTTCTATTCTTTTATTTTGAAAATGAAAACGGTTGATTTATTATACTACATACTCTTTTTAATGATTTAATATGTAGTTCTATTTGTTGAGTACTATTTCAAAGCTATTGTTTGTAAAGCAATGTAACTGATTTTGCTGGAGTCTAAATATTTAGCAGTTGAATTTGGATTTGGAAGGAAAGATGAATGTGGAGCTAGACACTGAAACTTGGAGCGAGTTAGAACTAAAAAAAGTTGCTCAAAAAGTGAAATGGGAAATTAATCGGATTGGAGATGGAATCCCCTATCAAACAGTCAGAGGGAAGTATAGTGATCAAGGTCTACTCGATATTAGTTGGTGGACGAATGGGTTTTGGGGGGGAATAAATTGGCAATTATATAGTTATTTTGGAGAAGATATCTACCGAAAAACAGCTGAAAGTGTGGAGGAACGATTGGACCAAGCTTTAGTAGAATTTGAACATTTACATCATGATGTAGGGTTCATGTGGTTATTAACTTCAGTTGTTAATTATAAACTATTCAAAGATCAACGTTCTTATCAGCGAAGTATTCATGTAGCTACGGCTTTAGCTGGGAGATTTAATATTGAAGGTAAATTCTTACGTGCATGGAATAAGGAGCAAACAGAAGAAGATTGTAGTGGTTGGGTGATTATTGACAGTATGATGAACATTCCGCTACTGTTTTGGGCAAGTGAAGAGTTGCAAGACCCTCGTTTTTCAAAAATTGCTGAGGCTCATGCCGAAACAGTTGCGACCCATTTGATACGGCCAGATGGTTCAACAAGCCATATAGGGATATTTGATTCGAGTACTGGAGAATTTATAAGAGCAGTTACTGGACAGGGGTATTCGGAGAATTCTGCTTGGGCTAGAGGACAAGGCTGGGCGATTTACGGATTTGCTTTATGTTACAAATATACAAAAAATATCCAATATTTAGATATTGCAAAAAAATGTGCCCACTTTACTATAGCAAATTTGGGATTAAGTAATTTTTTAGCAAGGATTGATTTTAGGGCTCCGCTAACATCTGATGACAGGGATGCAAGTGCCTCAGCTATTATTGCTTGCGGATTATTAGAGATTGCAGAGCATGTATCAGCAGAAGAGAAAAGCGTCTATCAGCTTTATGGAATAAAAATTTTGAAGCGTTTAGCTGAAATTGCTGATTATGAAAAGATTGATGATGGAATTATTGCTAATTGTGCTGTTCAATACCATGAAGAGAGTGGAAAAAACTCTACCTTGATCTATGCTGACTCATTTTATATCGAAGGCTTGCTTAAATTATTAAATGCAGATATTTCATTATGGTAAAAGGGGGAAGAACTAGTGGAACAAAAATTATCAGTTTCTACAAATGAAAAGCAATCTCCCAAAAGAAGATGGCTGAAATCGTTGGTAAAAGATGTCAAAAGAGATAAATTTCTTTATCTAATGCTAGTTCCGTTCGTTGTTTGGTTTATCGTTTTCAAGTATAAACCAATGTGGGGCTTACAGATTGCTTTTAAAGATTTTAGCTTATTTAAGGGGATTACTGGTAGTTCATGGGTTGGCTTGGAGCATTTTAACGAGTTCATTTTTAGTGAATATTTTGGTAGGGTTTTAAAAAATACACTGATTTTAAATTTATATAACTTATTGATTTGCTTCCCTGCCCCCATTCTTCTAGCAGTTTTGGTCAATGAAGTGAGACATACAAAATACAAAAAAGTAGTTCAGACATTGACGTATCTTCCACACTTTGTTTCTGTTGTTGTCGTTGCAGGAATTGTAACTACTTTTTTATCACCGAGTACGGGTATAGTAAATATTCTAATGGAACGATTTGGTCTGGAAAAAATATATTTTTTGATAAAACCAGAATTCTTTAGAGGAATTTATACGGGAATGGATTTGTGGAAAGAAACTGGATTTAGCTCAATTGTGTTTCTATCAGCTATTGCAGGAATCGATGAAGGACTCTATGAATCAGCTAAAATTGATGGTGCTAATAAGTTTCAACAAATCATGCATGTCACACTTCCAAGTATTTTACCTACAATTGTAATTATGCTCATTATGAAAATTGGAAGTATTTTAACTGTAGGCTATGAAGCAATTATTCTTTTATACCAACCTGCTACCTATGAAACAGCAGATGTCATCAGTACATATGTTTATCGATCTGGTTTAATTGATGGACGATATGATTTTGCAACAGCGGTTGGCTTGTTTAATGGAATTATTGCGTTGATATTGGTTATCGGTGCCAATAAATTAAGTCGTAGATTGACAAGTTCAAGCTTGTGGTAAAGGAGAGATTGGATGGTAGAGACTAAGGGAGAAAAGACATTTCGACTAATCAATTATACTATTTTGGGGATTATTTCACTAATAGCGCTTTATCCGTTTGTTTATGTATTATCAGCGTCTATTAGTTCACCAACGAGTGTTGTTACGGGCAATATGACTTTATTTCCTAAGGATATTCGTTTTGATTCATATAGACAACTATTAACCGATAATTCAATTTTAATCGCTTATGGTAACACAATCTACTACACTATAGTAGGAACGATAACAAGTATGCTGCTGACAATTCTAGGAGCATATGCCTTATCTAAGCGACGTTTACGCGGAAAAAAACTGATTACAATTTTTATTACTATAACGATGTGGTTTGATGCAGGAATGATCCCAACATATTTAAATATTAAGGATTTGGGGTTGCTAGATACACGAATGGCAATGATAATTGCTTTTGCTTGTAATACATTTAATGTTATTTTATTACGGAGTTTTTTTGAAAGTGTTCCAGAGGAACTAGAAGAGGCTGCATTGATAGATGGAGCAAAGGATCATCAAATTTTATGGAGGATTTATTTACCACTTTCCAAAGCTGCACTGGCTACAGTTAGTTTATTTTATGCAATCAGCCGTTGGAATGGTTATTTTTGGGCAATGGTAATTATCCGAGATGAGAATAAGGCGCCTCTTCAAGTATTATTAAAAAAATTAATCGTAGAAAATTCATTGGGGTCAGAATTTGCAACAGCAATTGATCCCACTACAACAGTTTCTGTAGAAACAATCACATACGCTACGATTGTTGTATCCGTTATTCCGATTGTATTAATTTATCCATTTATTCAGAAGTATTTTGTTAAAGGTGTAATGGTTGGTGCTGTTAAAGGTTAAATTACTTAAGTATAAAATGTGAGGGAGAACAGACAATGAAAAAAAGTATAATTATTGCTACAAGTTTGACCATTTTATGGGGTATGGCAGGCTGTACATCATCAGAAAATAGGACAGATAAGGTTGATAATAAAGAGGAAATCACTATGACTATTCATGGTGGGACAGTGGAGGCTGGCCCATTCAATGGAGAATGGCCCGTTTTTATGGAAGCAGCTGAAAAAACAGGTGTAACCTTAAAGGGAGTTATGCCTTCAACTGTCACTGATTTTACACAGGAATTCAGCTTGATGATGGCTTCAGGAGATTTGTCCGATATTGTGATGGCTAGTAATCTGGAATTTTTTAAATATGGTGGAGAAGGTGCTTTCGAGCCATTAGATCAATTAATTGACGAACATGCACCAAATATCAAAACTTTTTTTGATGAAAATCCTGAGGTTAAAGAGATGGCAACAGGACCAGATGGGAAAATTTGGTTTATACCGTTTGTTCAAGATGGTGTTGCTCAATCAGGTTGGTTTATCCGAAAAGATTGGCTGAACAATTTAGATTTACAGGTACCGAATAATGTAGAAGACTACTATCAAACTTTGACCGCATTTGCGAATGAAGATCCAAATGGAAATGGAAAAAAGGATGAAATTCCCTATTTTCATAGAAGTTCAGTCAATGGTATTAATGATTTACTAAGTCTTTGGAATGCACATCCAGGATTTTTTGTAAAAGATGGTGAAGCTGTATATGGTCCAATGGAGGAAACTTTCAAAATTGCTTATGAAAATATTGCAAAATGGTATAAAGAAGGTCTGATTGATCCAGAAATCTATACTAGAGCAAATGCTAGAGATGTGTTGCTGGCAGAAAACTTAGGTGGAGCTACACATGATTTATTTGGTTCTACAGGAAACTACAACGATCAATTGACAGAGAAAATTTCTGACTTTCAATTTCTTCCAATGGCTCCCCCGGAGAATAGCAACGGTGAGCGCTTAGAACCAACAAAGCGCAAAATTCCAAGAACTTACGGCTGGGGAATAAGTTCTGAAAATGACAATAAAGAAAAAGCAATAAAATATTTTGATTTCTGGTTCACTGAAGAAGGGCGTCGTTTGGCAAATTTTGGAATTGAAGGTGATACGTATGAAATGATTGATGGCAAACCTGTTTTAACAGATAAGGTATTAAAAGGGGATAAACCAGCAGTAGAAATATTACGGGAAATTGGTGCACAATCAAACTTTGGCTTTCAGCAGGATTATGCATATGAAGAACAGTGGACGAATGAAATTGCTTTAGAAGGAATCAATGACTATATTGAGAACGATTATTTTGAAGAGCAATATCCAGAGGTGAAATTCACTGAAGAAAGACAAAAAGAAGTCGAAAAGCTTATTCCGAAAATCAACACCTTTATTACGGAAACTACGCAGCAATGGGTACTTGATTCTAAACAAATTGATTTTGATCAATTTATTTCTGAGCTGAAAAAGCTAGGCGTGGAGGAGCTGATTGAGATTAACCAAGAAGCATACAGTCAATATCTGAAAAAAGTAGGAAAATAGCTTGATTGAGAAAAGAGGTTACACATGTGAAAAATATAAATGCACTTTTTATAGAAGGTGAGACAATAACGAGAATTAAAGCTCGGATTTCTCAGCAAACTACTCAGCAAGCAAGATCAACTGTCATTTCCTCCAAATTACCGCATTTAGTTTCTGAGGTAGTTGAGAAAGCAGAGACTGCTCTAAATGGGCAGCTCTTGCTGCCGGGAACTGGAGGGAAAGCTAAATTTGTTGGGAATCCTCCAAATTGGTATGCTAGAATGAACGATGATAATGAGTTTCTTTGGCAGTTAAATCGAATGGAGCATTGGCTCCCTTTGTTGGAAGCTTATTCTTATACAGGTAAGGTTGAATACGCTGAAAAGGTAATAGTCGAGTTTTTAGATTGGCATCAGAAAACTCAATTTTTGACAGTAGATTTCTCAACTCAGCCTCTGAGCTATTTTAACGAAGTTCATCCGCTTAGAACCTTAGAGTGTGGAATTAGACTCTATAAAACTTGGCCGGCAATTATAAAATATCTGGGAGATTCACCTTTACTAACGGAGAAAATTTTTGAAGAATACTTATTAAGCGTTCATAAGCAAACGGAGCTACTGATAGCCATTTCCCCAAAACTTTGGCCCAAAGCAGACCATAATCATTACCTAATGGAATGTTTGGGTATTTGGACAACGGCTCTGATGTTTCCCGAATTTAAGAAGAGTGAAGAATGGAAGGATTTTGCATATCGAGAATTGAATCGTTGTAGCCAGGCCCAGCTAACTCAGGCTGGTGGACAAATTGAAGGTTGTCCGTCGTATCATAATGGATGTATGTTTTGGTTCAGCTTAGTGGTGATTTTGGCTAAGGAAGCAGGGATTACTATTGCAGAAGATTTCCAACAACGTTTGCATACAAACTTAAATTATTCATTGCATTGTATGCGTCCTACAGGACAGACATTTCCGTTAGGTGATTCTCACAGTAACAATTTATCTATCATGAGCGGTGTTTATGGTTATTTGGCATTTGATGATCCATTTTGGCTACGTCATATGTGTTCATTTTTAAATAGAGAAGAGATTCAGAAAACAGCATACCAATATATTCGCTATGCAGAACATCCAGCAACATTTATTGCAACAATCGAGGGCTTAACAGAGCTTCCAGAAGCAAAACAGTTACCACTAAATTTGTTTAATCAAGAGTTAGGACAAGCGTTTGTTCGTAGCAACTGGACTTCTCTTGCACAGAGCTATGCCTTTACCTGTAGAAGCCCGATACAAAATTTACATGCGCATATTGATTTACTTTCTTTTGAATACATCGCTTTAGGGAAAAATATTATTTGTGATCCAGGGCTCTACACGTATAAGAATTCAGCGATTCGGAAGGAAATGAAATCAACTGCTTCCCATAGTACTTTGATGATTGATAATAAGGATTTTTTTGAATATATAAGCTCTTGGGAGTATGGTGTACAAAAAAAAGGCGAATTAACTGGTCTAGTGAAGCAAGCAGGGACGACCTTTGCGCATGGATATCATTTGTCTTATGATCCAATATGTGTTCAACGTTTTTTGGGCTTGGTTGATAATCGTTTTCTAGTAGTTGTTGACAAAGTTACAACTCCAGATAAAGGGAAAATAATTACTCGGACCTTTCATTTAGATTACACAGATATTGAAGTAAGGAAAGACAGCGTTCTAGGAAAAGATCAGATGATTGATGTGAAGATAGTAAATTATCCGGATCAGCAGGTAAATATTCGACAAGGAAAGCTGTCTGATGTAAATGATTGTTTTAGAGAAAGCAGAAAAGTTGTTTATAAAGGAAAATATTTAGAAGAGAGCTACATTACGGTTCTATATCCGTATGAAAACAAAGATGAAGAACCTGAGATTTCAATTTATCCGATTTCTTCAGAGAATTATCATGTTAAAATAAACCAAAAAAAATTTGAGATTAATATAAAATCTTTTGAAGAATACTTTAAAAATACGGATTAGGAGGAAAAAAATGAATGATCAGTTGAATAAGATAAGTAAATTTGTTTACTATTATTTCCAATTATTTTTTTGTCTATTGCTTACGAATGGTCTTCTATTTTTATATCTGTTATCGTTATTTTTAACTCAGCAGCTTCACAATAATATGCTATTTTTCTATGTTTCATTGCTTCCTATCACACCTGCTCTAATCAGTCTGTATCAATTAATGAATGAGTCGGCAGAAAATAAATTTGATCAACGCATTATCTACAAATTTTTTGTAGCATATAAGCAATGCTGGAAGCAGGGATTACTTTGGAGTAGTGTATTTATTACAACTATGTTTATTCTTTTACTAGATTTGCTATTTATAACAGGTTATCAGAAAATTATTTTTCTATTTTTACTCGTTCTTATTTTTTCTACTTACCTATTGGGAATCTTTCTCATGAGCAAGTATTCATCTTCTTTTAAATGGATACTTCACCTTTCTTTATATACATGCTTTAGTAACTTGTTTCCTTGTCTATCTTTCGCGGTCTTCTATTTGGCTATCCTTTTTGTAGCAAGCTGGTTTACCAACACATTGGTCGTCATTTTTTTCTTGTTCTTATTGACTCATTACCATATATCAATTTGTCGTAAATTGATATTTAAAATGAAAACAGCTATCTAATCGTATTCAGGAAGTGAATTGGAAATTTGATTTTTCGTGAATAAGTTTGGAAGCTATCTTGAAATTGAAACTGAAAGTGGAGGTAAATTTTACATTGATTATCTGCTTTTAGCTAAATTGGTTACCAACAGCAATTCAAGGTAGAACTGGTATAATAAACTAGACAGAGAGAAAAGAGTCTCCCTATGCCTAGACGTTCATTTGATAAAGTATTCAAGACAGCTGCAGTAAAATTGATTATTGAAGCGAGTTTTTCTGTTAAAGAAGTGAGTGACCACTTGGATGTTTACGTGAATAGTCTGTATCGTTGGATTCAAGAAGTTGAAAAATATGGTGATAGTGCGTTTCCTGGAAAAGGAAGCGCACTTTTTGATATACACTATGAAATAAAGAAACAGGAAAAAGAGAGTCGTTACTTAAGGGAAGAACTTGAGTTGTTAAAAAAGTACCAGGTGTTCTTGAAGACAAGCAAGAAATCCGATTTCAATTCTTGAAAGACAATAAAGAAACAGTAAACATTCAACGTGCTTGACAAACACTCAATGTTTCAAAATCCGGTTTCTATGAATTATTCAAAAGAAAATGAGAAAATCAATTGCTTAAAAACGATATGGAACAATTCGAATTACGAAAGTCTTAAAAGAACGTAGGCTTCTCTTTCTCATCCAAACCTTTGTTGCAACAGAGAGGAAAAAAATTTGGCTAGGTGATATTACCTATGCCCCTCTAAAAAAGGAACCTTGTATTTGCTTTTATTGATGTATATACAAGGAAAATTATTGACTGAGCAATGTTTTCAAGAATGAAAAATCAATTGGTAATCGATGCTTTTCTTCAAGCCTACGTTAAAGAACAATCACAGGCAGGTCTCATTATCCATACAGGTAAAGGTTCGCAGTATACAAGCATTGATCAAGCTCAACTATAGATATTCAAATATTTTTATGTTTCAATATCCTGTATAGAGGGAGCATACCATATGTTCCACAATCATTGCTTTTTAGGCAAAAAATACCCGCTCTTTGGGGGAGAGCGGGAAAGGAGTTAAAAATGAAAAAGTGTTTGTTAGGGTTTGTTTATTGGTATGAGTTAATAATAACCTCAAGATGTGAATTTTTTGTGTAGGAAACATTTCAAAAGTGTAAAAGATTTATTAACGAAAAGATAAGGTGCTATTTAATTGGATAATTTATTTCTTTTCAAAAAGAAAATAAATAGCTATAGATCAGGATAGCCAACGAACAATGAGAGAACAAAAAAATACCCACTCTTTGGGGAAGAGTGGGAAAGGAGTTAAAAATGAAAAAGTGTTTGTTAGGGTTTGTTTATTGGTATGAGTTAATAATAACCTCAAGATGTGAATTTTTTGTGTAGGAAACTTTCTGAAAGTGTAAAAGATTTATTAATGAAAAGATAAGACGCGCCTTTTCGGAAGCATTACGGTTGACTTGGTCATTTTTAACGAGAGTCGTTACAAGTTAAGTAGTAGGACATACAGTTGCATTCAGCTGAATGCAGAAAATAAAAATTTATACTGATGGAAAATGACTGAACAAAGCTTTTATTTTGAAACAAGCAGCTTTTGAAAAAGGACAAAAAAACACCCGCCCTTTGGGGGAGGGCGGGAAAAGGAGTTAAAAATGAAAAAGTGTTGTGTTAGGGTTTGTTTATTGGTATGTCTATATATTACTCATAGTTTGTGAATTTTCTATGCGTATTCTTTTGCTAAATTGGAAAAAAAGCGTGAGGACAATCTAGTATTTCTTAATAGATGGTTAAGCTGGATAAAAATAATTCTTTCATTGAGGGGCTGAATCCAATCAACAGGGGCGTGGTGTTGCATCTTAGCGCAAATTTAACATTTTCTACATAAAATAAAAAGGAAATCGTGGTAGAATGAGGAAAACCTCGTTATGTGCAGTGAAAATCATGCGGAGGTCTTATTAAACAACGAATAAAATGTGTTAGAATAATGAAAATATCTAAGGTTTGTCTGGAAAGGATAGTTAGAATTTTCAGATACAGCCTCATACAAAAAAAGGAGCGCTTATGGATTTTAAAGAATTTATGAGGAAGACCGGTTCGGTCATCAAGCGATTCTGGGCGTGGCTTAAGCCTCATCTGATTCGGTTTCATAAATGGAGAAAACGAATTTGGAAAAAGTACCAGATCAATAAAATCATTTTACTACTGGCGATGGTTGCCGTATTAGTAACAAGCATTTATTTATTTACTTTGGCGAAAGCAGCAAATGTAAAAGCCTTAAAAGAAGGGCTTCAGCAGTCGACAGTTATTTATGACAAAAATAATGATGAAGCTGGAAAGCTGTTTGGTCAGAAAGGAACCTTTGTTGAATTAGATCAGATTTCACCCTACATTCAAGATGCAGTCGTCTCAACAGAGGATCGAAATTTTTATAAGCACAACGGCTATGATATCAAAGGGATATTCAGAGCGGTAATTGGTCGAGTTACCATGGGGAGAATTGTTGGAGGCGGAAGTACAATTACGCAGCAGCTGGCAAAAAATGCTTATCTGACTCTTGATCAGACCCTTGATCGAAAAGCGAAAGAGCTGTTCTTGGCTATAGAAATTGAGAAGAAGTATTCAAAAGAAGATATCTTAGCAATGTATCTGAACAATTCCTACTTTGGAAACGGAGTTTGGGGCGTAGAGGATGCTGCGAAACGTTACTTCGGTGTCAGTGCATCAGAGGTGACGATCGGTGAGGCTGCTACGTTAGTGGGGATGCTGAAAGGACCGGGAATCTATAATCCAATCGACAATTTGGAAAATGCAGTCAATCGTCGCGACACGGTTCTTCAATTAATGGTAGAAAACAATAAGTTGGATCAAGCGACAGCGGATGGTGAAGCTGGCGTTGAGCTAGCGAACTTACTTAGCGATGGCTATACGGATGCTGATTCGGATTATCGCTACCCATACTACTTTGATGCGGTAGTCGATGAAGCCGTGGATCGTTATGGAATCAAGGAAGAGGACCTTTTGACGAAAGGCTACAAAATTTATACAGCCTTGGATCAAACATACCAACAAGCAATGGAGCAAACCTATACCAACGATGCACTGTTTCCACCGAACGCTGAAGATGGTGCGATCGTGCAAAGTGGATCAGTTGCATTAGATCCTAAAACAGGTGGGATTCAAGGAGTTGTTGGGGGACGTGGAGAGCATGTCTACCGTGGCTTCAACTTTGCGACACAAACCAAACGTTCGCCAGGCTCGTCCCTAAAACCAATCTCCGTCTATACACCGGCGCTAGAAGCTGGGTATACGCCTGCCAGCATTTTACAGGATCAACTACAGGATTATTATCCGGCACAGAATTTTAGCCGGACCTTTCAAGGGGAGGTACCTATGTATCAAGCCTTGGGTGAAAGTCTAAATGCACCGGCAATCTGGCTTTTGAACCAAATTGGTTTGGATAAGGGCTATGATAAAACGAAAGCATTTGAGATTCCACTGAATGAAGCAGATAAACGCTATCCTCTAGCTTTGGGAAGCATTGAAACGGGTGTTTCTCCGATGAATATGGCGGCGGCCTACAGTGCTTTTGCAAATGGTGGTCAGTTAGCCGAAGCGCATTTGATCACAAAAATCGTCGATTCTACAGGTGCCGTGGTTATCGATAAAACAGATGCGAAAACAAAACAAATCATTTCTCAAGAAACAGCGGATGAAATCACAAGTATGCTATTAGGGGTGTTTAGCTCTGGAAGTGGTATCAATGCAGATCCGTATGGCTATGTGATGGCTGGGAAAACAGGAACGACAGAAACAGGATTCGATAGTACGAAAACAAATGATCAGTGGGTTGTAGGCTACACGCCGGATGTTGTACTGGCAACTTGGTTAGGCTATGAAATAACCGATGAGAATCATTATTTAGAAGGAACCAGTGCGACCCATGCGTCGAATGTTTTCAATAGTCAAGCCAGTGGTATTCTGCCAAACACACCCAATACACCATTTACAGTTGCGGATGCTTACGCAACAGGTGGCGAGGTTGTTGACGCAGGAGATGCCGGAATGACAAGTAATGGCTGGCAGGACAATGTGAAGGACATTGGCGGTCAGGTACAGGAAGGCGCCAAAAATATTGGTGATCAAATCAAAGAAGGCTGGGATAATGTCAAAGAAGGTGTCTCTGATTTCTTTGGCGGCTTGGTCGGTGAATAAGTTTTTTGAAATGTGGTATAGAAGTGTTACAATAAAAGAAACTATTGGAAGAAAAGGGGCTAAAAACGTGGCAAACATTTATGATACAGCAAATCAGTTGGAACGTGAACTAAGAGAAATGAATGAATTCAAGGCTTTGAAGGAAGCTTATGGCGAGGTCCAAGCAAACGAAGCTGCTCATACACTATTCAAGGAGTTTCAAGCATTCCAGCAAGAACTGCAGGAAAAACAAATGCGTGGCGAAGAATTTTCTGAAGAAGATGCTGAGAAAGCACAACAGTTAGCAACGGAAGTTCAAAATACTGAATTGATCAATAAAATGATGGAAAAAGAACAAGCCTTCAGCATGATCGTGAATGACTTGAACCGAATCATCATGACACCGATTCGTGATCTGTATAGTAACTAAGTATAAAATGAATACAAGCATCTATTCAATAGGTGCTCGTTTACACAAGCGGTCAGGAGACGTTATGTTTCCTGATTGCTTTTTTTCTTCTTAGACCTTATTTGTAAAGGGAAAAATAATAAAAAGCGAACGAATTTTCGTATCTTTTTACTGACCGATTTTGTAGAAAATGATATGATAGAGGAAACTTTGGAAAGACGAGGAAATAGCCACAATGAAATTATTGCATAGTGCTGATTTACATTTAGATCGTTCATTTGAGGGCCTGAAGGCTTTTCCGGAGCAAGTCGGACAAAAGCTTCAAGATGTCAATAAACGGGTTTTACATAACCTTATTGATACAGCGTTGAAAAATCAGGTAGATGCCGTTATTTTTGCCGGTGACACGTTCCACCAAAGCCAGACGTCTATCCAGACGCAAGCGTATTTTTTCGAGGGGCTGGAACGACTAATCAAAGAAGACATCCATGTGATGATCAGTTTTGGAAATCATGATTATTATAGTGCGGAGCGGTACTGGTTTGATTTCCCAGAACAGGTCTTTTTGTTTGAACAGGAGGATGTGGAAACACATTATTTTGTTACGCGAAACAATGAACGAGTGGCTGTTTCAGGGTTTAGTTACCTGCATCCTTGGATCGAGGAGAATAAGCTGTCGGAGTTTCCGCGAAGAGCATCAGAGGCAGATATTCATATTGGTATTTATCATGGAGAGCTGTCAACAAATCGTGATTCCAGGTATGCGCCCTTTGCTTTGAGTGAAATGAAAGCTTTAGGCTATGATTATTGGGCATTGGGCCATATTCATAAGCCGGAGGTGCTGAGTGCAGATCCATTGATCGTTTATCCCGGAACACCTCAAGGGCATACAAAAAAAGAAATCGGTGTACAGGGAGTTGGTGTTGTCAATCTGGGGAATGGTCCGGCAACGATTCGTTTTGAGGAAACAGCAGAGGTCTATTGGGAAAAAACGCGTTACTCTCTAAAAGAGTATCGTACAAAAAAAGAGGCGCTGACCTTTCTGGAAAAAGGACTATTTGACGAAGCAACACATAGGCAGACATTTTTGCTGAAGGAAATTGTTTTGACAGATATTGAGCAGCTTGGCGAAGCGTTTCAAATCGCCTGTACAAATGGAGAAATACTGAGCTATTTGCAAAAGAAGACGGCAGAAACAGGCCGATTGTTTGTTTTTCAACTTTCGACCAAAGGCGAGAGCTCATTTCAAAAAATACCAATTCGAGCTTCTGCTCAATTATTAGAACAGCTAGAAAAAAATTATTTGCAGCCGGAAATATTTGCAGAAGCAGCCAAAGAACTTCTGCAACAGCCGCAATTTTCTAAAATGCAGCCAATCGATGCCTTATGGCGGGAAAAATGTATTGAGCGAGCGGATCAGCATATTAAGGAATACTTTATGATCAAGGAGGATCAGTAATGAAAATCCTTTCGATAGAAATTGCCGGATTTGGCAAATGGCAGCAAAAAACAATTGAATTTTCCAGTAATAATCAGTTGATTTATGGCAAGAATGAGGCTGGAAAATCAACGATTTATCAATTTATCCAGGCAATCCTGTTTGGTTTCCCTGCGAAAGGGAAGAAACGAAAGAACTATGTCCCACAGGGAGGCGGAAGCTATGGTGGTCGTCTCTGGCTGGAGCATCCATTATACGGAAAAGTTCAGGTTGAGCGGTTAAAAGAGCTGAATAAGGGACAAGCCAAAGTATATATGGGGGATCAAATTGGAGATGAAGCGTTATTGACGCAGATTCTCCATCCGCTAACCAAGGAGCTGTTTCAAACAGTCTTTACGTTTCAACAGGAGCAGTTGACACAACTGGACAAGCTAGATGAGGAAGAGCTGCAGACCTCGCTGTTGGCACTGGGAATTTCGGGCAGCGACCAGATGCTGAAAACACGGGAAGAATATGGTAAAAGCGCACAGGAAATCTATAAAAGTAAAGGCTCTCGTCCTATGTTGAATATCAAGCTTGAAGAATATCAGCAGCTTATGGAGAAAATTTCACACAAAGAAAAAGAAGAGCAGCAATTTAATCATATTTTGGCTGAACTTTATGAAACCGAGCAAGCAATGATTGAACAGCGGGCAGTGGTTCTTCAGATGAAGCAGCAACTGGAAAAAGTGGAAAAGCAGTTACTGAATTATCCTCTCTTTGAAGAATGGACAGAGTTGAACAAGAAGCAGGTTGACACATCTGTTGTTGTTGACGCAGGTGAAAAAGAGCAACTTTTGTCTTTATATCAAGAATATAAATTTTTGAAAGAAGAACAGGAACGAGTGAATCGAACCATCCAATCTAGTGTGGGTGGGCACGACCGATCGGCTGAATATCTATTTTACTTAAATGAAGAGGCGTCCATCAAAGCGTTTCTTGACAAGCGTTATACGATCAATAAGCTAGTATCTGAGATCGAATGGATGACGCAATCGATGGAGCAAAATCGGCAGGAACTGCGCAGCCTTGAACAGAAATGGGGCTGGTCAGAGGAACAACCGCCGCGCTTGTTTTTTGAGGACAGTCAATTGACAGAACTTCGGGAGGGCATCGTTAGCCGGAAGGTTCAACTGCAAACAGCAGAGGAGCAAGAGCGTTCTTTAGAAGCAAGTATTCTCAGCCAAGAAAAAAATCTTGAGGATTTTGAAGCGGTGAATCAACGTGTTTTCCAACGAGATCGTCAGAGTAAAAAACAACCTCAAAATAGAAAAATGATCAGTATATGTCTTGCTGGACTAGCAGTGGTCAGCTTGCTTGGCGGTTTTTTGACGTCAGGTTCAGTGCGCTGGGGTCTGCTAGGGGTCGCAGTTATATGTTTGATAACCGTAGGTATAATGTTATTTATGCCGCAGAAAAATACAAATGATCAAGTGAAAAAACAGTGGCAGCAAAAGCTATCCAATTTGGATTATCTGAACGAACAGCTACATCAAACCCAAGAACAAATTACTACTCTTTATGAAGAGGAGGAGCATTTGCAGCACTATATCCAAAAGCAAACACGCGACAACCATCTAGGGAAAATGGATCGACTTGAGTTTTGGATGAACCATAAGGAAGAGATCAAACGGTATCTTTTATTAATTAGTACGACACAGGAGCTTCAACGTCAAATAGAGGAAGACAAAGAAACTCAAAATCAATGGTTACGTCAGACCGAACGATTTGTTAGCTGGCTTCCGATCGTTGGGAAGAGTCTTGCTGATAGAGTAGCAATTATCAGTGATTTTGCTGATGAAATGGAGCAGATACGCTTTGCCCAAGGAAACAATGCGGATATCTATACGAAGCAATCCCTAAAGGAAGTTCGTGAGAAGCAGCAGGTTGTTTTGGAAGCCGCGCGCCCATTGTTGTACAATTATCAGATTCTCGCATTAGAGGATGTGCCTGACAAACTACAGGTTTATACTCAAAATGAGTCTGTCGGGAAACGGCTGGCAGAGCTGGAGCAGCTTTTGAATGGCATGTATCCAAAAGAGATTACGGAACAGCAGCTTCTGTCACAAAAATATGAGCAGAGTGCGCGACTGACTGCGGCAGAGGAGGAAATTTTCCGCCTGCAAAAAGAAGAGCAACGCCTATTATACAGCCGTCAGCAAATGATTGAGGATGGGACCTTGGATAGTCTGTATCAGGCATTAGCTGGACTTGAAGCCGAGATTGAAGAGCTTGCTGTGGATTGGAGCGGCTATCGTTTGGCTGAGCAATTGGTAGTGGACCTTTTGACGGAGTTGTCTGAACAACAGCTGCCCGCTTTATTGGAACAGGCGGTACGCTATTTCCGATTATTGACCAACCAAGCCTATACAGATATTCAACTTCAAGAGGGAAAACTGCAGCTGGAAAATGCGTCTGGACAGCATTTTGCGGTATATGACTTATCTACAGGAACAAAGGATCAACTGATTATGGCTATTCGATTTGCTTTTCTTTCATTGCAAGGAGAAAAAAGTGTTTTTCCAATCATGATCGATGATGGCTGGCTGCACTATGATAACGAAAGAAAACGCCATTTAGCTCGATTATTCCAACTTTTTGGTGAGACACAGCAAATCATTTGTTTTTCTTCTGATCAAGAAATGGTAAGCTATTATCAAGAGAATAAACAACCAGTGGTTCAATTGGAGGGAAAAAAAGATGAAAAAAATTCGTGAGCTTGCGATAGATGAAGTTTTTGAGCTGTTTCTATTGATTAAAAATGCAGACGTACGTACAGCTAAAAATGGCAAGAAGTTTATAGCATTTACTTTTCAGGATACATCCGGAACGATCGATGGAAAGTATTGGGATGCTTCCGAAGAGGAAATTCAACGCTTTGAGTCAGGAAAAGTTATCATGCTGAACGGGAAGCGTGAAGTATATCAAGGCAATCCGCAGGTGAAAATCATTCATATGCGTTTGGCGCGTCCGGAGGAACCGAACCAGCCTGCGCTATATATGGAGCGGGCACCATTGAAACGAGAAGATATGGTTGAAGAAATCAATCAGACTGTTTTTGAAATAGCGAATGCTCATTGGCAGAGAATTGTTCGTCATCTTTTGACGAAATATCAAAAAGAATTCTTTGATTTTCCTGCGGCTAAGCGTAATCACCACGCGTTTGCACACGGATTGGCCTATCATACCTTGACGATGCTGCGTTTAGGGAAAGCCATCTGTCAGGAGTACGAAGACTTGAATGCCCCCTTGTTGTATGCGGGGATCATTTTGCATGATTTGGGCAAAGTGAAGGAATTGTCAGGCGCAATGAGTACAGAATACACATTAGCTGGTAATTTGATCGGTCACTTAGTCTTAGTGGATGAAGAAATCACAAGTGCTTGTCAGGCATTGAAAATCGATGAAGCCGATGAAGATGTGACGATCTTGCGCCATATGGTCTTGTCCCATCATGGACTATTGGAATATGGATCTCCTGTAAGACCAAGAATCATGGAGGCGGAAATCCTTCATCAAATTGACAATATGGATGCATCGATTCAGATGATGCTAACTTCTGTCAGACAGGCAGAGCCTGGAACTTATACAGATCGAATCTTTGGTATGGACAATCGCAGCTTCTATGTGCCTAAAAATATCTAAGAATGCGAAGCACTGCTATAGCTTGAAAAAAGTGTCTTACCTCTATGCTTAGCTTTGCTTGTAATGTGGTATCAAGGTTCGTTTATTGAGTTTTTCGATGCAATCAAAGGCTGCTATGAATAACACAAGTTAGAGAAAATAGAAAAGTAAAAAAGGAGTACTGAATGAACCAATCAGTTGAGGCGCTATGGAATGAATTTGTAGAATTACACGATATTAAAGACGGCCATTACACGGCTTGGAGCTTTGGGAGAACGCCGGAAATGGCGGATGAATTGCTTCAGGAGGTCTTGCTTGGCGAAAAAAGAGGAACCTCTGGGTTGAAACGCGCCTATGAGTTGGAAAATGAAGAGCTTCCCAAAGCCGGAGATTATAGCATTCTTTTAGACGGTCGAGGTGAAGCTGCAGCAATCATTCAAGCAAAGCTGATCGATATTTTACCCTATAAAAATGTAACGGATCTTCACGGGTATTTGGAAGGTGAGGGTGAGCGGAATCTTGCCTTTTGGAGAAAAGTCCATCGTCCATTTTTTGAAGCAGAGCTAAATGAAGCGAACGAAGAGTTCACAGAAGAACATCTTGTGGTGTATGAGTATTTTGATGTGGTTTATCGGAAAAAATAAGGTAGACAGGTCTAAAATGAAATCGCTAGAAATAAGAAGAGGATACGTAGAATAAACCAAAATTCTGCGTACCCTTTTTTTGTTTGAAAAAAATGACGTAATCAGGGAAATGACAGACAGTTTGCTTCGATTATAAACGTGCCTAAATGTAATGAAAATAAGTAGAATCATTTGATCTATTGTAGGGTAAAAATGATATTTTTTGTTATTTAATCAAAAAATATATACTGTTATTGACAGCATACATGATTTGTAAAATAACTTTTGGTAATCGAAGAAAATCATAAAGAATGGTGTATTTAATAACTAAGTTATTTTGTCTATTTAACAGATAAACTCTTTATTGATTAAAATTTATCTCACTCATTGTTTTCTCATAAAAGAACGATATAGGTATTCCTAAAATAATTTTTTTATAGAATAAACATAACATTCCTTATTATTAATCAAAAAAAGTTTTTTTTTGTAAGCATTAAATTATGATTATGTTTTTAGGCAACATATAATCTACTCAGATAAGTTGGCGCTAAAAAATGACGATGAAAGGAAGAGATGAATGTGCGTGTTAAGGGAGGGAGAAATCCAAAGAAGTTGAAGCGCTTTCTTAGTAAAAAAAACTTTTTTGTCTGTTACTTTGTGATCAATTTGGTTGTTGCAGGAGGATTTACAGGAGTCTTATCGTATTTTTTTAACAATGAGGAAGCGTCTGCTGCGGTGTTGGATGTAGAGATTTTGTCTAATATGCAGACCTCGAACAACAGCAACACAAGTTCAACCGTAAGATGGCAGCCGACCGTAACCAATCAACCCGTAAACTTTACGATTTCCGGTGCTGGATTAGCAAATGTTTCGGCGAATTTAGTCGGAAAAAAATATGGTGTACTTGTTATCCCATCGCAGTTATCCGGTAAGGTGACACCTAACGGAAATGCTCAGGTGGATACGAATGTTACCGTAGATTTAAGTAAAGTAGCTCTATTAAAACCTACTTTTGATGCGTTAGATGGATTGATTACGTTAATCGACAACATCCAGAAGGGTGCATTAAGTTTGGTCGGAGTCTCTTTTGATTTGACGGAAGTAAATAAACAGCTTGCTCTACTAGACAGTTTAGAAACACTAGGTCATACCACCTATTCGGCAACGACAGTCGGCGATGCCAGATCAATTTATCTGAATATGGATGAAGGCCTGGGGACTATTTTAGCGGGGAATCTAAGACAGATATTAGTCAACTTAAATACGGCTGTTCAAAATTTGAAAGTGACTGTGACCACACCTATAGTAGGGGATGCCGTAGCTGCCGTTATCAATCCCGTGTTGAATACAGTTAAACCGGCATTAAATACCGCAATTACTACATTGCTGCCTGCATTGGGTGTTGGGGGAGCAGCTGTTCAGCAGTTAGCTGATGCCTCTGTTTTAGGGCAGACGACGATCACATTACCAACATTTGTCTCAGGTCCCGGTAGTATTACAAGTAATTTGGATGCAAGGTTTGTAGGCACGGTAATCAAGTCATCGGTTATTGATATTGATTTACTTAATACAGCAAATGCAACCTCTTATATTTACTTTGCCGGTGAAACCTTTGCGATGAACAACACCTTACTGCCGGATGCCCTGAATTTTGGGGTGCATCCAATTCAGACGAAGCTGGATGAGCTTTTTACAGCGACAGCGGGTGGTGTCTCGGGGGCTGCACAAACAACAGGAACAGTCTCGGTGACAGATACACGATCTACTACGAAAAACTGGCAAGTCAAGGTAGCGCAGTCTGGTCAATGGAAAAACACAAGTAGTTATGCACTCAGTATGCCTATATTGAAAATCTATGGCGGCACTATGACTACAGATTATTCAGCAGGTGTGCGAAGCATAAGCGGTAGAGATGTAGAGCTGATCGATGGCTCACAACAGGAAGTCTTAGCCGTTTCTAATGTTACTGCGAGTGGTACAACCAGCTTGACGCTCCCGAAATTCGATCTGTTTGTACCCAAAAATACGGTAAAGAAAATAGGTCAATACAAAACCACACTTATCTGGACTGTAACAGAGAGTCCATAGGGGGGAGGAATGATGAAATTGTTCAAGCAGTTAAATTGTTTCTTATTGATTTTAGGAAGCATTGCCCTGACTTTTTTGATCTCCTCACAGATGGCTCAGGCTACTGTTACAAATGGAAACATCCGTTACTTTGAAGGGGAGAAAGAAGTATCAGAAAGTTTTAGTTCTTCAGAGAGCAGCTCAACCGCAGAATCTAGTACCACGACGACAACTACGAGCAGCGCGACCACTGACAGTACAGCCACGGACACTACTACTACTACGAGTAGTGCCTATCCAACGAACAATACAAGTACAAGCAGTGATGGAGTAATCGTTAAGCCCGCAGGATCGTCCGGTGCAAGTGAATTTCTGAAAACAAACGACACGGTAAATTATATATTTGTAGTTGTCGGCGTTATATTTGTTCTAATTGCTGTTTATAATCTAAGAAAATCATAGGGGGAGAAAGTTATGAAATATTCAAAAATTTTATTATCAGCAGTTTTACTAGGTTCTAGCTTAGGTCTGGGAGTGACAGGATTTGCAGAAGATAAATCAACGGACGCTACAGTTGACTACACGACAGGTGGAATCACATTCGATCCAAATACTGGAGATGCGAGTGCTTCGTTACCAACAAATCTAAACTTTGGTTCTCATGCGATTCAGTCAAAAGTGGACGAAACTTGGGTTGCGACGACAGATGGTGTACAAGCTTCTCCGGTAACAACAGGGAGTGTAGCAATCAGCGACAATCGAGGAACGGATGGAACAGGCTGGACAGTAAAAGTTCTTCAAGCCGAACAATTCCAAGCTGGGTCAAATGAGTTGGCTGGAGCTGCCTTATCTATCGACGGTGGTGCGGTGACAAATAATGTCGGTTCTTTACCAACAGGTGCGAGCATTGCAAATAGCACGTTGGATCTTGAACTAGGAACAACAGCGGATGTATTGACTGCGAATGCGAATGAAGGTGCTGGTGAAACAGCATTGGCACTAAGCAAATTTGAACTGTTTGTACCGAAAAATACGAATAAGAAGCAAGCAAATTATCAAACGACTCTGAATTGGACATTCTCTGCTACACCATAGAAATAGATTAATTGGCTGGGATGAAATGCCAACGAGTCGGTTTCATCCCAGCATTTTTTAGGAATCAGCCTGAGGGGGAGAAAAAAACATGAACTATACATATAAAGCCATTATTACCGGATTCATTTTTTCACTATATCTTATTTTAGGAGTAGGTGTAGCTTCTCTGCCTGCTCAGGCTGAATCATTGGATAGCTTTGATGCAGTGATCCATGTTCCGGATGGTCAGTCGGAAAAGAATCTTTCTTATTTTGACCTGACATTGGAGCCTGGCAAAGAAGAAAATCTGATCGTTACTCTAACCAATAAAGGCGAAAAAGAACTTAAACTAAAAGCGTTGTTTAATCGAGCAGTAACGAATAGTGCCGGAGTTATTGAGTATTCCGGCATCAATGAAGATTCTTCTACGTCAGCACCGTATGATATTGAAAAACTTGTCAAGCTAAGTGATGCAGAGATCACCCTAGCGCCAAATGAATCAAAGGACATCACATTGAATGTTACTATGCCAAAGGACAAATTCTCAGGTGTACTGGCGGGTGGTGTGTATTTTGAAGAAATATCCACTGAAAAAGTGGAGGGCAATATCAAAAATGTATTTTCCAGAGAAATAGCTGTATTGCTGCGTTCAGATGCAGCCGAAGTGGCACCGGAGCTGACCATCAAAGAGGCCCGATCGGCTCAGGTCAATTACCGAAATGTTATCGAAACAGATATAGAAAATACATCGGCAGTCTATGTAAAAAACATAGAGATCGATTACAGCGTTCTTTTAGATGGCAAAGAGGTGGTTTCCGGTAAGAAAGAGAAACTGAGCATGGCACCGAATACTCAAATGCCCTTTCGTATTCCTTTTTCCGGAGAAGAATTTGGTGATGGCACTTATACAGTGAATGTCACCGTAAAGAACGATCAAGGCGAATGGACAGGCAGCCCAACCTTTGATGTGACGAAAAAAGAAGCTGACGACTATAACGAAAAAGATGTAACGGTTCAAAAAGCTGGATTTGACATACCTTGGTCAACCGTTGCTCTTGTAACAGTGCTACTTGTTTTAGGCGGCGTCACACTGCTGATGATCAATCGAAATAAAAAGCTGAAAAAACAACTAGCTAAGAAACGGAAAAAGAGAAAAAAACGCCCGACCTCTGTGCCGAAAAGTAATTAGGTCTGTGCTATGCAGCGTGGAGGATATCCGGAAATTAGAAGTATTTGTTTGTTCGCTATTAATATAGAAGCAAAGTTCCATATATGATTTTGACTCTAATACAAAAAAACGGGCCTGTGACATAAGTCATAGCTCTAAAAGCAAAAAACCTTATGAAACGACTGAAACCAGTTCATTTCATAAGTTTTTTTGGGTACAATAAAAGAGTACAGATTGCACTCCGTACTCTTCCCATTCTACTCCTCGAAAGGACTAAAATCATGCATACTTATTATAACATGAATCAACTAACTTTAGATATTACTACTTCCTATATTCCAAAAAAAGAGAATACGGCTTGGTTCATCAATGAACTAGTTGAATCGCTTCAAATCAGTGACCCTTATTTTTTTGGAAGACCTAGAGAATACGACTTAGCTGCTATGTTGAAATTAGTTTTATTTGCCTACACTCGTAGTGTGTTCAGTAGTCGTAAGATTGAACAACTGGCAGAAGAGAGCCTACCGGCTCGTTGGTTGACGCAAGAACAGCTACCTTCTTATCGGACAATTGCTCGTTTTAGGGTTTCTGTCGAAATAGAGAACCTACTTACTAAAGGGCTGGATTCATTGGTCGATTATCTGCGGAAATGTCAATTGATTGATGACGCAGTGTTTATTGATGGAACGAAAATTCTAGCCGATGCGAATAAATACAGCTTTGTCTGGAAAAAGAGCACCATTAAATTTGATCAGATGAATCGAGAGACCATTCTTCAGATGATGGCGTAATTGAAAGAAGCTTATCGAAACAAGCAAATCCCTGATGGTTCATCCCTCACGCTAGAGATGGTTGATGAAGTCATTACTCGAATGGAGCTGCGTCTTGAAGAGCTAGAGGAGAAAGTGAAGGAGACCAAGAAGGTCTCTCCTAACCCAGCGAAACAAGAACGGCGGACACTAAAATCACAGAAACGTAAGTTGATAGAACGGCGTGAAAGGATGGTTGAACACCAAACTCGACTGTCTATTTGTGGTACTCGAAATAGTTATTCAAAAACAGATCATGAGGCTACTTTTATGCGAGTCAAAGAAGACCCGATGAGAAATGGTCAATTAAAACCTGCCTATAATTTACAAATTGCGACCTGTAACCAGTTTGTGTTAGGCTATGACGTTTATCAAAATCCAACAGACACAAAAACACTGATTCCATTGTTGGAAAGAATGAACATAGCTGAACAAGAGAAGACATACCTTGTAGCAGATGCCGGCTACGGTTCTGAAAGAAACTATCGTTATTTGGAGGATGAGTTATCGACACATACTGCATTGATCCCTTATGGGACAATGCACAAAGAAAAAAGTCGTAAATGGCAAACGGATGAACGAAAAATAATAAACTGGATGTATCATGCAGAAGAAGACTATTACATTGACTCCAAAGGAGTTCGATTCAATTTTAATGCCTATCGAAAACGTCCTGATAAAGAGGGATTTGTACGAGATTTCAAAGAATATCAAGCAGAGAAGTATGATGAGAATAAACGGGTGATTCCAGAAGCTTTGACTCGAAAAGGAAACAGAAGAAAGATTACGGTCAATCCTTCGTGGGAATATTTTAAGGCAAAACAAAGAGAATTGCTTTCAACTTCAGAAACAAGTAAGATTTACGCGCGTCGAAAGATTGATGTGGAGACTGTTTTTGGAAGTATGAAAGCTTGTTTAGGTTTCACACGATACCATGTTCGAGGCTTGGCGAACGTCCGAAAGGAATCAGGCATCGTTGTCATGGCATTAAATATGATGAAACTGGCTGTCAGAGAGAAAAACAAAGGGCTAAAAATCAAAAAGAGAAGCGAACCAAAAAATTATTTTACAATTTTTTGGTTCGCTTCTTTTTGATAGGCTCTCACAATGAGTTATGTCACAGCCCCGTTTCGCTTGTTCTTATTTAGAAGAGTCTTCGGTTGCACTTGAAGAGTCAGATGTTTTTTCTGAAGAGTCGGTTGAAGATTCAGCTTTTGTTGATTCTTTTGTGCTTGAAGCTGCTGTGTCTTCTGTACTTGATTCTTCTGTTTGAATGTATTGTGATAATACATCTTTGAAGGCATCATCTTTGATTTTTACGTTTGCTTCTTTTAGCTCATCACTTACAACTTTTGCTTGGAAAGTAGAATCACTTGCTTTTGTAGTAGTAGCGATTTCTTTCAATTGGTCTTTGTAAGGGTCCATGTCATTTCCTTTAGCAGATGTTTTTGTCATCTTCACAAGGTAATAGCTTGTTTGGTAACCAGTGCTGTCAGTAACAGCGATAGCGTCACTTACTTCACCATTTTTCAGCTTGAATGCAGCTTCTTGTACAGCAGCAGGAACTTCTGTAGAGGTAGAATCAAATTTGACTTTACCGCCATCTTCTTTAGTTGCTGTATCTGTTGATTTTTCTTTTGCAATTTTCGTGAAGTCGCCGTCTTTGTCTAATTCAGCTTTGATTTCTTTTGCTTCATCTTCTGTAGCAACAGAGATGATTTGCGCTTCTACTTCTGGATGGAAAGAATCCCAAGCTGTTTTTAAGTCTTCGTCAGTGATATCGATATGAGACTCGATTCCAGCTTCAAAAGCAAGACTTTGCTTGATCAACGCTTTATAAGATTTTTGTGTGTAGCCGTATTGTTTCAAGTAGTCGTCAAAATTTTGACCTTGAGACTCAGCACTTTCTTTGATTTCATCAAATTTTGCATCAATATCTTTTGTTGATACTTTGTCGCCATATTTATCTTCAAATACTTTGTAGATAATCATGTTCGCAACTCTTGATTGGCTGTCACTGCTAACCTTTACTTCATTGTAAAAGTCTTCAACGGTGATTTTCGCACCTTTCATTGTAGCAATTTCATCTGAACTGCTTGAACATGCGGCTAAAGTAAAAATACTTAATACGCCTGCTGCAGCTAAAATCAGTTTTTTCTTCATTTGGTCAGCTCTCCTAAAAATAATAGTTTTTGTATGATTGTTTTATGTAGAAAAGAATTTCTCACGTTTATTACTATACCATAATCTTTGATATAAAAGAAACACTGAATTGAAGTTTCAAATAATTTTCGAAATTTGGACACATTTAGCTGAAAAAAGAGAATTGTGGTAAGTATATCTTTCTTTCATAATGAAAAAACCACCCATCCCAAAAGTGGACTTTTTTGGAATGAGTGGAAGTCTAGGCTTCTTTTTCTTCAGTCATTTCCGGCATCTCCGGTAACTCAGCTTGAATTTTATCTAACTGTTCTTGAATCTGCTCCAAGCGAGGCTCTGCCTGAAATTTGAAATTCTCAATGTCTTTATTTATTCCTTCAGCAAAAGGTGGGATAGTAGCTTCCGCTGTTTCTTGGAAGTCAGTCAGAGAAGCTTTGAATGTCGCCAATTTTTCATTGAAGTCATTGGTCAGATATTTCCAGTCATCCACTTCGTCCAGTATTTTTTCCTGTGTTTCTTTTCCGCTGCGTGGAGCAAGTAGAAGACCGCCCAAGCCACCGACAACAGAGCCGAACAGGATTCCTTTGAAAAAGCCCTTCATTATTCATTCACCTGCTTTGCAATTGTTTCAGCTATTTGCTGCAGCTCTTCACTTGAGTAGTTTTCCTGATTGTTCGGAAAGCGCATGGCAAATCCGTCATCCTTGCTGTAACGAGGAATCAAATGAATATGGGAATGGAAGACAGATTGATAGGCCAGCTCTTTGTTGTTATTGACAATATTCAATCCTTCCATCTCAGGGATAGCGCGTTCTAATGCTCGAGCTATTTTAGGGATTCGTGCAAAAACCTCTGAAGCTAAAGAGGAATCGTACTCGAAAATATCTGTGACATGTTTTTTCGGAACCACAAGGGTATGTCCTTTTGTCACTTGGCTGATATCTAGAAACGCATAGACGACCTCGTCTTCATATACTTTATAACTGGGAATTTCTTGATTGACAATTTTGCAAAAAATACAGTCTTCCATAGGAAACCTTCTTTCTTCGAAATTTCTTTTCTTCTACTTTACCATAACTCAACAAGAAAGTATAAGAACGAAACGAAGAAAGAAAAACTTTTCTTTTGGAATTGTTTTGTTTGTGGGCTAGGAAAAGAAACTATTCAGAAATGGCTAAGTAGGAGAAGTGAGGCTCTCTATCTTTAGCTACTGACAAAATGATTTTCCAGCTTCGTAAGTAGTTGAGTAAGCAGCTGATGCATACATGGAAATCTGAAAGAAAGATGCGTTGGAAATTTGCTTAGTAAAGCCACTTTGCCTGTCCATCATGTTATAATAGAAACATTAAAAAATTTGGAGGCAATCACATGAGCTTGAAAATTGAGCATTTAACAGGCGGCTACGGTCATGTTCCTGTTTTGAAAGATATAAACTTTGAAGTAAAGGCCGGTGAAATGGTTGGCCTGATTGGGCTGAACGGTGCCGGGAAAAGTACCACGATCAAGAATGTCATTGGCTTGCTAACTCCCCAAAAAGGGAAAATCTCAATAGATGATCAGACCTTGAGTCAGAATCCGGAAAGCTATCGCAAAAAAATCGGCTACATACCGGAAACTCCTTCATTATACGAAGAGCTAACATTAAAAGAACATATCGAGATTACCGCGATGGCATATGACATCCCTGTGGAGGAAGCGTTCAGACGCGCGGAGGTTTTGCTTAAGACCTTTCGATTGGAAAATAAGTTAGAATGGTTTCCGGCGCATTTTTCAAAAGGAATGAAGCAAAAGGTTATGGTTCTATGTGCATTCTTGATTGAGCCAAGTCTATATATCATCGATGAGCCATTTTTGGGGTTGGACCCTTTGGCGATCCATGCGCTTCTTGAACTGATGGATGAGATGCGTAACCAAGGTGCAGCTATTTTGATGTCCACGCATATCCTGGCAACAGCGGAAAAATACTGCGACCGATTTGTTGTCCTGCATGAAGGGGTCGTGCGTGCGATTGGATCGATGGATGATTTGCGTGCAGAATTTGATTTACCGGACTCTTCATTAGATGACATCTATCTTGCACTGACTAAGGAAGAAAAGGTGGGATAGTATGTCAGAAATGTATAAGCTGCGTTCGGCTCGTCATTTGAAAAAAATGATGAAATATATGCAGTATGTCTTCAATGATCATTTCGTGATCGTCTGTGTATTTTTGCTGGGAGGATTGGGATTTTACTATTCTGAGCTGCTAAAGAGCTTACCAGAGAACTTTGTCTGGGGGCGTCCCATCATTTTAGCGATTTGGCTGGCGGCATTACTGATTGGTCAATTGGCTACCTTGACACAAGAAGCGGATAAGGTTTTCATTCTGCCGAAAGAGGCAGATATGCCAAGCTATTTCAAACGAGCGTTTCGTCACTCCTTTATTTTACCAGCAGCAGCTATTTTATTGATAAGCGGTATGACAATGCCGTTGGTTGTTGTTTCTACAGGTGCCGAATTTTCCGTCTTCTTTGTTTATCTGCTGACGCTTCTTCTTTTGAAGGCGGCTCATTTAAGCTGGCAGGAATATGATTTGTATCAGATTTCGCTGAACGAAAGTCGCTTGTGGCAAGCAATCTGGTTTTTTGCAAGTGCAGGGACCTTAGCGATTGGGATGTATGTGAATCCTTTTATCGGGTTGGGACTTTCCATCATTATTCTGGGAATATTCACTGTTTTTCTGAAACAGAAAAAACAGCAGGTTTCTCTGGACTGGGAAAAAATGATCAAAAAAGAAAACAATCGAATGCACCGGATTTATCGCTTTATCCATTTGTTTACCGATGTTCCGGAAATCACAGGAAGCATCAAGCGGAGAAAGCTGTTTGATCCAATCTTGAATAGAATCAAAAAAGAAAATAAAAATACGTACCTCTATCTTTACGCTCGCAGCTTTTTGAGAGGCTCAGAGTACAGTGGGTTATTCTTGAGACTGTTGATTCTTGCCGGACTCATTCTATTTTTCTCAAAGGATTTTATCTTGTCGTTGATTGTCGCATTGGTATTTATCTATTTGTTAGGTTTCCAACTGATTCCGATTTATGCCCAATTTGACTATATGGTGATGACGCATCTTTATCCGACGCCTGTAAAACAGAAAAAGCAGGCAGTCAGCTATTTATTGAATGTTTTACTGATTATCGCCGCAGTGGTATTTGGGGTGATTACGTTGATTCAGCTACCGAATATACAAGAGGCGTTAGTGGTCATTGTTGCAATGGCTGCTGAAATCATTGGATTTACGAGGTTCTATGTTCCGCAACGTTTGAAAAAAATGGAGGAATGAGACATGAAAGTTCTATGGAATGACCAAATTGTTGATCGAAAAGAAGTAAGCATTGATATGGAGGACCGTGGCTATCAATATGGTGACGGACTATATGAAGTGATTCGTGTATACAATGGACAATTTTATATGGCGGATGAGCATATGACACGTCTATGGACTGGCGCAGAAAAAATCAAGCTGCATCTGCCTTTTACAAAGGAAGAACTATTGGGTCGCTTGCAGGAGCTGACTGCTGTAGAAAAAGTGACCGAAGGGAAGCTCTATCTGCAAGTCACACGCGGCATTGACTCACCTCGGAACCACGCATTACCTGATCCTAAAAAAGTAAAAGCTGTTTTAACAGCGAATATTATTCCGTATGATCGACCAGTAGAAAAACAAACCAAAGGGATTGCGGTCGGTATCGTACCGGATACTCGTTGGTTGCACTGTGATATCAAATCACTCAGCCTATTAGGCAATGTGATGGCGTTGGAGCATGCACGAAGTCGCGGCTTTGAGGATGCGGTCCAAATTCGAGAAGGTAAAGTAACAGAAGCTTCTGCGGCTAATTTTTGGATGGTCAAGGATGGGACGATTTACACACATCCAGATGGACAGTTGATCCTACCGGGAATCACCAAGCTGAAGCTTTTAGAAATCGCTGAAAAGCTTGGACTTCCAGTGAAGGAAGAAGCGTTTGATGAAGCAGCGCTGTTTACAGCGGATGAATGTTTTATCTCCGGATCGCTGATTGAGGTCGTTCCTGTGGTCAAAATCGAAGAGCATATCGTTGGTACGGGTCAGCCCGGTGCGATCACCATGCAGCTTCATCAGGAATATCTGGCAGAAGTTGCCCGTCATTGCTCGTAAAACTCTGTCGATCAAAAGTTGACAGACCGTGAAAAAACAAGTATAAATTTTATGAAGATACGTGAGTGGTACAAATGAGTATAAAGCAATTGTTTGTTCCATTCATCAGGTTTCATTGTACAGTTAAATAGACGACGGTTCAAAAGCGGCTTTCTTCCATCTAAGTTGGAGTCTTCGATTTTTGATCCGTCGTTTGTGTGAGTAAAGAGATAGACAAGGAAGTTTGAATAAACAATATTGAATAAGTGAGGAAAAAACATGCGTGTAAGAAAAAGACCAGGGGCAGAGGAATTACTGGCTGCACATCCAGAGTATGTCGTGGCAGGTCCGGAGCAATGGCAAGGGAAATGGCAGGAACGTTTTGGCAATGATCACCCGATCCATATTGAGATTGGTACAGGAAAGGGGCAATTTGTCGTTGGGATGGCAAAAGCCAATCCGGAGATCAATTATATTGGTATTGAGATGCAGGTCAGCGTCCTTTCGATTGCTTTAGAACGGGCATTAGAGGAGAAGCTGCCAAATTTACAGCTGCTTCATGTGAATGGGGAAGAACTGACTCAGTACTTTGCAGAGAATGAAGTGGATCAAATCTATTTGAACTTTTCTGATCCATGGCCAAAGAAACGTCATGAAAAGCGTCGGTTGACGTCCAAGAGTTTCTTGGCGGTAGATGAAAAGATCATAAAGCCAAATGGGGAGATTCATTTCAAAACGGATAACCGCGGCTTGTTTGAATATTCGTTGAGCAGTTTTTCAAAATACGGGATGATCCTTGAACAGGTCTGGCTGGATCTTCATGCAAGTCCTTATGAAGGAAATATCATGACCGAGTATGAAGAAAAGTTCTCCGCAAAAGGTCAACCGATCTATCGTGTGGAAGCACGTTTTCAATCAGAAGAAGTATAAGAGGATATAACAAAGAATCGACCGAGGTTGGGACAGAAGTGTTCAGCTTCAAGCAATAAGGCGGAATTCACGAAAATTGCCATGAATTTTTGTTGAATTTCGACTTATTGTCGAAGAAGTTGCTTCTGTCCCACCGTTTATTCGGTTTTAGGTGTTTAGAAGTGTGGGGGATTGAGTTATGTCCCACACTCGGTCGATTTTGTTTTTTGACTATTAGGAACTACTTGAGCTGGCTGCGGCATTTTGTTCTTCTTGTTTAACAAAGTCAATTGCGATCACCAATGAAATGATCGTATGCTCTAATGCTTCATCGTAGATATCGACCTCGAAGGAATCGCCCCAAGTGAACCACTTCTCTTCAATCGTTGCCACGACCTCGCCCTTACGAAGAATCTCAAAATTCTTGTTCCACCAATCCCCTTGAATCTCTAGCCCTTTGGCATCTATATGATACCGTGATTTGAAAAAAGTCAATTCTTTTTCGATAGTCAACGTTTCCTCACCGGCAATCTCGATGAAAAACTTTGGCAGAAAGCTGAAGACCTTTTTCGTGATGGTCCCGATCTGCTGACCATGAGTATCTGAAATTGTAAATGTTTTTGGAATCGATAGAAAGCTGCCTTCAACGAAGTATCTATCCTGCTCCAGCTCATCCTTAACAGTAAAATGCCCACCCAAGCTGAAAACTTTTTGCTTGATGAATAGTTTTTTCATATGTATTCCTCCTAATCAAACGCTGTAAAAAATGTGTTTCCTTACTATTTTTTTGACAACCCCTGGAATAATCAAAAAGAGAAAAAAGGATTCTATCAAGGTAGAAACCATTTTTTCTCTTCTTTTTAAAGGCGAGTAACATCGATGACTGTTCCAGTCTGAGCATCTGCAACAAAGGCATACTGAACCAGAGAACCGTCTTCTATGCGGGAAATCCCACCATTATATGTCTTTGAATGGATCGCGAACTTTCGCAGAGGCTTCTTCTCAAATTCGATCCAAGAGCCTTCGATCGGCCCTTCTTTCAAGAAAGCATCCTTTATCGTTTCCAGTACGAGATCGGCATCCAAGGTCCGGTTTCTTTGGAACCACAGGGTGGATAGAACACCGCCGACAACACCAAGCCCGGCACCTAAAGCCAGTCCGTTTTTAAAGTAACTCAATTCATTTTCTTCACCCATCAGGAACACCCTCCGTCTATTTCAAGTATTGATAGCTGTCTGTTATCCTATTTCTATTCTAACATAGTCTTATGAAAATAAAAAAATGTTCAATAAAATAATTTTGCGTTATAATAAATGAGATATCTCAAGAATGAGAGAAATAAGCGACATTGATTATTTTTATCGAAAATAATTTGTTTATTTCAAGGAAAAAACAAGGCGGGGGTCAAAGAAAATGGATGACAAAACATTTTTACGAATCAAGGAATTGACAGAACTTCAAGGAACTAGCGGGGCCGAAGAAGACGTTCGAGCATATATGAAGAAACACATGACGCCTTTAGTAGATGAAGTCCAGTATGATGGTCTAGGTGGTATTTTTGGGATCAAACGTGCCAAAGAAAGCGATGCACCACGAGTGATGATCGCGGCCCATTTGGATGAGGTTGGTTTTATGCTGACACAAATCAAGGACAATGGCTTATTTCGTGTCGTGCCTTTAGGCGGCTGGAACCCTTACGTTGTATCTGCACAGCGTTTTACATTGAAAACAGCGAAGGGCAACTATCCATGTATTTCTTCATCTATTCCTCCACATTTATTACGAGGAACAAATGGGCAGAAGCAACTGGAAGTGACCGATGTATTATTTGATGCCGGTTTTGAGTCAAAAGAAGAGGCAGAAAGCTTCGGCGTACGTCCGGGTGATACGATCGTACCTCAGAGCGAAACCATCAAAACAGCGAACGGCAAAAACATCATTGCGAAATCATGGGATAACCGTTATGGCTGTACCTTGGTATTGGAAGCTCTTGAAGCGCTGCAAAATGAAAGCTTGGGACATACACTGATTGCCGGTGCCAATGTACAGGAAGAGGTTGGACTGAGAGGTTCTAAACCGTCTGTTCATAAATTCAAACCAGACCTGTTTTTCGCAGTAGACTGTTCGGCTGCAGATGATATTCAGACAAAAAAAGAAACCTTTGGGCATTTAGGCGAAGGAACGCTGTTACGTATTTTCGATCCGGGCATGATTACCTTACCGCGTGTGCGTGAGTACCTACTGGATACAGCAGAAACGCACAATATCCCTTACCAGTACTTTGTATCAAAAGGTGGTACGGATGCGGGGGCAGCACATACAACGAACGATGGTGTGCCTAGCTCAGTGATCGGTGTCTGCGGACGTTATATCCATACCCATCAAACGATGTTCAGTATCAGAGACTTTGAAGCGGCGCGTGAAATGCTGATTCAAGTGCTGAAAGGCTTAGATAAGACAACGGTCAATACGATTATTTACGGAAAGTAGGAAGAACGAATGATCATACCAAAATCATTGGAAGAGCTGGCCGGGTATGTAGAAACCGGTAAAAATGTTTTCTTTTTTACTGCGGACTGGTGCGGAGACTGCCGCTTTATCAAGCCGGTGCTGCCTGAAATCGAAGCAGCATTTCCAGACTATCAATTTATAGAAGTCGATCGTGACGAGTTTATTGATGTCGCAGCAAAATGGAATATCTTTGGTATTCCTAGCTTTGTTGTTTTGGATAATGGCAAAGAGCTGGGGCGTCTGGTCAATAAAGATCGAAAAACAAAAGCGGAAATCACAGATTTTATACAGGGATTAACGGTCTAAGGCTTTAAACACTGTATACTGTTGAGAGTGACTGGGCTGTCAGTTGGCTGACAAAAGCCCGGTCATTTTTTGCCGGTTTCGGAGTCTAAAAATGCTAAGGAAGGGTAAGCTTGAAAGTATCAATGTGAAGCAGGATTTTCTAATTGCTGCGACATATAACAAAAATGAGTTGATGCTAAGCAGTACCTACTTAGGCACTCAATGCCTGGTCGAGTTCGTTTAGCTTTTATGAAGCGAATAGTTCGGGCCTTTGTGGTAAAACAGATAGGCAGATACGCGCTTTTTTGTTAAGATGGAACAGAATGAACAATGAGGAGGAGAACAAATGATTTTTTCATATAATAAAAGTCATGTCGGCGATGTACTATTGGTTATCGTAGCTGACGATCAAGGACAGGAGAATCATGTCAAACGTAAAGGGAATACTGCAAAGGTGACTGCGGAAGATGGGACCATCGTTGCGTGGAATATTTTTGAGGTATCTTCTATCTTAGGAGAAATCGAAGGACAAGGGCAGATTGAATTGTCTCAAGAACAACTTGACCAAGTGAATGAAGCAATTGCTAAAGATGGGTTTTCTGAAACGTTGACGCTTGATCCTGAACCGAAAATCGTGGTAGGTTTTGTTAAATCGTGCAAAAAGCACCCAGATTCCGATCACCTGTCTATTACTCAGACAGAAGTGGATAATGGAACTGTGCTGCAAATCGTTTGTGGTGCTCCGAATATCAAAGCAGGTCAGAAGGTAGTCGTAGCTAAACCAGGTGCAATGATGCCGGATGGTATGATGATTTGGCCTGGCAAGCTGCGTGGTGTGGAAAGTCTGGGAATGATTTGTTCAGCAAGAGAACTGAATGTACCTAATGCACCTGAGAAAAAAGGGATTTTGGAATTGCCATTTGATGCAACGGTTGGCGAACCTTTTTCAGCAGAATAAGAGAGACAAAAATAGAAAGAAGACGGTATTCGTTTGCCGTCTTCTTTCTGTTTTTTGTTCGTCAATGTTTCTAGCTTTTGGCGGTAGAAATAATGTTATCTTCCAGCTTCATCAGAAAGCGTTACTCTACTTAAAAAGACAGCTTCAGTTAGCTTGCTTGTTGACTGCGATAGATCGCGCGGCTTGGTCAGCTCTACATCATGTATTTTCGTTATGGTCAGTGAATTAGTTATAAAGGTTTTTCGGAAATCGATCAGGTATTCATTAACAGTGCAAGTATCCCCACGAGAAATCAGGTAATACTCAACAACCTTGAGTACGAATTCATAGCTGATACTGAAACGCTCAGCCAATTCCTTTAAGGAAGTATCCCCCTTGCGCCAAGAAAGGATAAATAAATCAAGTGGCAGCAATTCTTCATAGATGCTTCTCTGGATCGTCAGAAATTCAGGTGTATTTTCTTGCTCAAGCATAATCAAAAGCGCACTATCAAATAATAACTGCTTCTGGTAGCTTCCGTGAATGGCGCCGAATTCATGGACAAGTCGTTTACAGTAATTAGCCAGTTCATATATAGCACTATTCTTATGCTGAAGCAGCTGTTCGATACTGCTGTCGACTTCAAAAAAATCATAGCTAAATTGTTTTCTCAGGTTGGCAATTTTCAGGTCATAAACAAAACGAAAGATGGCATCGATATCTTCTCTAGGCAACTCATGCATGCTGGTCTGTAATTCTAACGCAAGATCACGAATTTCGTAAATGTTCCGATTGGTGAAGCTATCTAAGGTTGTTCGTCCAAAAAGTGTGTCGATCGATACTTGGAACAACTCAGAGAAGGCCATGATTTTTTCTGCGGGTGGCTGACTGATTCCCCGCTCCCAATTGGAAATGTTCATGACACGAACACCCAATTTTTCGGCAACTTCGGATTGGCTCATTTTTTGATGCGTGCGTAAGAAGCGAATGATTTCTCCAATTTGCATGATAAACCCCTTTCGATGACTGTGATAAGTGTCTGCTCATTTTTTTATAAATTACCAAATACAAAAAAAGGATAATAATGATGCTTTTTTATCTAATTTTTGTATAATTATATCGATTTAAAGTAAATTAGATAGTTCAAATAAATAAAAATAGTTTGTTGTTGTGGTTTAGAAAAAACGACATTTTCACGTTAGACAGGAATCTACGAGAAAGTCGCCAAAATAGTATCAAGCATATATTCGAGTTAACAATAAATGATTACTGATTTTTGAACTTGTTAGTATATAAGAGATAAGTGCGTAGCTAAATAATTATGTTGTCCGTTCAATCATACAAAAATGACAGATGTTATTTGTTCTGTTGCACCTTTTACAATGCCAATATTATAACAAGTAAATAATAGAAAGAACAAGAGAAAAAAGAAATTTTTTTGTTTTTTCCTCTTGTATATCACTTTTTAGAGAATAATCAAGGAAAATAACCATATTTTTGATCAAGACACGATGTTTTAAGGTATAATCCGGCACAAATCCAAGCGTGAAAGAAAAGCATTTTTTGAAATGAAAAGGCAGATTTACAACAAGGGATGATGGATTTACTCCAGCAAGCATATGTATTTTTAATCCGCAAGAGAGGTAGAAACCCTTATGAATCAGATAAACATGCCGATGAATGGATACTTAAGGGGGATAAGAACCTAGCGGATTAGCAGCATAGCTCAAGCTTCTTTTTATAGAGATCGAGCATAACGATATAACGATTAAATAACAGCATCCAATGCAGAAACTATGGATGATCAGAAAAAACAGCAGCAATAAAAAATAGTCAACGATTTTTTGATTTCAAGAAAAAGGACTTTGAGGACCAGCGCTACTTAGAGAGGAGCTGTTGAAAAATGAAATAGCAGGCTTTCCGTCACAGATACTTATAGTAGTAACTAACAGCTACGAAAAAGAGCCTTGGGCAATCACTAGGATTGTTCAAGGCTCTTTTTCGTAGCTTATTCTTGTGTTTGTTTCAATGCATCCTGATCAATTGTCAGTTTCACCGTTGCTGTTTGTTTTTTCGATTGACGGTAGTAAGTAACTTCCATCGTGTCGCCTACTTTCTTGTTATAAAGCGCACTTTGTAAGTCTGTTGTTGTTTCAATTGCTTCGCCATCGATTTCTGTGATCACGTCGTATTTTTCAAGGCCAGCTTCTTCAGCAGGTGTTGCTGTTTGTACGGAACGAATCACGACACCTGTTGTCAAGTCTTCCGGCGTTTTCAAAATTTGTTCTCTTTGTTGTGTAGAAATATTTGTCATATCGACCATTGTTACGCCCAATGCCGGACGAGTCACTTTGCCGTCTTTTTCCAATTGGTTGATGATGTTCACTACATCATTACTAGGGATCGCAAAGCCCATCCCTTCAACGCTGACAGAGTCGCTAGATTGAACGATCTTCACAGAGTTGATCCCGATGATTTGACCTTCAATATTGACTAATGGACCACCTGAGTTCCCAGGGTTGATCGCTGCATCTGTTTGGATCGCATTGATATTGATTGTTTCGCCATCGTCGTTTTGGTTGGTGATATTTCTGTTCACAGAAGAAATGATCCCTTGTGTTACAGAGTTCGCATAGTCTGAACCTAAAGGAGAACCGATTGCAATCGCAGGCTCACCGATTTTCAAGCTGTCAGAATTTCCGAAATCGGCAACAGCATCGATTTTATCTGATTTCACTTTGATTACAGCTAAGTCAGTGTAAGAATCTGTACCGACAAGCTCACCTTGAACTTTCGTACCATCATGAAGGACGATTTCCAATCCTTGTGCACCACTGACTACGTGATTGTTGGTTACGATATAAGCTGTGTCGCCATCTTTCTTATAGACAACACCACTACCTTCGCTTGCTGCTTCTAAATCAGCATCGTCGTCGGATGTGTTAGAATCGGAGTTTCCGTTTTGTCCCCGTTCATCGAATAATCCGCCGTATAAACCAGAAGTATTTTGACTAGCACTTTGCATGTTGATAACTGAAACCACCGCATTTTGTACTTTATCCACAGCCTTGGTGATATCACTGTTCACATTGACATTCACATTACTTACTTTTGTGTCGCCACTATTGTCTGTTGGTGTCAGTTCAGAAGTGGTAGAGTTGTTGTTCCCCATATCTGTCACAGCGTAAAGTCCGCCGAACGCAAGAGAACCCCCAAGCAATCCACCGACGATCCCGATTCCAAGTCTTTTCATTAAACCACTTTTATTTCTATTTGAGTTAGGTGTAACATCTTTTCTATCCATTATAACTTCCTCCGATATTTTAGTATTCATTAATGACTATGTATATAAACCCTGTAAAAAATTCTAAGCACAAAGTTCATCAGGACTCATATACTAGTATAGCTTTTCTTGACTCTTTTAGTCTACAAGATAGCTTTGAACTTTTTATGAACAACATGAGTAAATTTTCATATAGATGAGAAAAAAATTCCCGGATTTATGAAAAAATAAAGAAGAAACATGTGGAAAAAACGGACAAAAGTTATCCACAGGTTTGTGGATAATGTGCATAAATTTATATGGGAATATGTGTTTGTATTGAAAAAGTTGTAAAAATAACCCTGAATGGGGATGGAATCTGTGGATAAGTCTGTGTATATGTGTATAACTTTGTGGAAATACTGTGGAATACGAAATCTCTTCATGATAAAATTGTTGATAAAGATTATGAGAAAACTCGGGAAGATGTGAAAAAATGCGAATTAAAATAATAACGGTCGGCAAATTAAAGGAAAAATATCTGGTGCAAGGTATCAACGAATACCTGAAACGCCTGCAAAGCTACAGCAAAGTCGAAGTCATCGAAGTACCGGACGAAAAAGCGCCGGAAAAACTCAGCGACGCCGAAATGATCCAAGTCAAAGACAAAGAAGGCGACCGCATCCTCGCCAAACTGTCTGACCAAGACTACCTGTTCGCCTTAGCCATCGACGGCAAACAGCCAAGCAGCGAAGACTTCGCCCGCGATATCGAGCAGCTCGGTATCTCCGGCAAATCCCAGCTCGCCTTCGTCATCGGCGGCTCACTGGGGCTAAGTGATAAAGTATTAAGTAGAAGCAATCAGAAAATCTCCTTCGGAAAGATGACTTATCCACACCAGCTGATGCGACTGATTTTGGTAGAGCAGATTTACCGGGCGTTTCGGATTCAGAAGGGGGAACCGTATCATAAATAAAATTTGTATTTATCCTTATTTCATAAGGGTTTATGCTATGTTCAACAGTTAGATAATTCAAAAAGGGGCACAAAAGGGGCAATTAAAGCTCGATTTCTTCGAGGGCTTCTATTATGTCCCTTTTCATTTCCTCAGTAACATGGGTATAAATTTTCGTTGTTATTTCTGCATCGGTATGGCCTACCCGTTCCATGATGGCCTTTATAGGTATTCTCTTTTCTGCCAGCATTGAGATATGAGTGTGCCTGAGAATGTGGGAAGATAGGTTTTTATCAACGCCAGCATGCTTCGCTGCACGCTTCAATGAATCGTTAAAATTACATATAGCTATAGGGTTGCCAAGAAGACTTGAGAAAAAGAAACCTTTATCAGTGAAGCGCTTGGAAGTATTCAGTTTGTTTTCCAACTTGCAGTCATTCAATATATCCACAGCACGCTGGTTCAATTCTACTTTTCTGATAGCTGCGGCAGTCTTGGGTAAAGTTTTGTGTAGCTCAGGGGTTCCCTTTGTTGTATAGTCCAGTGTTCCATCAATGTTCAATATATTACCATTCAAACATGAATAATCTAAGGCGATAGCTTCGCCAAAACGTACGCCAGTAAGCGCCATAAACTCAGCCAAATCTGCAAACCGTTTACTTTTAAATAAGTTACGCTGAATAAAGAGAATTTTTTTCAGTTCGTCTTTTTCCAGATATTTGTTTTCAATTTTTTCTAAGTCTTCATATTTCATTGCCTTCTGGTGAATGGTTACGTCATTGACTGGGTTGTGTTCGATCAGGTTTTTCTTTCGTGCATGCTCCAGAATAATTCTGATAAGCGATTTACAATTTTTCACAGTGGAAAGTGAATAATTATCTTCATAGTATAGTTTATCTAATCCTTGTTGAATTAATGGGGTGTCAATATTCTTCACAATTATATCGTCTTTCAGGAATCTGCGAATGAGCTTTACATTCCATTCGTTGCGCCAGTAGGTTGTTTCTTTGACGGTATGCTTGTATTTTTCCAGCCATTCTTCAAGGACGTTTTTAAAGGTGTCCGATCCTTCTATTTTAATAGATAGCCGCTTGCCTATTTCCTCATTCAAGTAGCGTTGAGCTTTATTCTGTGCCTGTCTTGAATTACTCAAAAGCGTAACTGATACAGTCCGATATTTTTCTGTGTAAGGGTCAGTGTACCTTTCCCGATACTTAAATTTGCCGTCAGAAGTTTTTTCCATCCACATTGTTCATACACTCCTATTTGTGTTAAAATAGGCATAGCAAATAAGCCTATTTAGGTTTTATTTTGGTGATGCACATTCTCGTTCTTGGTCGGAGGGGAATGTGCTTTTTTTATTTAAATATATCCCAAATGCTGAATGATGTTTTTTTGTAAATTTTATTCTTTATAGCCCTCTTTGGATTTTTTACAAGCCCAGTCCCCTTTTTTCCATACATGGGAATGATGGCTTTTTTTACTTTCCGTTTGGCCTTGCCAGTTGTTCTTGCTTTAAATGATTTTTTAATACTAGGCTTTCTTAAACCAAATTTCATTATTTACTCACCTTTCATGCCACATTTTTATAAACTATAAATGACTTGAACTGCTTTTCCGATAATTCTTGCAGGTATATCTTTGGTAACAACAATAGGCTGGTAATCTGGATTATCTGCAATTAGTAACATAATTCCATTTTGCCTTTTTATTCTTTTCAAAGTAGCTTCAGTGTCTCCATTGACCTGAACGGCTGCAATTTCACCATCTTCAACTTCTGGCTGTAATCTTATTAATACTTGAGAGCCATTAGGTATTCCTGGACTCATGCTATCGCCACAGATGTTCAGGGCGACGATCTCACCAGAAGGAAGGCTGGAGCCTACCATTGGAATGTATTGCTCAATATTCTGCTCTGCAGTTATTGGTTTTCCGGCAGCAATCTCACCTAAAACGGGAATCTGTACAATTTTATCTAAGAAAACAAGATTAGAAGGCTTATCGAAATCAATCCCCAAGAGGTACTCAGGCTTAACGTTGAAAGCTTTAGCGAAGTCATCAACCCTATTCAAAGGAAATTCCCTCGTTCTATTAAAATATCTAGACACAGCAGATTTTGCCATATCTACCCGTCGGGCAATTTCACTAATAGATAGCCCCTTTTCATCTTTTAGTTGGTCTAAGATGTCCATTATTTCATCGTTTGATCTCATTCTTTCACCTCTCTAATAAGTAATATCTAAATGATACCACCGTTCCCAAAAGAGTGCAATAGATACCGGAATAAAAGTTTTTTGAATCTTTTTAGGAGTTTTTCGTTGACAGTTGAGAACGAAGGTGTTAAATTGTTGTTGTACCCGAAAGAGAACGGAGGTGGAACGAATGACATTGGATTTAAAGAGGCTAAAAGCTGAACGTATAGCAAAAGGATTAACACAAGATGAAATGGCTGAAAAAATGGGATGGAATACCAGAACACCATACGCCAAGCGGGAAAATGGTATTGTTTCTATCGGTGCAAATGAATTGGTAAAGATGGCAAGTATTTTGGGGTACGAAAGCGACAATCTAGGTATTTTTTTTACCGATAACGTTCCCGATAGAGAACGAAAACAACCAGCATAAAGGAGGGGTGAGCATGCCGACCAAATCGAACTGTGACCGGATCCTTGAAATCATTCGCAGGGATCCGGACAGGGAAAAAACAGAGTACATGACCAAAGAAGTTGTACTGAAAAAAATTGATGGATTGAAGGCAGGAACATTGAATGATTACATTGCAGATTGCCGGGACAATTATCCAGTAAAGCATACGATTTTGAACCCGTCTCATAAGGTTTGCCTGATTCATTATGGGCAATTTGAACAATATCTGCAATGGCGATCTGACAATAGACTGAAAGCGAGAAAGGAGAAAGTTTCATGAAGTACACAACAAGGATCACACTAGCTTTATCTATTTTAGCAATGGTATTTGTATCAGCATTTTTCTTTAGAACCTGGGAGGCCTTCATTTTGACTGTATACCCGCTTTGTGCTGGTTGGGTCATTGGTGAATGTATCAATATTCCAGAGGCTAAGGTGAAAACCAAGTGGCGAAGGTTTAAGGATTCTATAGCGATCAGGATTATCAATTTTGCTGACTTTATAGGAAGGAGGTAGTCAAATGTTGACAGCTGCACAGAATCATTTAGTTAGGGAAGCAATCAGGGAAAAGGCCCATAACTTGGGTCAGATTATCCAACATGAAAGTGCCAAGCCGTTGGGGGATCAGAACTTGAAGCAACTTGATTCTCTTACTGCTGAATGGCATGAATACAACAAGATTTATGACGAGCTTGTGAGAGTGGGGTGCTGATATGGCTGCAAAGACGTGGACCACAAAGGAAATTCAGTATATCAAAAAAAGTGCTTTATTGGCTGAAACCAATCACGTATTGAATGCTGATCAGATGGCCGAGAAGCTTGCTCGTTCAATCAAATCGGTAGAATCAAAGATTTATAAAATGCAAAAGGATGGGGATTTGCCATCAATTGATAGGTCAAAAGCTTTTGATGCGGAGAATAGGCCTTTTACACCTAAAGAGGACAAACGACTAATTTCAATGATTAAACTGGGCGCTGGCTATGAAGAAATAGGCGAGGCCTTGGGAAGAAATAAAAGTTCGGTTTCTGGCAGATTGTGGCGACTTAGGCAAAATGGGAAACTAAAGCATTACTCAAAAAGCACATGGTCCGATAAGCAAGTTCAATTGATCATTGAAAATATTAAGTTTGATGAAAATGGTTTTGTCTCAAATTATGCAGAGTTGGCCCAGCTAACCAAAAAGCGACATACCCAAATTCAGCAAAAAATTTCAAAGCTTAGAAAAGATGGATTAATCACTGTTCAGGCTGATAGAACCAAAACCAGTGTGAAATCTAAGCAGGCTATGGATCAATTTAATTGTGCAAGATTTGGAAAGAGAATGGAGGATAAACCAGTGACAGAGAAGGTTGCCGAAACGAATGTGAAAGTAGAAACACAGTCAAAAGTGGTGCAAATGATCATGACAGTAGTTGTCGCCGGTAATGAAAAAACGATCAATTATTTCTCAATGGAAGGCGAGTTGTTAGCTGCAAAAAAGGAGGCAATTGAATGATTGAGTTAGTCACAGCAAGCGGCTTGCGTAGATCTGTTCAGTTCGAAAGGATTGTGGATATTTGCGAGTTGCCAAAGGAAAAACGATCTTCTGTGGTGATTTCACTTTCAACTGGAGAAGTCATTTTTGTTGCAGATTCTTACGATGAAGTTATGGACAAGTATAGAAACGAAAAAAAAGAGCCTGTACCGTCAGCAAACGATACAAGCCAGTAAATAAATAATAGTAAAGACATTATAGCATATTTTGAAGGAGTGAAAAACCCTGGGAAAAAGAATAAACAGATACCGGATAAAAATTTTGTACAACGATGGTGGAAAGCTTTCTGTGAATGGCCGTGTAGATGTTTGGAAAGATAAGGAATTTAAGGATGATATGGAGCGTGTGAAATTTATTCTTGATCGTGCCCGTATTGGCTGGGATGGATTTCAAGCATTTAATGGTGAACGATCAGAAAACAAGGTTATCCAAGCAGTAAACGATGACCAGGCAGAATTAGTTGAATGTAAACAAACATATTAGGAGGGAAAACATGACTTCAATTAAAATCAACAAACTTGAGATCGAAAACGTGAAACGTGTGAAGGCGGTAAAAATAGAGCCGTCTGCAGCAGGTCTGACAATTGTAGGCGGAAACAACAACCAAGGTAAAACCAGCGTTCTGGATGCAATTGCTTGGGCGTTAGGTGGCAACAAATATCGGCCAACTCAGGCAAGCAGAGAGGGTTCAGCAGTTCCACCACATTTGCATATCGTAATGAGCAATGGCCTCATTGTAGAGCGTAAAGGCAAGAACAGCGATTTGAAGGTTATTGATCCAGAGGGCAACAAAGGTGGTCAGCAGCTTCTAAATAGCTTTGTGGAAGAGCTTGCCATTGATCTGCCCAAGTTCATGGAATCAACCGGGAAAGAGAAAGCTCAAACGCTGCTGCAGATCATCGGAGTAGGTGAGCAGCTGGCAAAAATTGAATACGAGGAAAGTCAGCTATACAACCAGCGGCATGCTATTGGCCAGATCGCTGACCAGAAAGATAAGTTTGCTAAAGAACAGGACTACTTCCCTGATGCACCCAAAGAGCTTGTTTCTGTATCTGAATTGATTCAGCAGCAACAGCAGATTTTAGCCCGTAACGGTGAAAATCAGCAGAAACGGCAACAACTGGCTCAGATTATCCAGAAGGTTGAGGCTGAAAAACAGCAGATCGAAAGCCTCAAACAGCAGTTGTTCATTCTTGAAAATGATCACAATTTAACTTTGCTTGATTTGGAAGCAGCACAAAAAACTGCGGCGGATCTCCAGGATGAATCAACAGCAGAGCTTGAAAGAAATATCGCTGAGATTGATGAAATCAATCGGAAGGTTAGAGCAAACTTTGATAAGGATAAAGCCGAGGAAGATGCTGCAGCATATCGTGAACAGTATGGCATTTTGACTGCTCAAATTAGTGGTTTGCGACAGGAGAAAACGGACTTGCTGAATAAGGCTGATTTGCCGCTGCCTGGCCTATCAGTCAATGAAGGTGAGCTGATCTATAACGGCCAGCAATGGGACAATATGAGCGGATCAGATCAGCTGAAAGTCTCAACGGCTATTGTACGGAAGTTGAAGCCTCAATGCGGGTTCATTCTTTTGGATAAGCTGGAGCAAATGGATATGCTGACACTCAAAGAGTTCGGACAATGGTTGGAACAGGAAGGACTGCAGGCAATCGCAACACGGGTCAGCACTGGCGATGAATGCAGCATTGTGATTGAGGATGGTTATGTGAAAGATGCTGAAACCATTCCAGCTGGTTTGACTGAAGGGGCAACCAACGATGCTGCAGAAACAGTGCAGCCAACACAAACATGGAAAGGAGCAGCATTTTAATGAATATTACAAGCGGTAAAGTGGCCAAAGCACAAAAGGTCGTGTTATACGGCGTGGAAGGTATCGGGAAATCAACGTTCGCAAGTCAGTTTCCGGATCCGTTGTTTATTGATACGGAGGATTCAACACTGCATATGGATGTGAAACGTTTTGACAAGCCAACGAGCTGGACCATGCTTATGCAACAAGTTTCATACGTCAAAGCCAATAAGCCGTGTCAGACTTTAGTTATTGACACAATCGATTGGGCCGAAGAAATATGTAAGCGGCATTTGATCGATTCAAATGCTGGATGGACCGCTATTGATGCGGAGGGTTATGGCAAGAAATTCGTTGCCCTGGCAAAAGAAATGGGGGGCTTGCTGAACTTACTCAGTGACGTTGTAGACAGTGGAATAAATGTTGTGATCACTGCCCATGCAATGCTGCGGAAAAAAGAAGAGCCTGACGAAATGGGTGCCTATGATCGTTACGAATTGAAGTTGGAGAAGAAAACAGCGCCCATCGTCAAAGAATGGGCCGATGCGGTATTGTTTGCCAACTATAAGACAACGATTATCACAGATAGCAAGACGGACAGCAAAAAGGCAACTGGTGGCCAACGGATGATGTATACAACCCACCGGCCAGCCTGGGATGCTAAAAACCGCTGGGGGTTAGCTGAGGAATTACCATTTGACTATACACAGATCGCTCAGGCGTTTGCTCAAATGACCATTCAACAGCCTACAGCAGCACCAGATTCACAGTTTGATATTGCTGCAGCTGCACAGGCCATGCCAGTAGAAAATGCGCCGGATCTTTCACCAGAAAGAGAGCAGCAGGCTGTTCCTGAAAGCATTCCCCAATCTGTTGCTGATCTCATGGCCACCAATCAGGTGACTGTTGAAGAGATCATGCAAGTTATTTATCAAGGTGGCTTCATGCCAGCCGATACACCACTGGATAATATCCCGGCCGATCTTTGGGGCTACTTAGCAAGTAACTGGGGCAAGGCGCTGGATTTATTAAATACACAAATTAGAAAATTTTAGGAGGAACTTTTAATGAATAATAACGAAAATGAATTTTTAGACTGGAATAGCGGCTTTGTGGCCGAAGAAAATAGTTTCACTCTTTTACCAGCTGGAGAGTATCAATTTACCGTGACTAACTGGGAAAGAAAAAATTATGACGGGAACAGTGACAAGATCCCGAACGGTGCCCCGTATGCAGAAATCTCTATGGAAATAACTGCACCAGAAGGGAAAACGGTAGTTAAGGAACGTCTATACATGATGAAAAAATTCCAGTGGAAACTGACAGAGTTTTTCGCTTCTATTGGTCAAAATCCTATGATTGGCCAGCCATTCAACCCGAATTGGAACACTGTTTTAGGAAGTATCGGCCGAGTGAAGCTTGAGGTTAACACGTATACAAGCCAAGGGGAAGAAAGAAAAAATAATCGTGTAAAAGAGTTCATTAAATCAACAGCAGCAGTGGCACCACAGCAACAAATTTTCAACCAGCCACCACAACAGAATTTTAACCAACAACCAGCACAGCAGAACTTCAATCAACCTACTCAACAAACAATGCAACAACCACCACAGCAAAATAATGGCTTCACTCCTGGAGCGTTTTAAATCTATGAAAGGGCGGTTTTACCGCCTTTTCTTGAATGAAGAAAGTAGGGATTAAATGACTATCAAATGTGAATATGGTGATGTGATTAGCGTTGAAGAAACTCATTCTAACCACATAAAAATAGAAATGTATGAAGAGGATTCGGGGGCATATGTTGAGCATACCTATTTGACCAAAGACCAAGCCCGTGAATTGATCATAAAGCTGCAAACAATGGCAGAAAAGATGGAGGATTAAGGAGGCAAACAGTTGAAACTTAGACCATACCAAGACGAATCAAAAACAGCCGTTCAAAATGAATGGAAAGAGGGAAAGAAAAGAACGTTGTTAGTGTTACCCACAGGCTGTGGAAAAACGATTGTTTTCAGCAAGATCATTGAGGACCGTGTGCGCTTAGGTGAAAGGGGCCTGGTGTTAGCCCATCGTGGTGAATTACTTGACCAAGCTTCAGACAAGCTGGAAAAGGCCACAGGATTAAAGACTGCCACCGAAAAGGCAGAACAAACCAGTATAGGCAGTTTTTTTCGTGTAGTAGTCGGATCTGTTCAAACGATGCAGCGAGAAAAGCGCCTGAGTATGTTCCCGCCGGATTATTTTGATTTCATTGTAGTTGATGAAGCCCACCATTGCATATCGGATGGCTACCAGCGTGTATTGAAGCATTTTGAATCTGCTAACGTGCTGGGCGTAACTGCCACGCCAGACAGAGGAGACATGCGAAATTTAGGCAGTTACTTTGAATCATTGGCTTATGAGTATTCATTAGTTCAGGCAATTAAAGAAGGCTATTTGTCACCGATCAAAGCGGTAACTGTGCCGCTTAAACTGGACCTGTCAGGGGTTGGCCAGCAGGCCGGAGACTTCAAAACCAAAGACTTAGGCACGGCCCTGGATCCGTACCTGGAAAGTATCGCAGATGAAATGCTGGAATACTGCAAAGATCGCAAAACAGTGGTGTTTCTTCCTTTAGTGAAGACAAGCCAAAAATTCACGGATATTTTAAATAGAAAAGGATTCAAAGCTGCAGAGGTAAATGGAAATAGTGCTGATCGTGCGGAAATCTTAGAAGATTTTGACAAGGATAAATACAACGTTTTGTGTAACTCTATGCTGCTCACTGAGGGCTGGGATTGTCCGAGCGTTGATTGTGTCATTGTGTTGCGGCCCACTAAAGTGCGGAGCCTATACAGCCAAATGGTTGGCCGAGGCACCCGCCTATTTCCTGGAAAGGAAAACCTGTTGCTTATTGATTTTCTATGGCATACAGAGCGCCATGAGCTATGCCGCCCGGCCCATTTAATCGCTGAAACCGAAGAAGTGGCTAAAAAGATGACTGAGAACATTGAAGAAGCTGGAATGCCCCTTGATTTGGAAGAGGCAGAGGTGAAGGCTTCAGAGGATGTTATTGCCCAGCGTGAGGAAGCATTGGCCAAGCAGCTGGCTGAAATGAAGAAACGAAAACGCAAGCTTGTGGATCCGCTGCAATTTGAAATGAGTATTCAAGCGGAGGACTTATCCAGCTATGTTCCGAGCTTCGGTTGGGAAATGTCGCCACCATCGGATAAGCAGGTGCAGGCACTTGAAAAATTCGGCATTATGCCCGATGAAATAGACAACGCCGGTAAAGCTTCACTGTTGCTTGATCGTTTGAACAAGCGAAAGGCTGAAGGTTTGGCCACACCTAAGCAAATACGTTTCTTAGAAGGTCGAGGCTTCAAGCATGTGGGTACTTGGAACTTTGATGGAGCAAAAAATTTGATCGATCGGATTGCTGGGAATGGTTGGAGAGTTCCGGCAGGTATTGATCCTAAAACATATAAAGATTAGGTGAGAAAATGGCGAAAATAATGTATGAGGTCAAATTATACACTGATAACATGCCCTTGTATCATAACAATCTTAGATATTGTGGCAGGTTCAGTGGTGGGGAGACATTTAAAAAACTATCAGAAGCAGAAGAATACGCAAGAAATATTGTGAAAAAGTATAAATGGCTTTCTGGTGGATATGCTCACATTGTAAAAACAACGTACCTTGGTTTTATTGAAGGGTATAAAAATGAGCATGTAAAGGAAATTGAATACAAAGGAGAATAAGCCAGGATGCAAAGAACGCTAGATTTAACTGAATTACTAAACTACATTGATCCAGCAAATCTGGATTATCAGGAATGGGTCAATGTAGGGATGGCCTTAAAGGAAGAAGGGTACACGGCAGAAGACTGGGACGAATGGAGCCAAAGCGATGGCCGTTATCGTCCCGGCGAATGTCTAAAGAAATGGGAAACATTTAAAGGTACGGGCTTGCCAGTCACAGGTGCCACAATCACGCAGCTGGCCAAAGAAAATGGCTGGGAAAGTTCTTATTCTGATGATGATTCTTTTCTTGATTGGAACGATAGTTTTATAGCAACTGATGTGGATAAAGGCTATAAGCTTGTGAAAACTGATTGGGTCATGGGAAAAGAGATCAAGGAGCCAAAGCATTGGGATCCTTCAAAGGAAATAATCGATTACCTGGAAACTGTTTTCTCTCCTGGTGACATTATCAGCTATGTATCAGATGGCTATTTAGATAAAAAGGCCGATGGTACAGAGAAATGGTTGCCAAGAAACGGCATTTATACCCGGACAGCTGGAGAGATCATTGAAGCATTGAGAAAAAATAATGGCGATGTTGGTGCAGTCTTCGGTGATCCCAACCTGGCTTGTGGTGCTTGGATCCGTTTCAATCCTATGGACGGTGAAGGAACCAAAAACACTAATGTAGTGGACTATCGTTATGCCCTTGTGGAATCAGACAGCATGAAAATTGAACAGCAAAATGAAATCCTCAGAGAACTGGAGCTGCCAATTGTGGCATTGACTTATTCAGGAGGGAAAAGCCTTCATGCGATCGTCAAGGTTGATGCAGTCAATTATCCGCAATACCAGGAGCGGGTGGATTATTTATATAAGATCGTTGAAAAAAACGGCCTTAGAGTGGATAAGCAGAACAAGAACCCTTCAAGGCTCACAAGGTTGCCTGGGTTCGTCCGGGGAGATCAAAAGCAGTTCATTATTGCAAAAAATATCGGTAAAGGATCATGGGAAGAATGGCAGGAGTATATCGAGGACATGAACGATAATCTGCCAGATCCGGAAAGCTTGGCCGATCTCTTTGATAGTGAAATTGTGCTGGCACCAGAATTGATCAAGGGCGTTCTGCGCCAAGGTCATAAAATGCTGATTGCTGGACCGTCAAAAGCCGGCAAGTCGTTTCTATTGATGCAGTTGGTTATTGCGATTGCAGAGGGGAAAGAGTGGCTAGGGTTTCCATGCACACAAGGAAAAGTGCTTTATGTCAACCTTGAGCTTGATTCAAATTCTGCCAAAAATCGGATAGTTGAAATTTACAAACGATTAGGCAATGGCCATGCTAATGTATCAAATATAGATATCTGGAATTTACGGGGTAAAACAAGCCCGATGGATAAGCTGGCACCTAAGTTGATCAGACGTGCACAGAAAGCTGGGTACATTGCTGTGGTGATCGATCCAATTTATAAGGTATTAACTGGAGACGAAAACAGTGCCCATGAAATGGCCAACTTTACGAATCAGTTCGATAAGATTGCCACAGAATTAGGTTGTGCAGTGATCTATTGCCACCACCACAGTAAAGGTTCCCAAGGTGGTAAGAACTCAATTGACCGGTCTTCTGGGTCCGGCGTGTTTGCCAGAGATCCGGATGCTATTCTTGATCTGATCGAGCTGCCTGTTACTGAAGATAGGTACATGGTCCAGGAGAATCAAGCGATCTGTGACACCTACGCAAAGGCAATTCAAACCTATAACCCCTCATATGATTCAATAGGCCTTGATGATTATTCCAGTAAAAAGCAAATGGGGCACCATTTAATGGCAGCAATCCAGGCACAACCAACGTTGGCCATCATTGAACAGGAACGCCAGAAAGCTGTTGAGGCAGCAAGGCAGTGCAGTGCTTGGCGATTGGATGGCACGCTGCGGGAGTTCCCAAGATTCAAGACGGTAAACGCCTGGTTTAAGTTCCCGGTGCACGTACTGGATGATTCACTGCAGGATATCACCCTGGAGGATAACCCGAAAGAGAAATGGAAAAAAGGTACTCAGAAATCAAATGAGAGCCGGGCAGATAAATCAAAGCGTGAACTGGAAGAGGCCTTTAATATTCTGAGTGAAGATGGCAGCCCGGTAGACGTTGAACAGCTTGCAGACTATTTGGAAATAGCACGAACTACTGTTTACACACGTGTAAAAAAACACGAAAAGTTTAAAGCAGAAGACGGTTTTGTTTCTAAAGAAAATGAAAAATGATTGTCGTATCTATTTAGCCCTGACAAGCTCCGACACAAGACAACTTGCGTTAAAGGCTAAATAGCTCCGACAAGCTCCGACAACTTTTAGAAACCCTGTCACACCGCTGTCCGCTATTCTTGTCTACTCTCCCTTTTCAAGGGATAGAGTAGACAATAGAATGCAGCGTGACAAAATTTGGAGGCGACAGAGAAAAAAAGAAATGGCATAGACCAGAATAAAATAACATGAAAGAGGGATATTATGAATGAAATCCAATGGCGTAGAACTCACTTCGCTATAAAGAAGGATGGAAAATATAAGCACTTTCCAGCACAGAACTACAATACTGAGCTGAATAAAAGCTGCCTGTTCCTTAGTGAAGAGGCAGCCTATCGGAATGCCTCAATTTATGATGAAGTGGTTCAGGTTGAACTTAGAGAGATACCTAAGGAGGAATGGGCTAAATGGACGAAATAAAAGTGGCAGGTGTCACCTATCAAATTAAAGAGGTCCCAGTGGTAGAAATTGAACGGGATAAAAATTTTCTTGGGTTCTGTGATCACGACAATACTGAGATCCATGTTTTGGATGAACTCAGCGACCAGAGAAAAGACGATGTGCTTTTTCATGAGCTAACCCATGCAATTTTCTTTGAGGCCGGCTATGACGATCAAGACGAAGACATGATAAACCGGGTAGGGAAAGTTTTTCATCAAGTAATCAAAGATAATTTTCACAGGAAGGGGATAGCGTAATGAAAGCATATGAAGCAATGAAACTGATTGACGAATACGGGGCACATAAAACTCTTCAATCTGTTTTTGAAAGTTTTGGAAGAGAATTTGAGTGTCCTCAGTGTAAAGGGACTGGCTTTTATCAGAAAAAAGTAATAGTGCCTTATCCATCGGGGCTCCCTGATTCCGGATGGGTGCCCGATACGATTGAATATAAGAGAACAGAATGCAACTTGTGTGGCGGTCATGGTTGGTCTGATCATGAATACAAGCCAAAAATGGTGCAGGAAGGTTGGGAGGAAATTAAATCATGAACGAAAACCAACAAATAGTGTTTACCTGGTTAAAGGCGTGTGTGGATGTTGACGGTGATGTTCCAATTAAAGCAATTTTTATTCTTGGCGATCTATGGCAAATGAGAAGGTTCAACGATCAAGAGGCCATAAGAGTGGATAATGCTTATGCAGAGTTAACTGAGTTTGAGCAATATGAGTTGCTTGCTGCTTTTGCAGAATGGGGATCAAAGAAGTTTTGTAAAGACTGCGGTTGTGAAATGGCTGTTTGTGCTGATGGTTGGAAAGATCAACGGAAATGCTGCCCTGACTGTAAATGTACGAAAGGGGAATAGGTCATGACATGGGCTGATAAGTTAGAAGGTAAAAAGCAACAGGCAAAAAGATTGATGGATAAGCTGCCAGGGCCAACACCTACACTTTGGTATTATGTAGGCGGTTCAGACTTTCCGAAAAAGGAATCTAAAGAATTATGGGATTATATCGAATCACTGCAGAAGAAGGTGAAACAAGATGAAAAAAATAATTAGTATCATTCTATCCTGTGGGTTAGGTTCGTGTCTTTATAACTTATGGAATGGGGAGCCATTAAGAGCTGCGGCCTTTTCTGGTTTAGTCTCCTTGGTAGTTTTAAATTATATGTTTTGGTTTGATCAAGATAGAGGTGATAAAAAATGATTGAGTTTTTCATGCCTATGGCCAAAGTACCAACCACTACACACCAGCAAAAACAGGTTCGTGTGGTCAAAGGGAAGCCGGTATTCTATGAGCCAGCTGATCTGCAGGCTGCACGTGCAAAATTGACAGCTCACCTTGGCCAGCATGTGCCAGATAAAAAGTTTACTGGAGCTGTTCAACTTGTGACAAAGTGGTGTTTTCCGGTAAAGGGTAAGCACGTACATGGAGAGTATAAAACCACTAAGCCAGATACCGATAATTTGCAGAAGCTTCTAAAGGACTGCATGACTGACCTTGATTTTTGGGTGGACGATGCACTTGTGGCCAGTGAGATCACAGAAAAGTTTTATGCTGATCTGCCAGGTATTTATATTCGGATTGAGGCGATCGGATGAATTACAAAGCGTTTTTTCAAGACGTGACTATTTGGATGGACCAGATCAATGAGGTAGTACAACGCCATTCGATTTTCACCGATGAATACTGGGATCATGTTGTGAAGTCTGCTGGAGAGCTATGCAACAAGTACGGCAATCATGAGCTAGTAAAGCAGCAAATGAGCATGCTGATCGGGTACCTGGATCAACAATATAGGAAGGCGAAGGGGGGAGCCGATGAAACGAATGCACAAAAACGGGTTTGAGAAGGTCCGGGATCTCATGTTTGAATATCCGTACTTTGAGGATCACTTGCGTAAGCTTGGAAATAATAATTCAGATGTGGCTATAAAATTGGCCGAAACGCAGCAAGCCATCAAAGGCTGCATGGATAACGAACCAGATGAAAACCTAAAGCGATTTATTGAATGCTATTACTTCAAGCGGTACAGTATGAATAAATCTTTGAATGAGGCACATTATTCATGGTCCTCTATCAAACGAAAGCGAAAAGCCTTTTTCAAAAAGGTAGCCCAGGAGTTAAGTATTTACTGGGAATAAATGTTGAGCCTTTTTCACTCAACTTTCATGATATAAAGGGTATATGGTAGATGCGTTTTGCTGAAGCCATATACTCCTTTTTTGTTTTGGTACTTCTGTACAACTGATTCATATTTAATACTTCCTTTTTTCCCTTTGCACTACCATTTTGTGGTGGTGCATTTTTTACATAGTTACAAGAATAGAGGTGAGACAATGGCATTGACGGAGAAACAACAGATTTTTGCAGATGAATATTTGAAGGATTTAAACGGCACGAGAGCTTATAAAGTAGCCTATACCAAGGTGAAAAAGGATTCTGTTGCAGCGGCAAATGCAAACAGATTGCTAAGAAATGCTAAGGTTCAAACGTATATAGATGAACAGCTTGAGCAAATGCACAATGAACGCACTGCAGATGCCCAGGAGGTATTGGAGTATTTGACTGCAGTAATGCGGGGTGAGGAGACAGAAGAAACCCTGGTGGGAATAGGAGAAGGTGCCCAGGCAAAAATTGATATAGGGGTGGGTGCCAAAGACAGGATAAAGGCCGCCGAACTACTGGGCAAACGTCATGCGTTGTTCACTGATAAAAAAGAGATCAGCGGAGAAGTCGGGGTGACGTTTGTTGAAGACGTACCAGAAGAAGACTAGACCGGAAATACGAATAAAAATGGCGTGGGCCTTGGGTAAAGGGTACAACCGGTTTTATCATTGCCGGAACTTTTTCCGAGTAGTCAAGGGATCCCGTGGGTCCAAGAAGTCCAAGAACACAGCACTGTGTTACATTCACGACATTTTAAAATATCCATGGGCGAATTTGCTTGTCGTCCGGCGGTTTTCAAATACAAATAAGCAATCCACCTATTCCGATCTGAAGTGGGCATGCAAAAGGCTCAAGGTTTCCCATCTATTCAAGTTCAATGAATCGCTGCCAGAGATCACGGTGAAGGCAACTGGCCAGAAGATTCTTTTCAGGGGTCTGGATGATGAATTGAAAATCACATCAATCTCAGTTGACATTGGTTTTCTGTGTTGGGCATGGTTTGAGGAAGCTTATCAGATCGAGAGCCAAGAGAAATTCGATACAGTTGTGGAATCTATCCGGGGTGGTGTCGAGGCTCCAGATGACTTTTTCAAGCAGGTAACGTTGACCTTCAACCCGTGGAGTGAGAACCACTGGCTGAAGAAAGAATTTTTTGACGAGAAAACGAAACGGCCGGACACCTTTTCAACAACGACAACCTTCAGGGTGAACGAATGGCTGACGGATGATGACAGAGAGCGCTATGAGCGTGTATTGGAAGTTGATCCGCAGCGTGGCGCTGTTGTGGCCAATGGCGAATGGGGCATGACCGATGGTGTTGTTTATCCGAAATGGAAGACGTTCACCGGCACACCTAAAGGCCTTGTTAAAGTCACGGGCCTTGACTGGGGGAACGATAATGGTTCAGGTGATCCAACCGCAATCGTTGATATCTGGATTGATCCAGTCAACATGAATTTATATGTGCGGCAAGTGGCCTATTCTAATACATTGCAGCTTGAGCAGGTCCCAGCGTATTTGGATCATGATACAAAAATATATGCAGATACCAACCTAGGTGTGGCCAATACTTATTTGAAAAATCGTAAGTATCAAGTAAACCCGATGAAAACGGCCAAACACAAAGGGAAAATTGATGATGGAATAAAAACAGTGAAGCTGTTTAATATTTACATTGATGAAATGAGCCGGGACCTTATCGGGGAAATAAGCGGCTATGTCAAGGATTATGATGATATTAAAAAGAAATCTGAATACATTGGAAGTCACCATTTATTGGATGCCATGCGTTACGGTGTCCGTGGTTGGTACAACCAGGAAAGTAGAGGGAAGCTTTAATGGCAGACGTAAATTTTACAGATGAAAACATGGGCGAAGCACCTGAGAATGGCACACCGATTGGCCAGACAACAAAGACCGGAGAGATCGCAGCCGCTACTGCAGGAGAAGGCCGGCGCTTTCCATTTATGGATAGCAAGCAGGAAATGCAGCGTAAGATCCGGGAGACTATTCAGCAAAGTAAAAAGTTTAGTGCTGATGGTGCATACAAGCCCCACCGGTTTATTATTACAGATAGCATTGAAAGTTATTTGAAAGAGAATACAGGGCGGCTGGCTATCAATCACAGCTTTGGAATAAACAAGTATGGTGTGTATGTTCCATTCGATAAGAAAGCCGTGAAGTTCTTTGCTTCAAGTATCAAGTGGACGAACACAACCAGCCTGACTTATAAGATCATGAAAAATACTTTGATGAAGGGATATTGTTTGGTTTATTCGGTTTCTGATGTGAACGAGGTAACTGATTATGAACCTATTTTTGATACAAGCGATAATTTAATAGGTTTGATCGATGATAACGGGGATGTGCTGACCGATGGCCGCCGCTATGTTTATGATGACAAGAAGGGGTATACGTCCCAAGAGGAATCATTTTCTATTGAGTGGTACAAGCTGGTGAAGATTGACGAAATGAAACCAGTGTACGCCGATGCAATCAACCTGATCAATGCTTATACAGACAGCTTGAATGATAACGGTTCAAGCTTGAAGGCGTTCGCTGAAAGCATTCTGACGATTACCGGCATAGACAGCTCACAAGGGATCACACCGGAGCAGCTGCAGGCCATTGGTGAAGAAGCTATAAACGTGTTGGCCTTTGAGCACCAAATTTCAGGTGATGGCACATTTGGCTCAACGCCCTCAGCTCAGTTCATTGCCCCGCCCCTAAACACTGAAGCTCGTGAAAGCTGGTCAAACCGGATCCGGAAAGAAATTTATTCAACGCTGAATATGCCGGACTTTGAGCAGGTGGCTGGGAACGTTTCAACCGATACAATAAGAATTTACTTGTATGAAACTATCCAGCTGGCAAAAAGCCTGGCAGATGATGTGATCGATGTATTTAAAGAAATTCTGAACGATCAGGAACTTTCATATGAGATTGAGACACCTCAAAGCCCAAATGAAAATATGGAGGCTTTGAACGATATAAGCTATTTGAGCGATGAAACAAAAATCCGGCAGGCATTCCCTGAGTGGTCAGATACCCAAGTTGCTGAAGAACTGGCCAGACTTCAAAACGCTAAGATTTCAGACAGCGACCCGGTGGCATTGGTCAACAGCTTCATAGGGAGTGAATAGCCGTGGATGATTCAACAAAAAAACAGCTGGCATTGTTGGCTATTGCTTTGGCTTTCAATGATCAGTTAGATACCAGGCTTGTGGCGTTGTTGGCCCTATTGAACTTTTACGGGAATGACAAGAAAGATGATAAGACTATTCGGGAATCAATCCAGAAGATGGTCGGAGCCAGTTCAGCGGATCCGGAAGAGTTAGCCGGGGCTATTGTTGAATGGGTAGTGCCTGGTAATAAATGGTACCCGTATGAAACCCGTGAAAAGTTTGAGATCCAATTGAAAAGGGCTTTAGTGAACGGGCTATTCAAAAACGATACAAGTGAAGCCTATAAGGTGGCAAAGCGGTTTTCCAGCAGTGTAAAACTGTTCCATCGGATGCAGGTATTTGCTGAAGCGAATTACAACGTACTGGATGCAGCAACAGCCGGTGAGTATGGTGAGAGTGAACGAGGTGGCCTGGTCATTTGGCGGGCAAGAAGCCAAGCCGATGGACCTTGCCAGGAATACAACAGACAGATAATGACAGTCGAAGAGTTCAAAGCTCGCTATCCTGTTCATTATAATTGCATGTGTACGGCGGAACTGATTCCTCCAACCATGAGCGACAAAAGAATAAAAAATTTTCTACTTAAAAAACAACGGGAGGCTACAACATGACTGAAGAAGAAAAGAAAGAACTGGAAGAGTTAAGAGCACAAAAGGAACAGATGGAAGCAGCGCTGAAAGAAAAGAAATACAGCCAAGCGGAATTGGATGCTGCAGTGGCAAAACGAGTGGCCTCAGCGACAGCCGACCTTGATGCAAAAATTAAGAGTATTCAGGAATCAAGCATGACTGAGCAAGAATTGGCCAAACAACGCCAGGCAGAGGAAACAGCGAAGACACAGGAATATATTGCCAGCCTGGAGCGTGAAACACGTGTGAATTTTGCTCAATCATTGTTGGCCACAAATGGGCTTCCAGCTGATCAGCAATTTGCAGAGCCTTATGCAGCCTTTGATAAAGAAACGATCAAGTTGCAGATTGAAGCTCAAGCGAAAATGATTTCTGAGGCAAAGCAGGCTGAAATTGATCGCCTGGCCAAAGAGAATGCACCAAAATCGAAGCTGCCTATCAATCAAGGCGGAGGCAATCCGGCCAAACCAAACTATGTGGATCCTCGTAGTATTTTAGAATCCCAAGGGTTTGTGTAAGAGTGAGCCTTTTTCACTCTACTTTTATGCTATTGTACTTATTGAAAAGTCGAATATTTCCAACGGCTATATAGTTGCGATGGGTGCAGAACTAGCATTTGAGCGGGTAGAATACTGTGATAATGCGTGTCAGTTTTAAATATAAGGAATAGTGAGCGGTACATTACCAACGGCGAAAGCTTGCGATGTGTGTTTCTCTAGGGACCGGACGGGTAGAATACTGAAAGGGACCGCACGAATTATATTTGGTAAAGGCTGATAATGTGAAGCAAACTACCAATGTTATATATGTTAATGTGCTTATGCGGGTAGAATACTGTAGCAGCATGGATGAATGGCGTATTTAGATACGTTGTTTGCCCATGCTGTTTTTTTGTTTAAATAATCGGCTTAAATAAAAAAGAAAGAGGGTAAATTTTAATGCCTTATCAAATTTTAGGTAACAACGAACTGACACAAAAAGAAGACGGCAGCTATGGTTTTGAACTAGATGGCCAGACTAACTATAATTCCCGTGCAATGACACTGGGACGAATTTTGACACCGGAGAGCGGCAACGGCAGCAATAACAATGGGTTGATTCCGTTGAAAGGTCGTGGAGATATTGAAGCTTATTCTGTATTGAGCAACCAATATATCCCATTGACTAAATATGACGAAATCAACGGGGTTCTTGATCTGCACGGATATGCTACACGTGAATACACAGACGGCTTGAGCTATAAGCTTTCTAGCGGTTTGGTTCTATCAAGTGCAGCACACTACCGTTCTGCAATCAACAAGAAATTTGACTATCAAGCAATTTTCGGAATCGATGAGGACCCAGTTTATAACTTACAGGGCACAATCCGTGAACCGAACTCAGTATTTGCGAAAGCCAAAAAGAATGCGGCAGCTGGTTTTGGCAGCCAATTGAAAGCAATTTTGGATGCAGTGGATATCATTTCCGATGCAGGAGGCCAGCCAACTGTTATGCTGCAAAGCTTATCAATGTTTGAACTGAATGAGTTCACAGCGCTTATTCCTGGTGAAGTATGGACCCATGCAACCAGTGATGCCCTATTTGTAAAAATGCCAGGTATGCGTGAATTGGCTAGACTGACAGGGTTCACACAAACGGGTGATACACAACCATGGATCGTGTTTGACCGCAGCCGCTTGTTTGTCGGCAAAGTTGGCGATGTTAGCCTGGAAATTTCAAACTCAGCTTACGATCCACATGAAGGATTCACAGGGAACACCGGCACAGGTGCATACAACAGCCCGGCTTCTTCCACTGGCGTTTCTTACTGGACGAATGACAAGATCGGGGCACGTGCGATCGCTTACCTTGATTATAAGTTTATCGATGAAAGCGGCGAACTGGCTTATACAAACTTGTCTGACTTCACACCCGCACCCTAGTGGCGCTCGTTTTGATGAAACGAGTTACGACAATGGGAATTTTAATTGAAAGGACTAAAAAGACATGGTATTAAAAACAACGGCTTTAGATATCACAGGAATCTCACCAAATGATTCTGCGTTTTTCTTCCGGATCTATTCCATGAGAAATGCAATGCCAGCCTATCGTTTGGAAATGGTTAGCGACTTTGGTTATAGCTATGAAAAAGGAACAAGCAGCTCAACAACACGAACAACCAGAGGGGTTCGCAGTGTGACAACGCAAAACGGAGACGACACGAAAGATTTGACCTTTACAACGTCCGAAACCGTTTCAGTCGAGGCCCATGAATTGCTTGAGTGGGCATTTAGAAACAATGAGCTTGTTGAGATTTGGGAAGTTACGCCAACCGTTACAGCTGACGGCCTGACCATTCTTGACAACAACGGCACACCGGTGCCAGAAGGCTGGATGCCTGATAAATACTGGGTTGGCCGAGTAAACAGTGATAACTACAGCAACAACGCTGGAGACGATAACCGCACACATGAGTGGGGCCTTAGCCTTGAAGCGATGCACGATAAGTCATGGGTTGAGCCTATTGAATGGATCATTTCCGATGCAGAAACGTATCCAAATGCTTCTCTTAAAAAGTACACAGATACAGACAACCCAACGAATACTGTTCGTGATCAGCATGTTGGTGTAGAGGCAGAGCCAAGCGATGATGATTCGCAATATGCACATGATCTGACGACAACGCCACCAACACCTGGACCATAGAAATTTAATAAAGACATTTAAGGGGTGGCAATCTGCTCGCCCCTTGAATTTTGAAAGGAGAATAGATCATGGCTACACCAAGTAAAACACGTTCTCAAATTTTAAATGGCTGGGGCACTGCTGACAGCGGGCCGATCAATCCACAGGAAACAATCTTTTCTGCCAACATTAGAGCTTTGGTTGAATCCACAAAATGGATTGACGAGGGCATTGATTCGATCACCACCAACGCTGAGAACGACATTTTGACGATCGTTTATGCAAACGGATCTACCCAAACGGTCAACTTGCCAAAGTATGTTGAAACGGTTGAGATCACTGAAGGTGTTATAACCTTCAAAGACGTTTCCGGCAATGTGTTGGCAGTCTCACCAAAGTTTGCAACCTTTGCAGAACTGGAGAGTGAAGCCACAGACCGGAAAGCGGCAGATATAGCCCTGGCAGCTGATTTGGCTATTGAAACCAAAGCCAGACAAGATGCTGACACTGCTTTGCAGGAATATATCGATGATGAAATAGCCACAGAGAAAGCGGCTAGAAAAGCAGCTGATACCACACTACAGGAAAATATCGATGCTGAAGCAGCGACAAGAAAAAGCGCTGATGATGCCGAGGCAACAACCAGAAAGGCTGCAGATGACCAACTGGCTGCAGACCTAGCGGCAGAAGCCACAGCACGCTCACAGGCTGATGTGCAGCTTCAAGCAAATATCAATGATGAAGCAGCTGAAAGGATTGCAGAAGATGGAGCCATTCGCTCAGAGTTAGCCCAGGAGACGACAGAACGCAAGGCAGCTGATACTGAACTTCAAACCAAACTGATTGCAGAAGAGACGGCCAGAACTCAAGGGGATGCGGATTTGCAAACGCAGATCGATACATTCCAGGATAAGTTGGATGCTGAGGAAACTGCCAGGGTAGATGGAGATGAAACCCTTCAAACTGGAATTGATACCATTAACAGTACTCTATCTTCATACAGTGATCGCTTGGATAAGATCGAGGCAAAAACCCAAGTTCAGACTTACAACTTTGATGATACCAACGCTCATGTTATTTCTATGGGGGAAATTTCATTTATTACACGGGCAAACGGTAGTAACTCAAATGGATACCCAACCATTCACTTATTTGCTAGAAATGACACTGAAAATGACATGGGCATTGGTTTTGCCGGATATGTGGAATATGACGGTGCAGCTACCCAACAAACAAATTCAGATTATTCAACGATCGCAAGTGGCAGTGAAACAAACAGATTTGACATTGACAATATCGGACTTGGTTATGGATCTTCCAATGAGTTAGGGACAATCAATTTTACCGTTGCAACTTCCGTGGGAAGTGTTTTCAAAGTATTAGTCACATGTCCTTCATTTGGATCTAATGGGGTTAAAACAGTAGCTTTCACAGTCCAAAGAATTAGTGATGTGATTGTTTCATGACCGAGCAGATCATTATAACCACCATTACAGTTGCCGGCACAGTTTTAGTGGCCTTTGTTACTGCTATACAATCCGGCAATAAGAAAATCCTTGATCGGCTTGGTGAATTTGATAACCGGCTTGAGGGGATAGATTCAAGAGTTGAAAATGTCACCGATGATCTGAAAGAAATTAAAAGAAGTAACCTACAGGCCACAATTTTTCGTCTGATTGAAAAAGCTTATCGAGATAAGAAGATTAGTGACAACGATTTGAGTGAATTATTCAAAGCCTATGACGAATACAAGGGCCATGGTTGGAACTCACATACAACTGTGAGGGTCCGAAAATTTGAAGAAGACTTGAGCAAAGGAGTGATAAGCCTTGATGAAAAACGTATCAAATGAACGTCTATTGTCGTTAGTAACTGGGACATTATCAGCAGGTGTGATTTTATACATTAGTTTAGCCGGTGTATTCAACTGGCCATACGCTGAAGAAGTCCAGAAGGTTGGCGGGATCGTTGCTATCTTCGTCAATTCAATGTTTGCTGTTTGGACTGGTGTAAAGGTAGGTGGCGAACATGGACGAGATCCAAGCGATTAATTATGCAGACGTTCGTGCTGAACTTTTGACATTGACCGGGGTTGCTGATGAAGAGGGTGCCGATGATCAACTGGAACAAGCATACAAGCTGGCCAGTGGGTACCTGTATTCATTAGTTGCTGGTGAAGAAGTAGACACAGTGAAATTTGAAGCTTTAAGCCGTATCGCACTGATTGAGAGCGCTGTGTATCGTTTCAACCGTTTAAGTGAAGAGGGAATGAGTTCCCGGACACAAGACGGTGAAAGTATCACCTGGGAAGCGGACCCGCTTTCTAAATGGGAAGACAAAATAAAAGACACAATCAAAAATAAGGTTAAGCATTGGAAGCTGATTATGGCCAGCACACGGGATGACACAAACACAAGAATGGATCTTGGCTATCGTGTCCCTTTGTTGGCCAATGGCACCTGGTATTATACGAACATTCTTGGTGGTGGTTAATGTGGTTTATAATCAAACAATTTTTTATGAATCAGAGAAATCTTCCTATGATCCGGCCACAGGCAATCATGGACCTAAAAAATATGATGTTCCTTATCTTCATGTTGATATCCGCTGGAGATCAACCGGAGGGCTGGACGGATCCGGAACAGAATTTGAATACCGGGAATTTATCAGTGTGAAGTCGCAGCGGCCGATCCCTTTTAAGATGATGAAGTGGGGCGATACTATTTTCAAACCGATCAAAGGATCTTATAAAAAAGTGGAGCGTGGCCGGGGCAGAAAATGGCATTCGTGCCAGTTCATGGAGGTAAAACATGGCTCAACGGAATTGGGAACATAACCCGTTATTTTTCTACAATGCAATTCGTGCAGCTGTTGAGAGCAGCGGATTATCTGTTGCTGATTCTCCTGAAACTTACGAAGGTGAGTTGCCCTATGCCTGGATAGACCAAATAAATTTTGATCGAACCCAGGTGGCTGTGCGTAGTAGCCGACAAGGTGACATTTACGACTATTCAGCTGTGGTTCATGTGTTTTTCCCTTGGGACAAGCAAGGCGACATGCTGCAGGCTGTGTGGGCGATTGATGGGGCTGTTCAGCAGTCAATCAGATCTGATTTAAATTATCGAATTATCAGAGAACAGGACGGCACCATTCATTGCCTGTTAAATATCAAATAATAGAGGAGAATGACAAATGGCATTTACAAAAGAAATCAAAGGTAAAACAGTAATCTTCGCAAAGAGCGCAAAGTTCTTCAATGTGCTAAATAAAATTTTTACGTTATCAGTAGAGCGTGACATGGACGGCCAGAGAATGGCCATGCAGATGCCTGGGGCTGATATGGCCATTGAGCAGTTTAAAGGATTGTTTGAAGCAGAAAAAGAAGTGGAACGAGAAACACTTGAGTATCACTTGGGCATGGTCGGCTATGCCTTGCAATTCAAGATGGACCGAGACGAGTTTTTTGACTGGTTGGCAAATCTGGATAATTCCGATCTGGTTGAATTTGCCAAAAAGGTAAAAGAAGAACTAGACACAAAAAAGTTGATCAGTCTGTAAGGAAAACTGACGAGGCACGATTGTTCATTAATTCAATCGTGCCTGTTTTTCTAGGTGATTGCCTACTGGATGACGAGGACGAGGTGGCTGAGTATCTAAGTGTGGTCACAGGGTACAGCTATGAAGAAATCATAAGCGCTGACGAATTATTTATAAAACGTCTAAACGCCAGGCTATTAACCTTGAATTTTAAAGAGCGCACTCACATAGCCACCCAGTCTTTATTGACAGCTATAGCAGACAAAAAACGAGCAGGGAAAAAGTCGAAGCCATTCAGCATTGAAGAATTACTGGAATTTCAAGGAATTAATCGAACGGACTTCGCAGCAAGTAAAAAGCTTTATGACCAGCTGACCATTGATGTTGCCGAGGAAAAGCAACTGGAGCAGGAAAAAATAAAGAAAATAGAAAAAAAGAATACTGTGAAAGCTTCGTTAAAAGAAAGGCTGGCGATCTGGCGTGGATTGGATAAGCGCACTAAACGCTGAACGTGATGCACTCTATGACAAAGTACATGACAGCTTAGAAGTACAGCTGGAGAATGCCATTACAATATCGCCTGTTGACACTGGAGAATTGAAACGAAGTTGGAAATTAAACAGGAATAGCAAGAACTCATGGACCGTCAAGAACACATGTGATCACGCTATTTTCCAAGAGTTCGGCACATACAAACAGGCTGGCCGTGAAATGTGGGGGTTACGCAGTGGCCGCTGGACTGTTGAAGTGATCGGACGTATAAGGTAGGTGATAGATAAATGGCTTCTCAAGGTCAATTAGAATTAGAAATAACTGCCAATGGTTCCGAACTGGATGGCATTGAGCGGCAAATGCTGAATATGATGCAAGCTGCTGCCAAAGGTATGAATATAAAAGCGGATGGTTCCGGAGCCATGGGTGTAATAAACAAGCTTGATGGTGCCTTAACGAGTATGGCCAAAACCGCTGCCAGTATTACCTTTAAGGGCTTGATTGCTACTGGAGCAGCTGCCGTTGGTGGATTAGTGGCCGGCGTAAAAGCTGCAGGGGACCTGGAGCAATCTGTGGGCGGGGTTGAAAAGATTTTCGGAGACATTGCCAGTCAAGACGTGATGGCCAATGCACGGCGATCCTTTGAAACTGCCGGCACAAGCATGAACCAATACTTAGAAACAGCAACAAGTTTTGCCCCTAAACTATTAAAGGATTTAGGCGGAAATGCTACAAAGGCAGGGGAGCAAGTAGACAAAGCCATGATTCAGATGGCGGATAACAGCAATACATTTGGTACAGCATTAAGCGATATTGAACACGCATACCAGGGGTTTTCTAAAGGGAATTTTACAATGTTGGATAACCTAAAACTTGGTTATGGTGGTACACAAGAAGAAATGAAAAAGCTTCTTAAAGATGCCCAGGCTATTTCAGGTATTGAGTACAATATTGACAATCTATCAGATATCACCGATGCCATTGGAATCATTCAAGACGGATTGAATATAACCGGCACAACAGCCAAGGAAGCTGCAACAACTCTAAATGGTAGTTTTACGATGATGAGTAAATCATTTCAGAATTTCCTGGCCACTGGTGAGGGAATCGATGACGTGGTGGATAGCATGCTGAACTTTGGCGGTATCGCTATGAAAATGGCTGCAGAGTTGGCACCAAAGCTGGCCAAAGGGTTGATGAAGGCCTTTGATACGATTAAGCCTATGATTCCAGGTTTACTTGAGGATGCCTTGGGAAGCTTGGCCGGTGTTGCTGATAACATTTTCGGAACGAACTTTTTTAGTTCAATTCCAAAGAATATCGAGAAGGCTGTGAGAGAAGGAGCTAAAATTTTAGATGGCCTTTTCGGGACAGACTTCAGCAGCAAGTTTGGTGACTTTAAATTGAAGATGCCAGATTTTGATACTTTAATCAATGGTGCAAAAAAAGTTGGCTTGGCATTTGTGGCCATGTTTGCAGTCGTTAAGGGCTTGAAATTTGCATCGGTAATCAAAGGGATGGGCAACCCATTAAAAGGCTTAGGAAGTCAAGCAACGTCAACAGGCAGTGCCATTTCAGGTGCATTCAGAGGGGCGTTCAATATTCAGGCAGCTGCAGGGTTCGCCATAGTCATTGCAACAGTGACGGTGGCCATTATTGCCCTAGCAGCAGCAAAGGATCTAGTCATTCCATTTCTTGAAGGTCTGGCCGGGGTTATCGTTAAATTAGCAGGCGTGTTTCCTGTGCTGGCCACAGCATTATCCAATTTGTCGCCTTTGGTGGTAGCTTTTGGTGAAATGTTCGCTATCGTGATTGCTGCCTTAGCAGATGCAGCCGCAACATTGATTCCAGTTTTGACTGAGGCATTCACTCAGATCGTGCCGGTCCTGACTGAAGCATTTACGCAGATCACAACCGTAGTCACAGAAGCGGCAGCCGTATTGATTCCAATAATCACTGAGGCTTTTTCTACAATCGTGCCGATCATTACGGAGGCATTCGCAACCTTAATTCCAATTGTGGCCGATGCTTTTGCTACAATCATGCCGTATATCACGGAATTTGCTGCAGTTGTTTTGCCTATTTTAACGGATGCTTTCACACAGATTGTTCAAATTGTTGCAGATGCAATGGTTCAAATTAGTGCCGCTCTAGGTGACAACTTTGTTCAGATCATTCAAATAGTAGCAGATGGAGCTGTTCAATTAGTCGAAGCCTTTCAACCAATCGGCGATAACATTCAGGCCATTATCGAATCCCTGGCACCTGTGATCGAATCATTGGGAAATAATATCCAGGCAATAGTTGAAGTCATTGCCCCGGTGATCTCAGAGATCATTGAGTTATTCCAGAATTTATTGGATGAAATTACACCAATTTTAGAGGGGATAGGTGATGTAATCGAGGAAATCGGCGATGCAATTGTGGCAGTCGTTGACAGCATTTCTGGTGGTATTTCAGGGATTTTGGACAGTATTGCAGGTATCTTTGAATCAATGGGAACTGCAGCGCTGAATGCCGGAAAAGGTATTGAAAAAATGGCCGATGGTATTGCAACCCTAGTTGGGTTAAAACTGGGTGATCTAATTGGAACCCTTGCTGCAGTCGGGGATGCTATGGCTGATTTTGCAGCCCATTCAGATGCTATGGCCGAACTGGGCGGCGGAATGAAAAAGGTTGCTGATTCAATCACGACCATTCAAACAGCAGCCGCAGGGTTAGGCACCAGCATGCTTGTAGTGATGGCCTCCTTCACAGGAATCGTTGGCATTGTACCTTCAATCACTTCAGCACTCACTGAGCTAAAAACTCAGGTGGAAACAGCAGCGCCGGCATTCACTACTTTTGCAGAAACGGCCCTGTCTTCAATGGCAACATTGATGGGTATTTCTGTATTTACCAGCGCCGCAGTCTCAGCATTTACCAGCTTGGGTGAAGGTATTTCAGCAAGTACAATTGCTTTTGCAGCCTTTACTTTAATATTAACAACAGTAAGCACCAACCTAACAAATGTGACTACAGCATTGACCACACTCAGAACAGGTTTTACCAGTCTGATCACTTCGTTGGGAAATTTAGTATCAATCCTTTCAAGTACGATAAGTATGTTCAATATTTTGGTTGATTCAATGTCAAGTCTGAATAGTTGGCTTATAAATGTTATGAGCAACCTGAGTTCCTTAACTGCTGCGGCTATTGCTTCAATGGCAATGATGGCTGGTATGTCAGTATTTACCAATATGGCGGTCCAAGCATTTGCGGAATTGTCACAAGGGCTTTTGGCCAATACTGTTGGATTTACTGTACTAATGGGCATTCTAGCTGCGACAACAAGCAGTGTGATCAATTTCAATACAGTATTAAGCACATTAGGCTCAACTATTTCTCATGTCATTTCAATGCTGGGCAGCTTGGTATCTATGTTCTCAAGCACAATAAGCATTGTCGGATCTTTAGTTAGTGCCTTGTCTAACCTCATTCACTTTATTGGAATAACCAAAAATAGGATTGAGGAATTGGCCAACAGCTTCAGAAGTGCGATGACTTCCATGCTGGCCATTACAGTTTCAGCAACACAAATGATTATCGCTGCATTCAGGGTGATGGCCACAGCTGTTGTTGCAATTGTTCGGGATATGATCAGCCAAATTCAAGCCCTGTTGAGCAGCTTGCCAGGTATTATCAGTGCAGCCTTAGCAGCAAGCGTGGGTGTGGTCAATGGCTATCAAGGTGCATTCAGAAGTGCCGGGGCCAGTTTAGGTGCTGCCATTGCTTCTGGAATTGCTTCAAGTGTCGGCTCGATCATGTCAGTTATCGATCAGATCGCAAGCCAGGCAAGCTCAAGAATTGCCTCAGCTGTGGCAGGGGCTAAAGCTCAGGCCAACGCCAGCGGGTTAGCTTACGGATCATACACTGATAGCATGCTTGTCTATGCTGGTATTGATAACAATCTGGCCACTTCACCAGTGAATATCATGAGTGCCAACCAAACAAGCAGCCGAGTTGAAACGTCTAACAATGTCAATGTGGATGTATCAGGAACATTTGAAACGAGCAGCCAGCCGGTGATCCTTCAATTGGATGGCCAAACGATTGCACAAGCGATTTTCAAACCGCTTATAAAATTGATGAATAAAGCGAAAACACGGAGGTAATGAAAAATGGACTATTCGCAGACACAACCCAAGATCAACCAGCGATACCATGTTCAATATACCGGCTTATCATTTCTTGAGAATGACATGATCTTTTTGAAACGAGGGGCAGACCTAGCCCCTCAGCGTTATGATCTGGAAAATAAAACAACCGGCATTGTGAAAAATCGTTGGTTGGTGTCTAAAGATAATTACGGGGAATTTGAAAGCTTTGAGCATTCCTTTAACAAATGGCTGGGTACTTTAAATACAGGCTGGTATGCTCACAGTTCAAAAGAAACCTACGATATTCACGATGATCTGCGGCGTGTGCTGACCTTCGCAGGAGTTGAAGAACGGTTGAGCCGTCACAACGATGTGAACAGCACAGGGGGAGCCTACAGCTCGTTAGCTCGTGGCGGTGATGCAGAAAGGGAAATCACCTATAAATACCGCTTAAACATGAATATCCTGATCGAGTACATGGAATACATTACTTATAATCTATCGTGGCAAACGGAGAAGATAAGCGATGATGTGGACTGGATCGATGACAATATAAATAAATTGAATGCAGCCAAGTTTCTTCGCTGGCAGCTCAATCGCTATTTTGAAATCATGAAGCAGGATATCTGGAATAAGTACGCTGGAAATACGACAGATTTTATTACCACTGAATTTGATGACGTTGTTTCTACAGCGGACAATTACGGGATAATGTTCTTCCTAGAGCATGAAACGTCAGTGGATCGATTAATAAATAATTTTCCGAAGACAACAGCAGCTTATGATTCAACCGGCCTTTATGATCAATCGTATTATGACGATGGCCCGGAGAATGCAAACACTACAGGCTTTTATGATACAACGGACTATGACGGTTCAGATTATGACCTGGGGCCTGGTGTGATCGGTGACAAGGCCAATAAAGAACAGGGCTATGATTCGGCCAAGTATGATCAGAACGGCGATTTCTATGATTACTATAAAAAGAAGAATCCGGCCGATGTGTTCGATGATTCAAATAGCATGGATCCACTGGGTTCCGTCAATACTTCACTATGGTTTGCTCCGTTTGATATTTCTGAAATTAGTTTCACCGGCTATTCTGGTGAGGAAGAAATTTCTATCACGGTCAAAATCCCTGAAGGGGTGGCCTATAACAACGAGGCGGAAATTATTCAGCTAGGTACCAAAGGCAAGAAAAATGGTGCTGAAATGGACCTGGCCAGCCATGTGAATGAGTTCAAAACTTATCAAATTGATGGCCTTGTTCATAACGGGCTGCCGGAGGAACACATTGCTACTATTGTGATCCAAAACAATAGCCGCTTTAAAACGAATGCGAATAATAATCAGCTTTCGATTATTGGGACCGATAAATGGTTTGATCCAGGCAAGGTTGTGAATGGTCAGCCACAGGACACGTCAACACTTGGAAAGAATAATGTGCCCATGCTGGTTGGGTGTAATCTGATGTATCAACACTTGAATGTGTTCAATGGTGAATCTGGCCGGAATTTCATTACACCGACTATTTTTCATAAGAAGCTGCAGACAAGTGGGATTGGTTCATTGAATCGGGTTAAGTATCGGGGCCGAGGCTTTAAGATCAAGAACAACGTTAAGACCTCAACGCTGGGAACAATGACGGATCCGCCACCAATCAATCGGGCATTAGAATGGTTTGAAATCCATGGAGGATATGACAACACCGGACCATATAAAAATGTAATCTTAGGGGGTACACCTGGAGCAACCGGGTATGGGGGTATTCCGATGACTCAAGCCCATAACAATAATGTGGGGTATGGTGCAGGCTTTGAAGTGAATAACAATATTCTGACCATTCGGCTGAACTTAGTTGGCTATGCAGTTGATGAAGCTGGTAACTATAATCCGGATATGTATTATGTTCATTTTGGTGGCCCGTACGTTTATAAGGTGAAACTGGAATGGCGCTTGAATAATGGGACTTATACAACCTGGCTTGATGAAGCAATTTTTTCTCATGATGCTTCACAGGATTGGGACCTGGCTTATCGTGGTACATGGCTGAGAACGGCACAAAATAGCCAGTGGTCAAGGGGTGGCATTACAGTGCCAAACGATGCTAACCGTATCAGAATGACGATCTACGGCGAAAATGCCACAATGGTTTCCAGTGCTGAGTATGATGTGACTGGCTACCGGCCACCGGAAAAGGTTCCACTTTCCATTGATTTATCTGATTACGATATTACACTGGGCATTGTAGCAAGGGAGATAAGACACCTATGATTTTTATGAATAGATACGATAAATTTCAACCGCTATGGGCCATTGATGAAACGGAGCTGGATGTGTTCGATTTATCCATTGATGGCTGGAATAGTGAGATCCACATTGTCAGTCGTGAAATGATTGGAAAATACAGGTATGTGGCAGTGAATAATCGTTTATATGCCATTACCAGCTACGCTCAAGACGTTACGGGTACAGATATGACAGCCCGTGACGTGTTGGGAAAGCTGATGGAGGATATCAACCTAAAGCCTGGCACTTACAACCTTATGCAGCTGGTGAAACTTGCCAATGATTCTGTGGAAGTGACCACGAACGGCAACAAGCTGCCTTCTATTGAAATTGAAGAAAACGACAACATGACAGCCCGTGATGCCATGGATAGCTTGCTGGCCGGTGCCAACGTTGTTTCCATCGTGGAAACGATCTTTAATACACACGGCTTTAATGGGGCTATGGATGTGTACTATGCAAAAATTGAACTATTCAGCATTACATGGAACTCTTACGCTGTGGCAGATAAAGCCATTGCAATGATCGAGTACGGCAATAAGACGGACACCAACCCACAATATGATACTTCAAAGCGAATTGTGCAGGTGATCGGCAGTATTGATGCTAAATCAACACTGAAATCGTGGCGCACCAGAATGTCAGCTGCCGACTATGATGCTTTGATTCTTTATATCGATGGTGCCGACAATGCAATAAATGATGACCAGGCAAGCACCATTTTAATGAAGGCGATGGAGTTCAAACGGGGACCGTTTCAAACGGCCAGAGGATCGGCGGAAATAATCAACAGCAAGGGAATAGATGACGGGCTGCGTTTCAAGCTGGATGATATAAACTTTTCTGATTACAACAGCACACGGACCAGAATTATCAATAATGTTCTAAGTCAGTATAATGGCTATACCGTTGGCAACTTGGCCGTGCTTCCTGAGCCACGTGCACAGTTCATTATTGGCGTAAATGGGGAAGAGCTTTATGTTCCATACTCTTATACGATCAACTGCAAAACCTTTATCATTAACAACGCCGATTTTGTTCTGGCCAACACACTGGAGGAATTTGCCGATGAATAGAACTGAAGCCATTGAAAATGCTAAACGGTACTGGATCCAAAAAGGCTTTGACATTTCAAAGGTTCAGATTATCGTGAAGCAATCACGGCCATGGTGTAAGCCTGTTGTGGGCTACCAGAAGGGTTCCACGGTCGTTGTGTATGAAGACAAGGCAAAAGAGTATCACGTGGCCTTAGATGTGGTTATAGCCCATGAGATTGGCCATTATTTAGGATTTAGACACTATGACACTAACCACCCTATCATGAGGGGCAGAGCACAAGAACTTGGAGGAATGACATTATGAAAACAACTATTGAGAAGATCAAAGAATTTGATGGAGCTTTACGAACAGCCAACGGCAAAAAGGTCGCTATAAATGAATCACACTATAATAGTAAATGGTTCACTGAGGATGACAAAACCATTGTTGTTTACGTTCAATTTTTGGAACGAGTAGAGGCCACTGCTGAATTTGCTTTGAATTGGTTATCAGAGAATACAGCAAAAGTTGAAGACATGGCCAAAGCTTATATAAGCGATTCTGAGGACGTTCCGGCGGAGGTTGAAGAATCTTCCGAAGCAGCGACCGAAACGGCTGAGAGTGCGAAAAATCTGGATAATATGAAGTACAATGAACTGCTAAAGCTTTCTAAGGAATTGGGCTTGAAATTTGATGCTACACCTAAACAACCCAAGTTATTGAAAGCTGTAAAGGAGGCATTAAAAAATGCCTAACTTTGAAACGATGATCAAATGGATGGCCGACCGTGTGGGTAATGTGACATACTCACAGAACCAGCGACTAGGGCCTTACAGCTATGATTGCAGTTCTGCTGTATACTTTGCTTTAAGAACTGGCGGCTTCCTTGCAGGCAATAAGATGGGCAACACGGATTCATTGTTTAACGACCTGGAAGCTGCGGGCTGGAAACAGGTGCCACTGGTCAATGGCTATTATGCTGTGAAGCGTGGAGACATTTTCATTTGGGGGATCAGGGGGGCTTCCGGTGGTGACTTTGGCCACACAGGTATTTTTCTGAATGAAAAAGATCAAATGATTCATTGCAATTTTGGCTATAATGGAATCACGATCAACGACCATGACACGATCTGGAGTTATAACGGCAAGCCAAACGTAACTGTGTACAGATACAGTGGCCAAACGTCCGGCAACGGATCCGGATCCAACGAATCAAATACAAACAACGGCGGCAACGTAGTGGAAACACCGAAAGGCGAGTGGCTTGCAGAATCGGCAACATTCTACCCAAACACTACAATAAACCTTCGTACTGCAGCCAGCACTGGGGCCTCTATCATTGCGAAAATAACGCCTGGCCAGTCAATAAAGTATGATGCCTATAAGGTTGATTCAAACGGCCATGTGTGGATTAGACAACCGAGAGCAAACGGAACCTATGGCTATTTGGCTACAGGGACAACGGCCAATGGTAAGCGCAACGGTACGCCGTGGGGAACATTTAAATAGAAAAAGTGACCTGTCTATAATAGGACGGGTCACTTTTGTTTCAAGGCTTTTATGGCTTCTTTTGTCACTAAATACTCTCTACCAATTTTACGAACAGAACCGGGCGGAAAACGATCTGGATATTTTGCGTATAGCTGTCTTATATAGCTTTTTTCTTTTCCCAGTATTTCCGCCGCTTCTGCCGCTGAATAAATTTCTAATTTATCCAGATCAATTTTATCGGTTGCCACACTTTGACCTCCTACAATAATTTTTCTACTATGAAGAGTATAACAGTAACTACTACCAGCACGATAGTAGCAACCGTTAATTTTTCGCCAGTTGATTGCTTCATAATTAATGACCTCCTTAATGTGTGTGTACAGCTTTAAGTACATGATCCGCTGTTTGCCTGTTTACATATACCTCAAACTCTTCATCGTTACAAATAATAAAAGCTATGCGACGGATCCGAATTTCATTTTTACTATATTCCTTTGTTGCATAAATTACATGTTTAGCTTGTTCATTTTTAAGAATTTGTACCGCTGCAGCTCTTAATTCCTTCATACAGTCAGCCATTTGTTTAGGTGTGACAGTTTCCCATCCAGTTGTATAGTCTAAAATTCGATATTTTGTCATTTTCTTTTCCTCCTGTTGTTTGATATAATAAGAGGGAAGGGAGGGCTTTCGCCCTATTCCCTATGGTTGTGAGAGAAGTTTTTCAAGCATTTCAATTAGTTTTGTAATTAAGTTAATCAGTGCAATGATTAAATTAATTATTATCAGAACTGATTGGCGTTTGTTGAGCTTCTCTTCTTTACGTTTTTCCTTACGCCCCATGTCTTACCTCCTTTCTATAATTATATTATACACGTTAACGTGTATAAAGTCAACACTTTTTAGAGAAAAAAGGGGCAGAAAAGGGGCAAAAATACCGTATGCTTACGGAATTATTGAAAATGTTTTTGTCGTAAATGAGACAGAAACCCTTATTTAAAGCGGTTTTCAGTATCATGCAGTGGTATAATAAATAATCAGAACTGATGAACCGTATCATAAGTAGTGGATAAAACAGAATAAAAAAGTGCGAGACAATAATCAGTTTTTTACTGACTATTGTCCTGCACTTTTTTTTATGACATTTCAAATCACAATGGGACTGAGAAAGTATTTTTACTTTCATCTATTATTAGATACTATTTCTTTATGTTTTGAGAGGAGGAGGGGAGCTCCACGATATTTTTTCTGCTTTCTTAGCTGTTTTATAGTTAAATGGCGCTTAGTTTATTAGTTAGTGTTTCCCATTCCACAACTGAAGGAACGCTTGCGAATTTGAAGAATTTACAACTCAGATCATAAACAGACAAAGAAAAATTACATACGCAAAAGTCTATATCTAAACGCTCAATAAGATCATTATCAATTGGTTGATTGAAAATAAAAAGAGTTTCAGTTGTTTTAGGAACATATTTTTGCGCTTGATATTTGTAATAAGCTGTTTCAGCAGATGTGCCATTGAAGGCGAATAATACTTTTCTGCTCCTGTTGACTTTCGCCTTTGTTAGAGCAGTTAAGCTAACAGCTAAATCACTGATATAGTCGAAATCAGTCTGCTTTTTTAGAATCTTTATCCAGATACTATATGTATCCGGATATTTTTTTTGAATCATTGAATTAAAGCGAGGTTTGTTTTTGTGAAAAAGACCAGTTAATCCTTGCAAAGCATGCTCATTAACTAAAAAGGCCTTGATTATCGCTTTAAGCTCAACATTTAAGGCATAAGTTAAGTTGGATACTTTGAAAAAATCAGTAACAAGGTTCTCATATTTTTCCATCTCAATAAGAAAATCATTCGGCAAAAAATGACTTTTTGCATCATAAACAATAGTATCTAGGGAAAGTAAGAAGGAAAAAATAATTTCAGACTCACTAACTGCGAACATAACCGAAGGGGGGGACATCTTTTCTAATGCATTTCTAATGGTAAAGACAGCATGAAATGAAGCGTATTTATCGATTATTGATTTATCCAAATAGACTAATTTTTTTTGGCGAATTCTTTGTTCGCTAATAAAGAACCAGCAGATAAGTCTGTGGTAATTTACATTCAAGACTAAGCCATGTTTGTGCAGGAAGCTTCTTAAAAGATTGTAAAGATCAGACTGTTTTGCTTCTGGATAAACAGAACCGCTGTATTCAAGAGAATGTTCAAAAAAATGAAAGTAAAAATAGCGGATATTCACTTCGTTTCCTAAAATTTCTACTGGTGATAAATTTAGTGTCAGATCAAAGGGCTTTAAGACTTTTTTTAATAAAGAGAGGTGTTTTCTCAATGTAGATTCTGCCACAAAGAATTTTTCAGATAAATATTCTATTGGTTCACACTCTCCGTAAAATGTATCCTCTACTATAGTGAACAGCATATTTCCTTTGATTTGTTCATCGATAAACTTAGAGATGGGCTCCCGACTTTTCAATGGATTAAGTGAAAGTGCTGCGTTTTCCTGATAGATAGTATCGGGGAAATAATCACCTAATGTTTGAACATCTCTTCTAAGTGTTTTTAGAGAAACCTCACAAAAATCCGCTAATTCAGAAAGCGGGAGAGGAACTTCTGATTCCAATAAGTGAGTTAAAATAGTTACTTTTCTTTTGATTGATGCATCAGTAAGTAAATCATAACCAATTTCGTTCATAAAGAACGCCTCCTTTTTTATTTCTTTCTTAAAATCATAACAAAAAAAGCGCTGAAGAATTTTACATATGTTCCTGCGCTGTGGAAAAACGATAAAAATATATTTGTTTATATTAATTTTTTTGTTAAAAATAATTAAATTTTAATGATAAAATAACTATATTTATTTAAATAATAATATCGTATAAGGATTTATAAGTTGTCCTTTAGTTAGACAAAGGTCGTTTGAAAAAAATATATTAATATACTATCGTTTGATTATCAAAAATATTAAAAGGAGGTTCTGATTATTTATGTATAATTTGGCGATTTTTAATCCGAGCGACTATTCAAATTCATCATCCCCTAATCTGGAAGAGATCTGTTTTTATGAAGAAAGTCAGCTGTTGAAACATCTGAGTAAGATTCACGGCGTAGTCATCTACAGTTCGGCAGAAGAGAATCTTAATAACATATTGGAGCTTATTTTATCTATTAATAAGGAATCGACTATTCCTGTATGGGTAAGGTCAGCGACAGAGAGTGCCATTATAGGAAAAAGAGTTAATCTGGAACTAGGGGTTCTGGGAAACTTGGGTAGAGATATCTCTGACGAAGAGATGTTTGCAATTATTGAAAACACCTTCAATATGATTTACGGACAACCAACTAAGGTTTTAGAGCCCTCATCTTATGCAGACATCCAACTTAATGCTTTAAATTGTAGCATAAAAGTCCATGATAAGGCAGAAATACGACTTACCCGATTAGAGTATCGGATTGTTTCGTTACTGTTCACAAAAGTTAATCAGGCATTTACATATGAGGAAATTTATCAGCATGTCTGGGGAGATGATGAGGAAAGTTCCGATAAAAAATATAGAGTAGCTAATTTAGTTTTTCACATTCGCAATAAGTTAGTTAAGTATGGCTTAAATGCCGATTTATTGAGAACAGTTCGCTCGGTTGGTTACCTTCTGGACACAAAGGTTTATGAAACTGGACTAAAGGAGGTGATGGAGCTAACAAGCTAAGGCTAAAAAGATTTAATGGGAGGTAAAGTGAATGAGATGAATGAAAGAAAAAGGAAAAAACTAATTTACGTAAACCTATTTGTGGTTTTAGCACTATTTTTTGCAATGTTCAATGTGCTCTATAGTTCGAGTAGTAAACTGTTAGCGAAAACACCGTTGTCTCTTACTTTAGTTGAAGAGTCAGTCAATAAAGATCAGCCCTTTCACATTGATATTTCCGATCAACGCAGTGAGGCAGAACTTGAACAAGTCGTTGAAGTAGATTCATCTGTTGCAGTTGATGAAAACAAAGAGCTGACCGGTATGGTCAGAAGAGAGCTGCAGTTAACTCTTCCTCAAGGGATAAACTTTGATGAAACTACTGAAAAGGAAATGCTCAAAGAGAGCGGTCTGGCGGAATTTCCAGTGTTTCAATGGAATGAAGAGGAACGCACCTTAAGCATTATAATGTCATCTGCGCAAACTGAACTGCGAGTAGTACTAACTGCAGAAAGTGAGGGTGAATACACAGTTGTATTGAGTGATGGAAGCTCTGATTCAGAGCATCAGGAGCTTAAAATAAGTGTGAATACTGAACAAGAAGCAGCAGTTGAGTCAGTTGTTTCATTTGCAGAAGAGAACCTTGCATTAGCTGATTCTGATGGAGGAGAAGATTTATCTACTTACGATCCAAACACTGTTGCAAATGTTTCTAACTGGGAAGAATTTATTCGAGCATTAGGGAATGTAAATATCTCAGGAATAAACATTACGTCCAGTTTTGCGATTCCTTCTAATCCTAGACTTAATTTAACAAGTATTCTGACTGGAGGAGCAACATCAAACAATAGTGGTAGTGCTCAATATGTTTATATGGGTGTTTCTAATATTGGTCGAAAAGTAGTGATTGAAGGGAATAACAACCTTCTCGATTTCGGTGCAATTGCTTTATGTTTCTACAATACTACTGGTGCTTGGGATCTAACCTGGCAGAATATGACTGTTTATCATGGGAATTACTATGGTTATACAACTTTTAATGATTTAAGTACTGCTAATCAGCAGGCTTCTGCCATGCGTTACCATAATGTTACCAACTTTGGCAATCAGTTGATGCACTCACCACAAACAGATGTATATGTGTCAGGAAAAACATCCAATAATCAGATGGCTACCTACACAACGGAGTTTCGTACAAACTGGGCAATTAACGCAACAAATCAGATAAATCTTTACATTACAAATTTAACTGTTTTAGAAAATGCGGAGTTCCAAATGAGCTCTCTTCAAGGCGGAAATATTCATTTGATCGGATCAGGCTCATTAGTGATCGGGAAGAATGCCAAGATGATTGTAGATGGGGCTCAAAATGAATTGACTGGTGAAAGTGATGCGCAACAAACTAACCTTTGGATTCCAGGGGGAGGAAGTGTGACACTTCAAGAAGGTGCCCTCTTACAATTAACGCCTAAGCCGCAATATTCTGCTATAGGAATGAACGGTTCAGGAAGTAAAGTTTCTATTGGCAAAGGGGCGACACTTACGATTAATTCAAGTGGCCACACGAGTAATACAGACGGTACTAATAGAAACATCGTTCGATTGGGGGCGGGTGCAACGCTGGAAGTGGCGGAAGAAGGAACCTTGGATGTTCGTGCAACGGGTATGGGAACTTCTACGTCTAATCTGATTCACGTTCAAGGTGTTGCGACATTTAGAGTTGCTAAAAAAGGGAATTTCAATGCGATGAGTGACAGCACTGGTGCAGGTCATAGTTTGATTTATTTCTCATCTTCAGGTTCTACCTTCCAGTTTGCAGATGCAGAACGGGTGAATTTGGAGCGGACAAATCCGGTTACGAATGCAACAGCTACTAATAATGGCTTGATCAATATTGCAGGAAATGGCGGTACGCTAAATGTGGACATACAAAAAGTCAGCATGTGGCGAGCTGGTGATTTTAGCGATGAACCGACAATGAGTTGGACGCCAATGTATGGGATGCTTTTAACGTATAGCGGCTTTGCGCCGACGATTACATCAGTATCTTCATTGGAGCAAGCAAATATTGATAATTTTAGAAGTAACTTTACTACTCGAAATGTTCAAAGGGTCCTCTACGAATATATTCCAGACGTAGATGTGGTGATTACCAGCACTGCGACGGATGAGGTAGATTCATCGAATTCAGTCACAATCACTGGTGTCACAAATCCAGGTGCTTTTGTTCGGCTTTGGGATGTTCCGATCAACGAAACGGTAACTCCAGCAATAGACCCATCAAATGATACAGTTCCAAGCCCAGTGACTGCCGGCGGATCAGCTGAGTTTACGAATAATTTTACAGTACAAGCAGATAGCTCTGGTAACTTTAGCTACACTGTTCCATTGGGCAATCATTTTACTGCGGGTTCAACGATCCACGCCTATTCATTTTTAAATGGAAAATACGATGAGGCTACTCAAGTTGTATTGGATAAGACACCACCAACTGGAGAACCAAGAGATTTCTATGCTGGGATGGGAAATGAAGTGCCAAGTCCAAGTGTCTTCATACAAAATCCAACAGATACAAATCCATTGCCGCAAACGTTCTCCTATGAATATTCAGACAAAAATGATTTGGCTGCTTTAGAGACGATGATGAATCAGATTGGTACGCATACGGTTTATGTGAATTTGATGGATGATGCTGGAAATACAACAGAAATTGAAGCACGGTTGATCGTTCTGGAAACGTCACGGTCAATTACCGGAAGTGACTTTGAGGCCTCTTATTTGGATATTCGTGACTTGTCGGATCAAGAGCTAGAGCAATTTATTCTAGCGAATAGTAATCCTGAAGCATACAGTATTTTTGAAGGCGTCAAAATAGACCTCAGTTCATTTATTACCGTGTCTGATTTTGGGGGATTAAACAATTACAGCAATCTACAACCGAATACACCCTATACGGTGACTTTGACTGTTCCAGCAAATGATACAACGAGCTTGACAACACCGTTATCAACAACGATTCAAGTGGTTGTTATCAATATGAATGCTGTGTTAACGGTTCACTTTGAAGATGAAAGTAGGATGGCATTGTCTGGCTATACACTGACGATTGGTGAAGGTCAAGATATTGATACGCCATTGAATGTAGGGGATGTAATTGATTTAACCAGTGCTAAATTCCAAGTCGTTCAAGATCAACTAGCTGCATTAGAACTAGCCGGCTATGAAATCAGTCAACGACCTGAGAATGAAATGAGCCTAATGATTACAGAGACGGCACAGACGGTCACTTATACAGTGACTGGACAGCTATTCCTAAAATCCGCACCATTGACCGTTGATTTTGGGAAGATCATTTATAATGCGAAAGTGCAGCGAGTAGACAATCCGACGACAGATGGGGATTTAGTTGTCACAGATACTCGTGCAAACAAATCGGCTGGTTGGACGCTTTATGCTGCATTGACAACGAATATGAAAAATGATGCAACAGGTTCAGTAATGAATGAAGCCCTCTGGTATGTAGATAGTGCGGGTGATGAAATCTCATTAACATTGGATTCCGGAAATCAAGCAATTTATCGAAATACCTCTGGTGGTAACTTTGATGTTACTAGTACCTGGGGGGAGACCTCAGCAGAACCAGGCTTAAAACTAGTTGCAGATCCAACCAAAACCACTGTTTCAAGTATCGGTACGTATTCAGGCGTTGTAACTTGGACCATTATGGCTGGACAACCGTAGAAGGGAAGGGAAAAAATGAAAATAGAAAAAACTTTCTTATTGACTCTTGCCTTATTTCTGGTTGGAATGACAGGTTTTTCTTCCACTGTTTCGGCAACGACTGGTGCTGGAGGGCAAGTAAACAGTAAAGGACAAATTACTTTTTATGATGGAACAATCGAATCTTCGACAACTGAGCCTTCAACGAGTCTTCCACCGGAAGTTTCCAGTAGTACTGTTCCCATAACGCAAAAACCACAGGGTGGCGGAACCTATCCTAGTACAGGTGAAATGATCCGAAAATATAGCCTGATGGGATTTGGCCTAATCGCGGCTCTGCTCTTGATCTTCCTGTTTAATCGGAGAAAGAAGGAGGAGCAGTAAATATGAAGAAATACACACACTTCAAGCTTTCTTTAACACTTCTTCTTTTTGCGGGTACTTTTCTGGCTGCTAGTCAATCAGTGTATGCATCTAACCTTGATAGCAATGGTTCAGTGACAGTAGAGCGAAAGGAAACGAGTGAGTCAGCAGATCCGGAAAATCCTGGAGAAGAAGTAAATCCTGGAGAAGGTCCTTCTACCAAAGGGGATCTTAGAATTGATTTTGTTTCCAGTTTGAATTTTGCGTCAGCTGAAATTACAGCGACGAATCGTACCTACGATTCGCTTGCACAGCTATTTTACAGCGATACAGCAGCTCGCGGATATTATATCCAGATAAGTGATTTTCGTTCAGAAGCTTCTGGTTGGAATTTGACCCTGTCACAAGACAGCCAGTTTTCCAGTCCGATTATTCAGACCCTTGAAGATCGGAGTTTAAAAGGAGCGACCTTGTCCTTTGGCAATGGCTGGGCTAATTCCGCGGGGAATAGTCAGATGCCAGTTGTTAGTCGAGATACATTAGCGATTAATGAAATGAATACGGCTTATACAGTAGCAGTTGCCGGAAAAGCGCAAGGGAAAGGTGTCTGGACTATTGCATTCGGTGCATCTGGTGAAAATACGTCTAATCAGGAGAATACCTTGACCGCGTTAACAGATGAGCGAGGTAATTCGGTGATCGATCCAACATTCAATAAGCAAAGCTATAGTAATTCAGCAGTTTCATTGAGTGTGCCGGAAACCATCAAGATCTATCCGGTCCAATATACAACAACATTAACATGGAGCTTGGAAGCTGCACCAACAGAATAAAGCAGTAATTTTTCGTTTGACAAATTGGATTCGTCCATTTGTATATAAATCACACAAAATCTAGGAGGAACAAGAAATGAAATTAAGAAAATTATGTGCCATTGCTTTAGTAGGAACAATCGGAGTAGCAACAGTAGGGACTGTGTCTGCGAGCGCAGATCAATTATCATTAGATTCAAAAGGTACGGTTGAAGTAGAAGGCGGTATGATTGATCCAACAAAACCTGACAACATCACGGATGCAGAAAAACCAGATGGACCAGCTATTCCGCCAACAACACCGGGTGTTGAAACAAACCCGGATATTAAAGATAAAGGAATTATCGCAGTATCTCATTTAGATTTTGGTAAGATCCAAGTAAATACAACTTCTGCTTATGCTGCACCTCTAACACTTGAGGATGGTGCCGGCACACGTGGGAACATTGTTTCATTTGGTGATGTAACGGGTAATTATACGGGGTATACCGTTACTGGTGAATTGACAAGTCAATTTACTAACACGACAACAACACTTGACGGGGCTTCAATCACTTATACAAACCCATTATTGGATACTTCTGGAACAGGTACTATTGCAGCAGCAGTACCAACATCAGTTGTACTGAGTACTGATGGAGGGGTACAAACCTTTGTGACTGCAGCAGCAGGTGAAGGTAGTGGACTGTGGACATTAGAGTTTGGTCAAAGTTCAATCTATGAAGGGCCAACTGCTGGAACAGATGCAAACTCTGTTGAGTTGAGTATTCCAACAAGTGTTGCTTCTGCAATGACAACAGGAATGTATACAGCTACAGTTACTTGGACTTTGGGGGCACTTGCATAATCAAGCAAGTTATGCGTTATAAGGGGTAAGCTGGTAATTTTTACCAGCTTACTTTCTTCTTTTAGTTAGCGATTACATATGTATAAAGGCTATATATAGAACATATTAACTATAAATAAAAAAAATAATGAGGTTGATTTTATGAGACAAGAGGTTGAAAAAAAACAGAAAAATAATTTTTTTAAGGTGTTCACCTGTTTCTTCTTACTGTACTTATCAGTAGTAGGAGCGAACATAGTTGCATGGGGGGCAGAAGAGAATACAGACGATGATTCGGTTTCAGTAGCCGGTTTTACTTATACACTTGAGTTTCCTGAAAATCAGATGGATGCAACATTGGGTTACTATCAGTTAATGATGGAACCAAGTCAACAACAGACACTCTCTATCATTCTTAGCAACCCCAGTTCAGAACCAATTACGGTCAATTTGGCTCTAAATGGAGCAAAAACCAATAAAACAGGGGTTATTGAATATACGAATAGCGAGATTGAAAATGATGCCTCACTGGCTTTTCCGTTTGAAGAGTTGGTCACAGGTCCTGAGTCTGTTGAGCTGGCTGCCGGAGAAACAAAACAGATAGAGCTAAGCATCAAGATGCCGGATACTGGATTTGATGGGGTTATTGCTGGGGGTCTACAGCTGATGAAAGCAGGACAAACAGAAAATGCAAGTCCTAGCGGGGGCTCTAATGTGATTAATCAGTACGCCTACGTTGTTTCTATCTTACTACAGGAGAATGGAGCAGAGCTAAGTCCTGACTTGCAATTCAATCGTGCCTACGGCGGACAATTAAATTACCGAAACTCCGTGTATGTAAATTTTTCGAATGTCATTGCAGCCTATTTGAATGACCTGACCGTTGAAGCACAGGTGATGAAAAAAGACAGTAATACGGTCCTTTATGAAGCAAAGAAAACCTCGATGCGGATGGCACCTAATTCCTTTATGGACTTTCCAATTAGTATGAACGGAGATCGCATGGAAGCAGGAACGTATACAGTACGCGTCTTAGCTACTTCTGGCGATCAACGTTGGGAATGGACAGAGGATTTTGAAATTTCAGATGAAGAGGCTCAACAGTACAATGAGCGGGATGTCGGCTTGACACAAGATACAGGAATTAACTGGTTGTTTATCGCATTGATTGTTGGGGCTTTTGTTGTGGTAGCTGCGGGTATCTTCTTGTTTATTACACTTTCTCGTAAAAGGAAAAAAGGACAGAAACAGAAGCAACGTCCAAAGAATAATAGCAATGGAACCGTTAAGAAGAAAAGACTTTAAAAAAGATTAGGAGCAGTGTAAATGACAATACTTGCTTGGATTATTATGGGAGCAGCGGCTGGAGCAATTATTTTCCTACTATTAACTCTCTACTTTTTGGCTCAGATCTTTTTTCAGCGTCATAAGTTAAAGCAATTACCTGAGCGCATACCCAAAAATAAACGAAAACGAAAACGATGGAAGGCAGCAAGCGTCAGGTTCAAAAGAAAGTATCGACGTTCCATTATGTATTCAATCGTTATGTTGTTTCTAGCAGCAACTTGTAGTGGTGGAGCGATGTATGCTAGTTATTATCAATCAATTAATCTGTCTTCAGACGATTCAGCGTTAATTGTCCGTTCCTATTATTTATTAAGAGATTTTCAAGATGAGTTAAATAAGGCCGCACAACAAGAAGAGAACGAGGTTGCCACGCAACAAAATATACGTTATTTGGCAACGACATTAGCGGCATATTCAACCAAACATGCAAGCACACTGAACACGAAGGAAGGACAATCAGCGTTAAATCGTTATTATGCTTCACTTTCTGAGCTAGGAGTGAATGCGACGCTAGTTAGTGGCAACTTTCATGGAAATCGTGAATTGGTAGATGAATTTTTATCTGATATTGAGCGAACTATTACTTATGAGACTACTGCTTTTGAATATTTCAAGGTAAATCAGACCAAGCTTGAGGAAGAAGGAGCAAGTGATGATGAATGAGTCAAGAGATAAAACAAAAGAAGACAGAACGTGATTCAAACGACTCTTTACCAAAAGAAATTCAATGGATAGAGAAAACAAAGAAAGCAAGAGTGCTGCAAAATAATAAAAAAACGAGTAAAACTCCTCCCGAAAATAGGAAAGTTAAAAAAGAAAAAGGCAATGAGCAAAAGAAAACGTCTAAATACCAAGCACAGCTCACAGCGAATAAGAGGATATCGAAAAAGCTGATGAGAAAGACTTCTCAGGCAAAAAGGTCAAAGTGTCCGAGCTATAAAAAAGGTACTGGAAAAAAGCAACATTCTCTTAAAATGATTAGAAAAAGGCTACTGGAATTGTGGGCGGCAATCATTAGTGCAGTGTTTATCTTCTTAATAGTCAGTTCCTTCTTTATAAAGATAACGAAGGTTTCCGGCTATAGCATGATGCCTACGTTACAGGATAACAATACAGTGCTTGTTCAAAAGACAGCCAGTATTGAACGATTTGATCTCGTTCTTTTCCAAAGAGGGAAAACGCAGCAAATTCGTCGGATCATTGGACTACCAGGGGAACAGATCACTTACACTGATGATTTTCTTTATGTAAATGGTGAACCAGTTGATGAAAAATTTATTATCGATGAGATCAATGAGGCTCAAAAGAACGGTGGTCAGTATACAGCTGATTTTCAATTACATGATATTAACAATGAGAATAAACTTCCTAAGGATTCTTATTTGGTTTTGGGGGACAATAGGGAATACGGATTTGATAGTCGTGAGTATGGACTAATTGATCGTCAACAGATTATTGGGATCGTGAAAATACGAGTATGGCCTTTGAATGGATTATCAGCTTTTTAAAGTATAGGTCAGTTGTGGTTGCTATGAGTTCAAACACATTATACTGAATTCTATCTTTGCTCAATAGGTATGGAATATAGAAAATAAAGCGAAAGATAGTACTATGATAGCATTTTTTTAATAAAAAAGTATTCCTAATAAAAGAAATAAAAGATGGTGGTCAATCATATGTCGACTAGAGAAATCTGGTCGGCATTTTTATGCTATTAAACAGGAAAAAGTTAGAAAAATAACATAAAAATTAGAGTAATTAATTTTTAACATAATGTTATTATAAGGTTTTTGTTAGGAAAAGGAGTGAAATTGAGGGAAAGAAAATAAGATAGGGAAGGAGAAGATTAGCACTGAGAAACAAAAACAGATTATTGATGCTTTTGAAAATTTAAGGGAAGTTAAAGTAATCCCAGCGAGAAATGAGCTATCTGAAAAGAAGAGGCTGAAAATAACAGCATATTGCAGAGTAAGTAACTATGCTGAAGCCCAATCAGGTAGTTTTGCATTCTCAAAAACTGAATCACAACAAAAAGGTAGCATGAAAATTTAATCTTCAGCTATTCGAAATGCATTGAGAATTGATATGAAAGATAGTTGGGAAAATGGCATGCGTTATCAAATGAAAGGAAATTTTATTCCTGAACATAAAGCCTTTGTATTTTAATTAAATGATCTTAAAGAGCTTTTGCCTTACAAAGGGGGTGGCAAGGCTAAACAAACTTCAATAGAATAATTTATATCCAATGATTATTCATATTCGTAGCGCTCTTTGCTATAAAATATCATCCACTTACGATACGCAGAACCGTCTCATAAATAGGGATATAAAGAAAAATATAAAAGGAAGCGTACCTGTGTCTTATCGGGTACGATTCCTTTTTGCAAAAAGTGTGAGGTTGATATCCTTAAGAATGAACGCATCATTAATAGTAGTGTGTCTTCCTATTTTTATACTCACTAGGGGAGATACCTCGCTCTTTTTTAAATACTTTACTAAAATAGTTTCCTGTAGAAAAGCCGACTTTTCTTGCGACAGTTTCTACTGCTTCATCCTCCCATAATAGTGACAATGAATGGAGGATGCGTACTTTTTTTAAATAGTGTATTGGGGGAACGTTATAAGCTGCTTCGAATTGCCGGATTAATTTGTATTTTGATAGTTCATATTTTTCAGCTAAAAACTCTAAGCTGAGATCTTCGAAATAGTGTTCGTCTATGTATTTTTTTACCGCTTCGATGGTTGCTGTTTTCTGTTGGCTCTCTTTTTGCACCTCTTCTTTGATATCTAAAAATAGAGCAAAGGCTGCTTTAGCATTTTGTGTAACAGTTATTTCTTGTATTTTTAAATCAAGAATAAATACTCGCAACCGTTCAATGAACGTCTCCGATAATTCGACAATTGCAACGGAGGTATCCAACCATTGCATCATACTTGCTGAAAATTCTATAAACAGAAAATGCCAATCCTCACCGTAGTAACGATAATTCCCGGGGATTTTCGCAAAAAAGGCCTTATTTTGTGTTAAGGGAACAGTTTTTTCTCCGATTTGTATATAGCCCTGACCGCTTAATGTGACTTGTAGAACAATCAGCTGCTCTTTTCGCTGACACGCATCCCAATCATAGTGAGTACTTCCTTGCCCTACACCAATCCCTTGGATCAGAGGGAAGTGTTGTTCATTAATGTAATGGAATTGACGGACGAAATTCTGCAATTTATTACCCTCCTTGAAATAATTTCTTCTTGTTCCTTCTGATTATACTCGATACCATAGACATAATAAAGGAAGGGGAATGATAAATATGTCCATCTATTTTGATGTAGCGCAAAACTTTTTCCACCTGAGCAATAATGAAATTAGTTACATCATTGGTATCGAAAAAGAAAAATATCTTACCCATAGATATTTTGGTCCTCATTTGATGGGGTATCATCAGGTCAATCAGCAGCAAATGATCGATCGCGGCTTTGCTACGAATCCAATCAGTGAGGAACGTACTTTTTCGTTAAATACACTGCCACTTGAAACTAGTACACAAGGTAGCTTGGATTATCGAGTGAGCAATTATCAGTTTCGAAATAGAGACGGGTATCGTATTACTGATTTCGTGTATGACCACTTTGAAATTTTAGAAGGCAAACCTTCTTTAGAGGGGCTGCCATCACTAAGGGGAGAGCAGCAGCAAACCTTAGCGATTTATCTTGTAGACCATGTCCAGTCGCTTGAAATGGTGTTGTATTATACGATATACGAGGATATGCCTGTGATTACACGGAGTGTGGCGTATAAGAATAACGGGGCAAAGGCAACCTATATAGAAAATGCTGGTTCGATGCTTCTGGATTTTCCACGTTGTGATTTTGACTTACTGACACTTAATGGGGCACATACAAATGAGGCAACAATCCATCGGCAACCACTCCATCCTGGTATACAAAAAATTGCATCGACTAGGGGAACGAGCAGTCCACAGCATCATCCATTCTTAGGGCTTGCTGATCGGTATACGAATGAAGATCAAGGACACGTTTACGGTTTTCATTTTATTTATAGTGGGAATTTTGTGGCTCAAGCGGAAGTAGAGCAATATGGAAGTACTCGGATTCAAATCGGGATCAATCCAGAAACCTTTGAATGGAAATTATCACCGGGCTCAACTTTTCAGACGCCAGAGGTTGTGTTGAACTTTAGTGCACAAGGGTTTAATCAGCTTTCTCAGACGTTCCATAAGCTCTATCAAACCCACTTGATTCCTAAGCAATGGCAGCAGGTGGAGCGCCCCATCTTACTTAATTCTTGGGAAGGCAACTATTTTGATTTTACTGAAGAGGACTTGCTTCGCCAAGCTCAATTAGCGAATACGTTGGGGATTGAATTATTTGTTTTGGATGATGGCTGGTTTGGCCAACGTGAGGATGATACAACCTCTTTAGGCGATTGGTTCGTCAACAAAGCAAAACTTCCCAATGGGATCGAGCATCTTGCGGATGTGATTCATCAGCAAAAGATGAAATTTGGGTTATGGTTTGAGCCGGAAATGATTTCTGTGAACAGTCGTTTGTTTGAAAGACATCCAGAGTGGAGTCTGCAGGTTCCTGATTACCCTCAAACACAGGGCAGACAGCAACTTGTCTTAAATTTGAGTTTGCCGGACGTTCAAGAGCACCTTATTCAACTGCTGACAACGTATCTTTCTTCGAATAAAATCGACTATATAAAGTGGGATATGAATCGACATTTAACGGAAGTGGGCAGTTTTCTTTTACCGAATGATCAGCAAAAAGAAGTCAGCCATCGCTATGTTTTAGGACTTTACCGTATTTTATCTGAAGTAACAAAGCAATTTCCACACGTTCTTTTTGAAAATTGCTCGAGTGGCGGCGGTCGATTTGATCCCGGGATGGTTGCCTATATGCCTCAAACGTGGGCAAGCGATAACACAGATGCGTTGTGTCGTTCAAAAATCCAATACGGTTTTAGCTATCTATATCCGCCAATTATGATGGGGGCTCATGTTTCGGATAGTCCGAATCATCAAGTAGGTCGAGAGACACCTTTAGCCAGTCGTTTTTTAATTGCAATGAGTGGTAATTTTGGCTATGAATTAGCTATAGAAAAGCAATCAGCACAAGACCTTGAGACGATAAAAGAGCAAATTGCATTTTATAAAAAGCATCGCAGGCTGTTACAATTTGGGCAATTTTATCGTTTAAAAGAACTTGATAAAGCTTACTCCACTGCGTGGCTGTTTAAAAACGAAACAGAAGCCCTTCTGGTCTATTCCAATGGACTTGCTCAACCCGCACAAGCGATTCAGTATCTAAAAACAAAATATCTTGAGGATACGGCTCTTTATAAGGATACGAGTACAGGAAAAATATACAGTGGCAGCGAATTAAATCATGCCGGTATTCTTGTTTCTAGGATCAAAGGGGATTTCAATTGTTTCTGTATTCATTGGACCGTTATAGAATAAAATGTATATGATATATGAAAAAGACTGGGACATAACTCAAGTCCTACGCTCTATCTACACCTATATCCGAATAAACGGTGGGACAGAAGCAACTACTAGCAGCGAGCTGCGTCGATGTCCGCTCAACATCAGTGGTAAACCACTGTGTTTCAAGGCTCTTCGACAATAAGCTGAAATTCAGCAAAAATTTGTGGTGTGAGCAATTTTCGTGAATTCCATCTTATTGTTTGAAGCTTAACGCTTCTGGCCCAACCTCTTGTTATTAACTTAATAAAACAGCATAGGCTTCGTAAGGAAGCAGCGTTTGACTGATTTCTTTTTCATAATTATGAATCAATACTTCTTTGATCGGTTGTGTTGTATCCAATAAGAATTGATTTGGTTCACTGGAAAAGTTGACAACAACCATTATTTTTTCGCCCTCATTTTTACGGATGTAAGCCAAAACTTCTGCATTGTCTGTTGGAATACTTTCAAATATTCCTTCTGTAATGACTGGTAACTCTTTTCGGAGCTGTATCAGTTTTTTGTACGTATAGAATAAGGAGTTTGGATCATCTAAAGCGGCGGCTACATTGATTTCAGTTGAATCTCCTACAGGCAGCCAAGGAATACCCTCTGTAAAACCAGCTTGTTTAGACGCATACCACTGCATTGGGTGGCGTGCATTATCGCGTCCTTTGGCATTAATAGAGGCAATGATTTCATCTTCTGTATAGCCTAAACCGATGCGTTCGTCATACATTCTCCGACTCTCAATATCATCGACTTCCTCAATGGACGTGACGGGGTAATTTATCATTCCAATCTCTTCGCCTTGGTATATATACGGTGTTCCTTGAAGAAAATAAAGATAAATTGCTAACATTTTCCCACTAAGGATCCTATAGTTTTGATCATCGCCCCAACGAGAAATGATTCGTGGTAAATCATGATTATTCCAAAACAGGGAGTTCCAACCTTTACCAGTCAGTTCAGTTTGCCATTTAGAAAAAACTTGGTGCAGTTCTTTCGGATCAAGTTTTTTTAGATCCCATTTTCGTTTGCCTGGTTGCTTATCCAAATTGATATGCTCAAATTGGAAAACCATCGATAATTCCTCTCGCTCCTCGTCTGAATAAAGCTGAGCAATTTCGGGTGTTGCGCCCCAAGTTTCACCAACCGTGACCAAATCATATTCGCCAAAGGTGTTCTGATTCATTTCCTGTAATAGTTCATGGAGTTTTGGGCCATTTTTAGTAATGGATTGGTCGGGTTCCTTTCCAATTAAATCGATCACATCCAGACGAAATCCGCCTACCCCTTTTTCGATCCAGTCGTTCATCATACGATAAATCTCTTGACGCATTTTTTTATTTTCCCAATTTAAGTCAGGTTGCTCCTTTGCGTGTAAGTGAAGATAATACTCTCCAAGTTCCGGAACCAATGTCCAAGCTGAGCCGCCGAAGTTTGACTGAAGGGCGTTCGGCGGCTGTCCTTCAACGCCCTTTCTCCAAATATAAAAATCATGAAAGGGACTCTCTGTACTCTGAAGTGCTGATTGAAACCAAGGATGTTCAGAGGAAGTGTGATTGACAACTAAGTCCATGATGATCCTGATATTTCGCTTTTTTGCTTCTTCAATCAGTCGATCCATATCCTCCATTGTTCCATATTCTGAACCAATCGCTTGATAGTCACTGATGTCATAGCCATTGTCTTCATTAGGTGATTGATACACAGGACTCAGCCACACGGCATCTATCCCTAGAAAAGCAAGGTAATCTAAACGCTGAATAATTCCCGGAAGATCGCCAATACCATCTGCGTTCGTATCCTGAAAGCTACGTGGATAAATTTGATAGATCGTTGCTTTTTTCCACCAGTTAGTTTTCATAACGTGCACTCAATGCTAGTAGCCCTTGGTTTCTATCGGCTGCTAATGTATCAATTACTTCAACGGATTCATAGTCGTTTGTATTGGTAACGATCATCATCACGGTAGGATCAAAGCCGGCTTTTTTGATTGCATCTAAATCAACGGTTCCCAAAATATCTCCTTTTTTAACTAAATCTCCATATTTTTTATTGGTTTCAAAGGCTTCACCATTCAATTTTACCGTATCGATCCCAATATGAATCAGTACTTCCGCACCATGGGTTGTTTTTAATCCATAAGCGTGTTTTGAATCGTGTACGATGGTTAGTTCTCCGTCGGCCGGTGCGTAAATCATCCCTTTTTCTGGAATGATTGCAATCCCTTTTCCCATCATTTCTTGTGCAAAAACGGGATCGTTGACTTCTTTTAGAGGAAGCAGTGTTCCTTTGACAGGAGCAGTTAATACTTCATCTTCAACAGAGCTACTTTCTGCCTCAGGATCTTCATTGATTTCAACGGCAACTTCATCTGCACGAGTATCATCATCTGCCAATATAGCCATATGACGTTTACCGTAAGCATATGTTGTAACAAAGCCGACTAGAATACTGATGACGATCCCAATCATGAAAGAAGGAATTGATTTTGGTGCGATGGAGATAAAACCAATAACACTTGCAGGGCCCATTGCTACGGATAAAACATGAAATGCCCCAATAAATACACAAGCAACTGCTGAGGCGATCATGCCGCAAATAAATGGAAATTTAAGTTTTAAATTGACCCCAAATATTGCCGGCTCTGTAATTCCCAGCATCGCCGAAATACTTGCTGAGGTCGCTAAGCTTTTTTGCTTTTCATTTTTCGTTAGTAACATGATGGCCAGCGTTGCTGCTCCTTGACCAACATTTGCCATGGAAGCGACTGGGAAAATGAAGGAGCCGCCAGTCCGCGCGACATCAGCTAGCAACGTTGTTTCGATTGCCGGGAAGCTTTGATGTAGCCCTGTAATAACAATAGGAGAATAAAACAGTCCGAATACCCCTAAACCGAGTGCGCCCGTCGTATTATACAACCAAACTAGTCCGTCGGTTAAACCATCCGAAACGATTCTCATAACCGGTCCCACAACGATAAAGGTTAAAAATCCAGTAATAATGATGGCTAGCATTGGGGTAAAGGTGAAATCAAATGCGTTTGGAATTCTTTTATGAAAGAATTTTTCTAGCGTTGCTAAAATCCAAGCAACCACCAACACCGGTAATACAGAGCCTTGGTAACCTGCTTGGGCAACATTCATCCCAAAGACATGCCAGTAATTCATACTTCCTTCTGCAATTGCATTAGCTACGCCATATCCATTGACTAAATCGGGCATCACCATCGCCATCCCCATGGCTGCACCTAGATAGGGATTACCGCCAAAACGTTTGGTTGCAGAGAAACCGACCAAGATAGGTAAGAAAGCAAACGGCGCAGAAGCTAATAAATTAATGATGCCAGCGATGTCCGTTACAGCTGGAAACATTTCTACAATGGATTGAGGGCCAAATAGATGTTGTGCGGTCAACACATTGTTCAATGCCATCAATAAACCACCGGCAACTAAAGCCGGAACGATCGGAACAAAAATATCAGATAATACCTTAATAAATGCCATAATGGGATTGTTCTTCTTACCATTCGCCGCTACTGCTTTTAAATCAGCTGTCGATGCTTCCTTCACATGTGTTATTTTTATCAGTTCATCATAGACGTTGTTTACATCACCGGCACCAATAATGATTTGAAACTGGTCATTGGCTTCAAATGTTCCTTTAACAGCATCATTATTGTCTAACGCTTTTTGATCTACCTTGCTTGAATCTTTTAGAACCAACCTCAGTCGTGTCGCGCAATGCGCGGCTGCTTGAATGTTGTCTTTGCCAAGCGCTTGATTGATTTCCTCTGCCACTTTTTTGTAATCCATTCTCTTTCCTCCTAAATGTCATTTAAGCGATTTTAACAAAAGCGATTCCTTTGTCTGCTTACTTTGGAAATGAAATCGCTTTTTCACATCCAAAGTATATCAGATTTTTCGTAAATGTCAAACGTATGACAATTAATTATCCTTTTGAATTATGGTGTCTATAGATGTGTGGACATTTAATTGATTAACGTTTGACATTATTGGTCGTTAAAGTTAAACTAGATGCAAGAATGCGTTTGCGAGGAGAGTACATAATGTCTAATAAAAAAATTTGGACGAAAGAAGAACGTTATCGTCCCTATCAAGAGTGGGATAAACAGCACCTTGCCTTATTGCAACAGAAAGTAGCTGATTCTAACTGGCGCTTAGGGTACCATATCCAACCCAATACAGGCTTACTAAATGACCCAAATGGTTTTTCATTTTTTAATAATCAGTGGCATGTTTTTTATCAATCGTATCCAATGGGTGCAGTCCATGGGGTAAAATCCTGGTATCATCTGACCTCTGATAATCTAGTAGATTGGAAAGAAGAAGGAACGAAGATATTTCCAGATGGTCTGTATGATAGTCATGGGGTATATTCAGGAACTGCTCTGGCTGTTTCGGACCACTTGTTTCTTGCTTATACCGGGAATGTGCGTGATGCGGATTGGGTTCGTCATTCCTATCAGCTAGGTGCCTGGATGGATGGATCTGGAGCGGTTCAAAAAATCGAGAAACCACTGCTTACTGCCTCACCGGCGGGCTACACATCTGAATTCAGAGATCCCCAAGTATTTCGATACGAGGATAATTATTTGATGGCTATAGGTGCGCAAAATGAGGCAGAAGAAGGCAAGATTCTTACCTATCAGAGTTCTGATTTACTGACCTGGCAGTGTAAGGGAGAATTAGAATTTACCGATAAAAAAATGGGGTTTATGATTGAATGCCCGAATTTATTAGTAACAGAAGATGCTGCCTTACTTATCTTTTGCCCTCAGGGTCTAGAGAAGGACAGTTGTTTTTATGAAAATATCTACCCTAACACGTATGTTATTGCAGACTCTTACGACCATGAATCAAATCGTTTGGTTGATCCTACCATACTAAAAAATCTGGATGAGGGGTTTGACGTATATGCGACACAAGCGTTTCAAGCACCCGACAACCGTCTATTATCCATTAGCTGGGTAGGCTTACCGGAAATCGATTATCCAACCGATCAAGAAGAGTGGGCCCATTGTCTAAGTAGCGTCAAAGAACTGGTTATAAAAGAAAAGCAATTGTATCAACGTCCTATCGCAGAAATGGAGCAATTACGCATAGGCGAAGCGGTTGATATCAACCAAGATTCCAGTTCTCAAGATTCCAGCTCGTTTGTTGAAACAAAGACAAATCAGTATGAATTGCTGCTGTCGTTTGACCCGCTTTCCAAGGGAACGTTAACTTTATGTACGGATAAAGAACAAAATCAAGGATTAACGATTAATTTTGATTCCCAACATGGTAAAATAACGATAGACCGTAGTCAGGCTGGTGCTGTTTTTGCAGAAGAATATGGCTTTGTCCGATCGTTTACAGTCGAACAAAAACCATTGGATTTACAGATATTTGTAGATTCTTCGATTGTTGAAATCTTCATCAATGAGGGTGAAAAGGTTGTAACAATGCGAATTTTTCCGGAAGCAGATCAGACAGGAATCCATCTAGCTTGTGATGGAGGCTATCAAGGAAAATTATGGCAATTGCGGAAAACTAACCAATAAAGGATGAAGTGGCATGGTTGTCAAACTAACTGATGTTGCAAAGAAAGCGGGGGTTTCTCCCACTACCGTTTCTCGTGTTATTAATAATTATGGCTCTTTAAGCCAAAAAACCATTGATAAAGTAAATCTAGCGATGAAAGAGCTGAATTATCAACCCAATTCTTTAGCTCGTTCGTTGCAAGGAAAAAATACTCAATTGATCGGACTGATTTTTCCAACGGTTGCGAATCCTTTTTTTGGAGAGCTTGTGGAAGGAATCGAAGGGAAATTATTTGATTTAGGCTACCGTGTCATATTATGTGATAGTGCGAATAATAAAGAAAAAGAGCGGCATTATATTAATATGCTTGCGGCCAATAAAGTAGATGGGATCATAGCTGGTGCTCACAATCTAGGGATTGCAGAGTATGAAGATATCGAACTGCCGATTGTTTCTTTTGACCGTTATTTAGCGGATAATATTCCAATCATTGGCAGTGATAATTTTCAAGGCGGCTATTTAGCTACTGAAACATTATTTGTCAAAGGAGCACGAAAAATTGCGATTCTTACAGGATCACAAGAATCAAATTCCCCTACAAATTTTCGCTTGAATGGGTATTTAAGCTTTTTAGAGAAGCACGACTTAGAGCCTAAAATTTTTCAGATTCAAACAACAGCGAGATCAACAACCTTGAAAAATTTAGAAATCAAACATATTTTAGAAACGGAAGACATTGACAGCTTATTCTGTACGGATGATCTAACGGCTATACTGGCATATAATCAGTGCCAGCAGTTGAAGATAAACGTACCTGAACAAATCAAGATCATTGGGTATGATGGGACAAAATTCGTTCAGAATTATTTCCCACAGCTTTCAACGATTGCTCAACCAATGGCTGACTATGCAGAAATTTTGGTGGACTTGTTACTACAAAGAATTCAGAATCCAGAAAAAAAACTTGAAAAAAATTATTTATTACCGGTAAAACTAATTCAAGGTCAAACAACATAAGCTTTATAAGGAGTGGAAAATATGATATACGGTGCGATTGAGGCTGGGGGCACAAAATTTGTTTGTGCAGTGGGCAATGAAAACTTGGAAATACTTGAGCGTGTCTCCTTTCCTACAGAAACACCTGAAAAAACGATGCGTTCGGTCGTTGATTTTTTCAAAAAATTTGATGCACTCACGACAATCGGAGTCGGATCATTTGGTCCGATCGATGTTAAACGAGAGTCTGAAACGTATGGTTATATTACCTCTACCCCCAAGCTTGCGTGGAAGAATTTTGATTTTGTCGGATATTTAAAAGAACAATTAGCCAACATTTCTGTTGCTTGGACAACAGACGTAAATGCGGCTTGTTATGGGGAATATATTGCGGGATGTGGTAAAGGGTTATCAAGTGTAGTGTATTACACTATCGGAACAGGCGTTGGTGGTGGAGCTTTGTTAGATGGGCAATTCGTTGAAGGATTTAGTCATCCCGAAATGGGCCATGCTATAGTTCGACGCCATCCTGAAGATACATTTGCCGGTAATTGTCCATACCACAATGACTGCTTGGAAGGGTTAGCTGCAGGACCTGCCATCGAGAATAGAACGGGGATCAAAGGGCAGGATTTACCTCCAGATGATGCATCCTGGGATATCGTAGCTTACTACATTGCACAATGTGCGTACAATACGACCTTGCTTTTTTCTCCACAAATCATTATTTTTGGCGGCGGTGTGATGAAGCAAGAACAATTAAGAAAAAAAGTCCAAGAACAATTTGCCAAGCTAATCAATGAGTATGTGAAATATCCGGATTTAGCGACATACATCGTTACCCCTCAATTAGAGGACAATGCTGGTGTGATTGGTTGTCTAGCTTTAGCCAAGGATTTATATGTGCAAGCTTGATTAAAGGATAGGAACAATAAGCGAGGACAAAATAATACAGATTATTTTTCGAAGACCAGACAATTTAATCGGTGTTTGGTCTTTTTTTAGTGATGAGAGTTCAGAGTAAAAAACAGCTGATCAACCCTACTGATATCTTTAAGAAAATATCAGTAAGGCTGGTTAGAATGCTATCTTAAGAATAGAAAATGAAGAGGAGAAATGTATCTATCATCATGAGATACATTTCCTTTTTTAGGGAATATGATAATTTTCTGGTTATTCAACTGGATTTGTTAGAAACTTATATTGGCGTTTGTAACTATCTCCCATGTAAAACACAGGATTCAGCTGCTGGCTAATTAAGTGCTGATCATGGATTAGCTGTTCTTCCACCAACCGTCTTTTTATAGTGGCAAAAATATGACTGATCCCTTTTGTTTTAACCACTTGATTTACTTGAAACTCTAAGGTGAGACAACATTCTGAAATGACAGGAGCCTCGATTATTTCAGATATTTCAAAAGTGAATGACTCAGAATAGTTAAATTTATCGGTACCGCTGTTAAAGCCGCCAATTATGATTTGTTTCATTTGTTCTTCAGTTGGAATATTTAAAGTAAAATATTCCATTTTTACTACTTTGTTTTGCAGTGTTTGATTGGTTGGAAATGCCAATATTTAATTGATTGCCTAATGTATAAGAGAGTGTAGTTGTACCTCCATTGAGGTAAATAGGCACCTTCTTTTTCCAATCTGCTTTTAAGTTTGAAGAAGGAAAATCGTATATCAGCTTTACTGATAGTTTAAGCGGTAAAAAAAGTATTGAAAAGGACAAATCACAAATGAAGCTAGGAGGAATATGTAGTTTACGGATGTACAGATATGAAGAGCGATGATAAAAATAACGTAAATCAGAAAAAATAATCGCAAAATAAGGAAAATTGAAAAATGAAATTGACAAGGGAATCATTTTAAACTATAATTGAATTGAAAAAAAGTGGATAGAGTGTCACTGATTCGATCAGGCATAACCGAAATCAAGTACTAAGAAGAGTACGTTGTTTTTGGTTATTTTTTTTGAAAGAAAGTGGGTGAGAATATGAGAGTTGTGAAATCTTTAAATAACAATATTATCTTAGCAGAGGACGCTAAGGGAAATGAAGTCGTGCTGTTTGGAACAGGTATTGGTTTTAAAAAAAAGAAAGGGGAAGAAATTCCCAGCCAAGCAATTCAAAAGAAATTCACCATTGAAAAAGAAAATCGATTATCCAAGATACTAAATACTATCTCCTCACAAACAATTGATATTACAGAAGATATTTTGACAATAGCGAATGATAAACTAGATAAAAAAATAAATGACATTGCAATTATTAGTATATCGGATCATATTCGGTATGCGATTGAACGAACAAAGCAAGGGATAGAAATAAAAAATCCTTTACAATGGGAAATTCCACATTTATATCCTAAAGAGCATGAAGTAGGAAAATTAGCTGTAGAATGGATTAGAGAACAATATGGCATCTCTTTGTTTGACTCTGAAGCTTCCTTTATTACCATGCACATTATCAATGCACAATACGAGAATAGTGATATGGATTATACGATGCGCTTAACAGAAACTATTAGTAAAATCATCAATATTGTCAATTATCACTATCATATTTCTATTAATGAGTTAGGGATTAATTATTCTCGATTTGTTACTCATTTACGATATTTTGTCATTCGGCAAAAAGAAAAAATAGATTCTGATGAAATACTAAATCAGGAATTATACCAAACTATCGTTACGAAACATAAAAAAAGCTTTGCCTGTGCTAAAAAAATAGCAGAATATTTATCTGATATATATAGCTGGCATGTTAGTGAAACAGAAATCATCTATTTAGTGTTACATATAGAACGATTAATTCAAGAAAGTAAATAGCTCTCTTTTAACGAGGAGTGTCACTGATTCGATCAGGCACCACCCGAATATTTGGAGGAACAACGGCCGTGTTCCTCCAAATGTTTAGGTGGTTTTTTTGATAAATTTTGAAAGAAGGAGTGAAATGTATGGATCAGAAAAAGGTAGCTTTAGATGTTCTAAAGAACCTTGGCGGGAAAGAAAATATTGTAGAAGCATGGCATTGTATTACACGGTTGCGTTTTCAAGTAAAAGATAAGACTAAGGTGAATGTTTCTGCTATTAAGAAAATTGATGGGGCGATTGATGCTCAATTTGCAGGAGAGCAATTCCAAATTGTTATTGGCAATCAAGTGATTAAAGTTTACGATGCTTTGATGGAAGAAATAGGTGGAGCGGTAAAAGGAAACCCGACAAATAAAATGAAACAAAAGCCTTTAGAAAGCTTAATGGATGCTATCGCAGGTATTTTTACACCGATTTTACCAGCAATTATTGGAGCGGGTTTAATTAAGGGGATCATGGCGGCGTTAACAGCATTTAGCTGGATTGATGTAACTGGAAATGAATATTTTATCTTAAATATGATTTCTGATGCGGCCTTTTATTTTCTGCCATTTTTAGTAGCGAATTCAGCAGCTAAGAAGTTTAAGGTTAATGAATATTTATCCCTGGCGTTAGCTGGTGTCCTACTATATCCAGCATTTATAGAGCTAGTAGGAGAAGTAACATCGCTTTCCTTTTTAGGAATTCCTGTTCAGGTATTAAATTATAGTTCTTCAGTAATACCAATCATTTTAAGTGTTTGGCTGATGAGCTATGTCTACAAATTAGTGGATCGTTTTATCCCTGCTGTTGTAAAAATTATCTTTACACCGTTACTAGTGCTCCTTATTATGGCGCCTATATCATTAATTGCAATAGCTCCACTTGGCAATATGGTGGGTGTTTTATTAGAAAGATTCTTTGCAATGCTATTTGAAACGGTAGGACCATTAGCAGGCGTATTGATGGGAGGGTTGTTATCCGTTATTGTTATCACAGGTATGCAGCATACCTTTACACCTTCTACATTATCAAATTTGGGAAGTGTAGGCTATGATACGGTTCTATTGCCGATGAGCTTAGTGTCTAATTTAGGACAATGTGGTGCCACCCTAGCTGTTGCAATCAAAGCAAAAAATGCTAAAACAAAATCAGTCGCTTATTCTGCTGCTATTTCTGCTGTTTTTGGAATTACAGAGCCAGCCATTTATGGTGTCACCTTACGCTATAAAAAACCGTTTTATGCAGCGCTTGTCGGCGGGGCCGTCGGTGGGGGAATATTTGGGTTGTTTACTGTAAAGGCTTTTGCTTTTGGGATTCCTGGAATCACAGCTATTCCTTCCTATATTGAACAAGGAACAAGTAATTTTATGTGGGCAATCATTGGTATGGTTGCTAGCTTTGTCGTTAGCTTTGTAGGAACAATGTTATTAAAATGGGATGAGGAAGAAGAGGTTGAGGAAGAAATATCAACTGCTGAGTCTGTGTCGAGCGGTGTTGTTATAACTTCGCCTTTAAAAGGCACAGTAATTCCCTTATCAGAAGTAGAAGACGATATATTTGCGAAAGAAGTAGTTGGTAAAGGGGTGGCTATTATTCCTGAAAGCAATCAGGTTATTGCTCCTTTTAATGGGGTCGTAACGATGGTGACACCAACAAATCATGCGATTGGTATTACGTCTAATGAAGGAGTCGAGCTGCTTGTTCATATCGGATTAGAAACAGTGTCTTTGGAAGGTGAAGGCTTCACTTTACATGTAAAAAAAGGACAACAAATCAAATCTGGAGAAATAATATTAACCTTTGACAAAGAAACTATTTTAAAGAAAGGAATTTCAATGATTACACCAATTGTTGTAACAAATGCGGCTAAAGATAATCAAACGCTTGTTACAAAAAAAGAAACGGTTTTAGTTGGTGACTATTTATTTGAAATTGAGTAGGTGAAGTATGAAGGGATCAGTATTTACAAAAGACTTTTTATGGGGTGGAGCGATTGCTGCCAACCAATATGAAGGCGGTTATTTAGAAGGGAAAAAAGGACTTGGCCCAATCGATTATTTACCAACAATTCAGGATGGTAGAATGGATGCGATGTATCATCCCGATATAACGAAAAAATTTCACTATTACCCTAGTCATAAAGCTGTAGAAGGATACTATCGCTATAAAGAAGATATCAAATTATTTGCTGAAATGGGTTTTAAATGTTTACGAATGTCTATTAGCTGGCCGCGTATTTTTCCTACAGGAGAAGAAGAGACACCGAATGAAGAAGGCTTACAATTTTATGATGCGGTTTTTACTGAATGTAAAAAGTACGACATTGAACCAGTGGTTACGTTGAATCATTTTGACACACCGATGGCCTTATATGAAAAATATAATGGGTGGGCTGATCGAAAATTGATTGATTTATTTGTAAAATATGCTGAAACGGTATTTACAAGATATAAGGATGTTGTCCGCTATTGGATGACGTTTAATGAGATAAATATTATGATGGTACTTCCTTTCATGGGAGGGAGTATGAAGATTGATGATGCTGAAAATCCATTACAATTACAATATCAAGCAGCGCACCACCAACTGGTAGCTTCAGCTAAAGCAACGAAAGTCGCACATGAAATCAATTCGAATAATCAGGTGGGGTGTATGTTAGCTGCGGGTGAAGCTTATCCAAATACGTGTAATCCTGAGGATATTTGGGAAGCAAAAATGACGGATAGAGAAGGCTTCTTCTTTATTGATGTTCAAGCACGAGGTAAATACCCCTCTTATAGCAAACGAGTATTTGAAGAGAATAACATCACATTGAATATTACTGCTGAGGATACCGAGATATTAAAGAATACAGTTGATTTTATTGGTTTCAGCTACTATTCTACAAAAGTGGTAACAGGGAATAAGGAATTAGATGCAGATACGACAGATGGGAATATTTTTGCAAGCTTAAGTAACCCATATTTACCTAAAACAGAATGGGGCTGGATTATTGATCCACTTGGCTTGCGCGTGACTATGAATACTATTTATGATCGTTATCAGCTTCCTCTGTTTGTTGTGGAAAACGGTTTGGGAGCTGTCGATCAGGTGGAAGAAGACCAAAGTATTCATGATCTGTATCGAATAGAGTATTTAAAAGAACACATTTTGGCAGTGGAGGAAGCCTTAAAGGATGGCGTAGAAGTTATGGGCTATACACCTTGGGGTTGTATTGATTTAATTAGTGCTGGTACTGGACAGATGAAAAAACGTTATGGATTCATCTATGTAGATTTAGATGATGAAGGAAAAGGAACGAGAAATCGGTTAAAAAAAGATTCTTTTTATTGGTATCAAGAGGTTATTAAATCCAATGGTGTAAGTTTGAAAGAATAAAGTTATACCAGGTAGAGTATAAATGAACGGCTTTATTATGTAATGAAAGTTTAAGGTGCAAAACTTTAAATGAAAAGGGAAATTACTTACTTCAATTATGTTTGATATAAAGAACTAGATAACTCCCTTTTTATTTTTGGGGTATGAGGTACTAGCTATACAATCAACAAAATGATCGACTGGTGCAAAGAAAATAATTCTCCGGAAATCAAGCAGTTAAGTACTGGGTATTTTGACGTACTAAAAAATCTTTTGATTTTGACGAATAAAGATGAGACGAAGAAAATTAAAACGGCTATTGAGGATTATGTGCTAACGGTGGACGAATGGTCAAATCAGATTCCGCTGCTGATTTTTCCAAAACAGGACTATCTTTTGCTAGACTATTTTATGGTTGACCTGAATATCAGTAAGAATACAGTAATGCCTATCCAAATTTTCCTAAGTAACAAGAAAATTGAAAGCACTATATTTTTTAAACTTGACCCCGAAATTCAAATGTGCAATAATGACTGGGAATTGAAAAAATGACAAAAGATTTGTTCGCCGGAACAAACTTATTGAAGTCAGAGAAACTAACCGTAGGCTTTTGTGGTTAGTTTGTCTGGCTTCTTTTGTTTTAGGAGGTAGGCGTATGTTAAACGAACAAGTAGAGAAGGAACAAGGACTCACCAATGAAGAAGTTAAGCTAAGATTAGAGAAGTTTGGGTACAATACAATCGAAAATCCCACTGGGAAAAGCTTTGTTGATTATTTGAAAGAATCCATGAAAGATATAACGGTTCTAATTTTAATTGTTGCAACATTTTTGTCCATTTATGTAGCGGTTCAAACGCACCCAGATGATTTTACCGAGCCGATCGTCATATTTTCCATAGTAGTTCTCAATGTCTATTTATCGATTCGGCAACAAAAAAATGCCGAAAAATCGATGAGTGAATTAAAAAAATTAAGCATACCAATAAGCAAAGTTTTTAGGAATGGAAAACTGCAAGAGATTGAAAGCTCTCAAATCGTTCCGGGAGATAGTATTCAACTGGAATTAGGAGATAGAATCCCAGCAGATGCCAAGCTTTTAACGAGTAGTAATTTTTTTGTCGATGAGTCATTTCTAACAGGTGAAAGTGAGCCAAGTGAAAAAAATCCGGACTATATTTCCACACCCGAAGATTCTTTAGGCGATCGAAAAGAGTTCGTTTTTTCCGGATCCCTGGTGGTTGCAGGAAAAGCAAAAGCTCAAGTCGAAAAAACAGGAAGCCATACAGAAATCGGTAAAATCTCTGCTATGTTAACTAGCGAAGTCCCTCATGTCGCGCCCTTACAAATAAAAATGCAAAAGCTTGGGAAAGTACTCGGGTTTATAGCGATTCTAGCGGGAATATTAGCAATTGTAATAGGTATTGTTAAAGGTTTGTCATTAGAGGTGAGTATTATGACGGCAATCTCAATGGCAGTTGCGGCCATTCCAGAAGTATTGCCAGTTGTAGTAACTATTTCTTTGGCTGTGGGTATGAGTAATATGGCTCTGAAAAAGACAATTGTTAGAACTCCTTCGACGGTTGAGACGGTTGGTAGTGTCTCAATCATTTGTTCGGACAAAACAGGAACGATCACAGAAAATAAAATGACCGTCAAAAAAATCAATGCTGTAAACGACCTATCTGAGACTGTTTTAGGAGTGACAAATGATCAGGAGAAAAATTTGCTATTCTTATTTTATCTTGCAAGTGCTATTGAAGAAGACTCAGTTGTTACAGCGAATCCAACAGAATTAGCAATCAAGAAGGCTATAGATTCTTCTTTTACAAAGGAAGAGCTGGCAGGATATACGGCAGAATTTGAACAAGTATGTGAAATCCCTTTCGATTCAAAAAGAAAAAGAATGACCGTTTTATACAGATTCAAGAATCGATATGTCTCTGTGACGAAAGGGGTATTTGATCGTTTACCTCTGAGCAACTCAAATCCGGAGTATTTAAAAAAGCATGACGAACTGGCTAATCAAGCCTATCGTGTATTAGGTGTCGCTTATAAATTATTTGATGCTGAACCGATTCGTTTTATAGAGGAGATCCTTGAGAATGAATTGGTGTTTGCCGGTTTTATCGGGCTTATTGATCCTGCTCGACCAGAAAGCCATCATGCCGTTTCTGTAGCAAAGCAAGCTGGGATCGAAACAGTCATGATCACAGGCGACCACTTGTTAACAGCCAAAAAAATTGCAGCAGATGTAGGGATTCTTTTCGAGGGGAAGAAAGCGATGACTGGTGCGGAATTAAGCCAATTGAGTGATCAGGACTTAGTGGATATGATCGACGACTATCGAGTATTTGCTCGAACTTCACCTGAAGATAAAATCAGGATTGTAAAAGCTTTCCAAAAAAATGATGAAATTGTCGCTATGACGGGTGATGGAGTGAACGATGCACCAGCTCTTAAAGCAGCAGATGTGGGGATTGCTATGGGTGGAGGAACAGAAGTAGCAAAAGAAGCAGCAGATATGGTTTTGGTGGACGATAACTTTGCGACCATTGTTCAAGCTATTGAAGAAGGACGACGTGTCTATAGTAATATTAGAAAATCATTGTACGCAATGCTGGGTTGTAATATTTCTGCACTGACCATTGTGCTGATTTCTTTAATTATCGGTTGGGGAGCTCCGGTTACCGCTATTCAATTGTTGATCATCAAGGTTGTTGCTGATGGCATACCAGGGATGAGCTTGAGCGTGGAACCTGTTGATAAAGATGTGATGAAACAGGCTCCTATTCATAAACATACGAGTATCTTTTCTCATGGTTTACTATACAAAATAATAGAAATCTCGGTTGTCTTTACGCTGGTTACTTTAGCCGCAATTTTGATTGGACGTATGCAGTCCGTTGAACTATCACGGACAATGACGTTTATAGTGCTGGGATTATCGACAATTATTCACATGTATAATTGTCGAAGTAAGGTCTCCATTTTTAAAATACGTTTCCGAAGTAATCCCCTATTAGTAGCAACAACTTTTATAGGAGCATTGCTGATCATTCTCTTAGTTACCATCCCAGTTACGCAAACTATTTTTGGTTTTGTAAGTATTGGATTCGCTGAGTGGCTGTGGGTGCTAGGACTATCTTTCATCCCATTAGTGTATATTGAGGTAAAAAAATATTTTCACCTGTTTTAAGTAAAAACGTTTATTCTACAGTTGGTATGAGTGTCATTTTTTATTTTTTCTATTGGGATCAATTGGTTAATTTGCTACTATACTAGAGGTTGCTTGAAGCTGCTGATGGAACAACGTTTATCCGGTTTTAAAGGGCTGAGGCATATTAATGTCACAGCCCTCTGTTTTTTCTCTTAGATAAAACGAGCTTTCGGTGGATTTTTTATCAGCTATCATGAAAGCAATACCAAAGAAGCGTTGACACAACATAAATGTCAGTATACAATACTTACATACCAAGAGAATGTAAGTAGGAGGATATGATGGCAAGAAACAAATATCCGGAAGTGACCGTGGATAAGATATTAGAAGTATCTGAACGACTATTTCTTGAGAAAGGGTATGACAACACGACGATCCAAGATATCGTTAATGGGTTGGAGGGGCTAACTAAGGGCGCTGTTTATCATCATTTCAAGTCGAAAGAGGAAATTATCGATGCTTTGGGTGATAAAATGTTCTTTGATAATAATCCTTTTGAACTAGTAAAAAAGCGTACTGACTTGAATGGGTTAGAGAAAATGCAATTGGCTATCAAGTTGAATCAATCCAATGAAAATCAAGTAGAAATAACGAATCAAGCTATCCCGATTTTGAAAAATCCTCATGTCTTAGCAAAAATGATCGATTCAAACCGTCGCATCTTGTATCCGTTCTGGATGGAATTAATTGAAGAGGGACAAAAAGATGGTTCTATTCAAACCAAGTACACAAAGGAATTAGCCGATTTTTTGACGTTTATAGATATGTGGTTTGTTCTGTCTTTGCCAACAGACAGTGCCGAGGATTTTCAGCGTAAATATCAATTTGTAGCAGAGATACTAGAGAAAATGGGCGTACCACTATATGATAAAGAGATGGAAAGCTTAATAAAATCGTTGCCTTATTTTTCTTAAACAGCATCAATTAAATTGTCTTTTACTAGACAATTTTTTATTCACTATATACATTCATTTGGTATGTATGTAAAAAAGAAGCCATTGAACAACAAGTATTTAGAACGAATAAATTAAAGGAGGAATCAACATGTCAAAACTCGATGATGCGATTTTTGTCTCAGGACTAAAGAAAAGCTATAAAAATAAGGAGGTATTGAAAGATGTCAGTTTTACTGTCCTGAGTGGAACGATATACGCTTTATTAGGCTCTAATGGTGCAGGAAAAACGACGATTGTTAAAATTCTTTCGACGTTGTTGAAACCAGACGATGGGAAAGTTGCGGTCAACGGTTTTGATCTCATCAAGCAAGCAGATAAGGTACGTGAGAGTATCAGTTTAACTGGCCAATTTGCGGCAGTTGATGAAGTGTTGACCGGGCGTGAAAATCTCAATCTGATAGGGCAACTAAGATATCTGCCAGACATGAAAAAGAAAACAGAGGAGTGGTTATCTCTTTTTAGCTTAGAGGATGCATCTGATGCCAAAGTATCGACCTATTCAGGAGGTATGCGCCGCAGATTGGATATAGCAATGAGTCTCGTAGGTAATCCCCAGGTCCTTTTCCTTGATGAACCTACCACAGGCCTGGACCCTCAAAATCGTATAGCGATGTGGGATTTAGTTAAAGAACTATCTGAAAGAGGAACGACCATATTTCTCACGACGCAATATCTGGAAGAAGCAGAATACCTTGCCGATACTGTTGCGATTCTTCATAAAGGGGAGATACTTGTAGAGGGCACGCCGCAATATTTGAAAGAAATAATGCCTAGTCGGGGAACGAAACTACATTTTAATAGTGAAGAGCATGCGCTAAAAGCAGTAAAAATTTTAAGTGAGAACGGTATTGATAGCGGAGATGTTGAACAAAACCTGCCTTCATTAGAAGATGTTTTCTTGGCCCTGATCACTGAAACAGAGGAGGAAATTCATGGATAAGTCAAAAAGAAATCTATTGTTCGATTCAATGATTATGTTTAAACGTTGCTTGCTCATCTCTCTGAGAAATCCTGAAACCATTTTAGTAGCAATACTAGTACCATTCATATTAATGCTGTTATTTGGCACTGTGTTCGGGAGCATAGCCAATATAGGGGGCTTTAACTACATCGATTTTATTGTGCCCGGCATTATTCTACAGAGTATTGGTCAATCTTCGCAATATTCCGCAATGAATGTTGCGGCAGATATGACAACAGGGATAAATGACCGCTTTCGTACAATGTCCATTTCAAAATCTGCTGTACTTATAGGGCATACAGGAGCTGGTGTTGTAAGGAATACAATCTCAACGATAATAATCATAGGTACTGCGTTTATTCTGGGCTTTAGACCACAAGCAAATGTTGGCAATTGGGCTGCCGTTATAGGACTTCTCATTTTAGTGAATATTACAGTTTCCTTGATTGGGGTATTATGCGGCTTGCTTTCGAAGTCGGTAGAAGGTGCCAGTAGTTTGATGTTGCCGCTCTTCATTTTACCTTTTATAAGTTCCGGCTTTGCGCCTGTCGATACGTTAAGCAGTAGTATTCGCTGGCTCGCAAAAATTCAACCCATGACACCGATTATTAATAGTATTAGATCTTTAACTTTGGATTTACCCTTAGAGAATAACCTAGTGTTGGCCTTTACTTGGTGTGTCGGTATTATCATCGCTGCATATTTTACTTCATTGCACCTTTATAAAAGCAAGGTGTCGTAGATAACTATAAAAGAATCTTTCCAGCACACCTTTAAAATAACCATATATTCTAAGCACGAAGAGGTTGGGACAGAAGCGGTTAGCTTCAAGCAATAAGACGGAATTCACGAAAATTGTTCCACAAATTTTTGCTGAATTTTGGCTTATTGTCGAAGAAGTTGCTTCTGACCCACCGTTTATTCGGATTTAGGCATGCTAAAAGTCCGGGAATTTATTTATGTTCCGGACTCATTTTTTATGTCATAAGAGGAATAAAAGATATTCAATAGGCTAGAAAGCTTAATTATTCAGGTATTTTATAGTTATCGATCGATTGCACTTGTTTCCGATAAGCGGCTGGAGAGGCATGAAACTCCTTTTTAAATGCGCGGTAAAAGCTAGTATAGTCTGAAAACCCATAGCTAGAAGCAAGTTCAAGCAAAGGAATCTTCGAGGGCAGACCTTCTTTGATTTTTTGCAGTCTCTTTTTAAGGATATATTGATGGACACTGAGCCCCATTTCATCATTGAAATGATGGGCGATATGGTATTTACTGACGTAAAAGACAGAGGCCAAGCGATCCAAAGAGAGGTTTTCCGATAGATGGACATCAATAAAATCACAGATACGCAAATACAAAGGTTTCTCTGTAGGGCTGGTTTCTTTCGAAAAAAGAAGCCGATTGATAAAGCTTAAAAAGTCCGCTATTTTGATTTGACGGGTCGTTTCTGAAAAAGCATGCTGATTATGTATTTCTTCCAATAATCCCAGCAGCTTCCAGTGAATTTCTTGAGAGACGATGTAATCCTCCCTGAAATGGCAGCATTGCTGCCTCGTTGCTAGTTGAAAACAGTAGTCTAAATCGGGATAGATATGAACCAGTTGTTTCATCAGCGGGCTACTAAGCCAAAAGACGATTCGTCGATAAGGGCGGTCAGTGGAGCGAGCAACTGACCAATGTTCGATTCCGGGTGGGATCAAGAGGAAATCCCCACTTTTCAGCAGAATTTTTTCTTCTTCAACCATGTACTCGATATCTCCTTCTAAGAAGAAATAACATTCATAGTAATTATGTTTGTGGGGCGAGACATACTTAAGGTCTGTATCGTTGTAATAGAAAATTTCGTATCGTTCATCCTCCATATATTGTCTGTGGGAAAATTCAGTAGAAAGATCTTTTTTCATGGAATCCCTCCTTGAGGAACTGGTTAGGTCGTATTTGACCGCTCCAATAGCCAATAGTTTCAGTCAGTCTCTATTTGTATGATAAACACAAAGCGCAACTTTTGCAATGTTTGAAACAATATTGGCTATTCGTTTTTGAAAAGGCTTTCTTATAATGAGAGTATAACGAGGTTAAAAAATGAACAGGAGGAGACAGATGGAAGAGATATTCAGCTTTTATGATAGCTCAAGCAAGTCACCGGAGGTACATATTCCTACAGCAGATAAAAAACAGCTCGTCAAAAACACACAGGAAGCACCTGTATGGATCCACTTTGGAGGTGGGAATCTCTATCGGGGCTTTCATGGAAAAATTGCGCAGGATCTGATTGAAGCCGGAGAGCTGACAAGCGGAGTGATCGTCTGTGAAACCTTTGATGAAGGGATCGTTGATGATTGCTATCAGCCTTATAATAATGATTTTGCTCAAGTGATCATGCATGAAAGTGGCGATCTGGATGTCAATCTTATCAATGCGACAGCGGCGAGCTACTATTGCCACCCGAATCGTTCGGAAAGCTTTGCCAAAGTCCTACAGATTTTTCAACAGCCGAGCGTGCAGTTTGTGACACTGACGATCACGGAGAAAGGCTATAACATCCGAGATAGTGCTGGAAACTATGCGCCGATCGTTCAGCAGGATCTGGCAAATGGTCCGGAGAACCCTCAACATACAGTCAGTATTTTGACAGCTTTGCTGTATGCACGATTCAAACAGGGCAAGCTGCCGATCGCAATGGTTTCTACAGATAATTTTTCTCAAAATGGTCAAAAATTCCAAACGAGTGTTTTGGCGATCGCCGAAGGTTGGCAACAAGCTGGGTGGGTGGAAGCAGGATTTATTGATTATCTATCAAATGATCAGCTCGTTAGCTTTCCTTGGACAATGATCGATCGCATAACTCCGAACCCTTCAGAAGCAGTAAAGGAGAAGCTGGAGGCTATCGGTTTCAGTGAAGTAGACCTTATCCAAACAGCTAAGCATACCAATATTGCCCTGTTTGCCAATACTGAGGCAACCCATTACCTTGTTATTGAGGATGCCTTTCCTAATGGACGTCCTGCGCTTGAAAAAGCTGGGGTGATTCTCACGGATCGAGAAACGGTCGACAAGGTGGATACGATGAAAGTCACAGCCTGTCTAAATCCATTGCACACAGCGCTGGCTATTTTTGGGTGTTTGTTAGGTAAAATGTCGATTGCAGAAGAAATGAGGGATAAAGCGCTAGTTAAGCTGATTGAAGGAATCGGCTACAGAGAAGGACTACCAGTCGTTGCAGACCCAGGTATTATTGATCCAAAGCAGTTCATCGATGAGGTGATTCATACACGGTTGGTCAATCCGATGATTCCCGATACACCGCAACGTATCGCTGCTGACACTTCTCAGAAGATAGGGATTCGCTATGGTGAAACAATCAAGAAATACGTTGCTTTGCCGGATAAGAGTGTCGAAGAACTGCACTATATCCCGTTGACGATTGCAGGCTGGTTGCGCTATTTGCTAGCTGTGGATGATCGAGGAGAGGCATTTACACCAAGTCCGGACCCATTGCTGGACGAATTACAGGAACAGCTAGCCAGAGTTACTATCGGTTTTACCGGAGATGTTAGACCTGCCGTTAGGCCGATTCTTCGCAACACACAAATCTTTGGCAGTGATTTATATGAAATCGGTTTGGGAGAAAAGGTGGAGCAATACTTTAAGGAAATGCTTCAGGGGCCTGGCGCAGTTCGAGCAACAGTAGAAAAATATGTCTGAAGAATGAACAAAAAAAGAAAAGTGGAGGCGGAAATAAATGGAAATGACTTTTAGATGGTATGGTAAAGAGTTTGATAAAATCCCGTTGGAGCATGTGCGTCAAATTCCGGGAATGAAGGGGATCGTAGGGACATTGTTCGATATCCCAGCTGGCGAGGTTTGGCCAAAGGCGCAAATCAAAGCGTTGAAAGAGGAAATCGAAGCGGCTGGTTTGACGTTAAAAGTGATTGAAAGTGTCAATATTCATGACGATATCAAAATCGGATTACCGAGTCGTGACCGTTATATTGAAAATTATAAGGAGACGATTCGCAATTTAGCAGAATATGGGATCGAAGTGATTTGCTATAATTTCATGCCAATATTTGACTGGATCAAAACAGATTTACACTATGTTCTGCCCGATGGGTCGGTCACTATGAGCTTTGAACGAGCAGGAATCGATAAGGCCCCGCAGGAAATCGTGAAAGAGGTCGAAGAAAGCAGCAGCGGATATGTTCTGCCGGGCTGGGAACCGGAACGTTTAGCCCAAGTAAAGGAATTATTCGAAGCGTATAAGGATGTCGATGATGAGAAGCTGAGAGAAAATCTGGCTTATTTCTTAAAGGCAATCATTCCAGTATGCGAAGAAGTGGGGATAAAAATGGCGATCCATCCCGATGATCCTCCGTATTCCATTTTTAATTTGCCGAGAATCGTTAAGAATCGAGATGATTTAGATTGGATCTGTACGGTGGCAGACAGCCCTTCTAACGGAATCACGCTGTGTACAGGAAGTATTGCAGAGGACCCAGAAAATAATGTCTATGATATTTTGGCAGAATTCACGAAGCGAGGTCGGATTCCTTTTGCTCATATCCGCAACATCAAATATATCAAAGATAAGGATTTTTACGAGTCGCCACATCTATCTTCCGAGGGTTCTCTTGATATGCATAAAGTATTGAAGGCGATGCATGATAATGGGTTTGACGGGTACATTCGTCCGGATCATGGACGGATGATTTGGGGTGAAACTGGGCGTCCCGGCTATGGGCTGTATGATCGAGCAATCGGTGCTTCCTACTTGCTTGGATTATGGGAGGCGCTAGAGAAAGAGTGAATAGGAACAGGATAGGGAATGAAGAGAAGAACATAGCAAGTTGAGAGGAGCAAGACTAGAGATGTTTTTAGACAAAAATTTCTTGGTTCCCGGAAAATGGGGGCAAAAACTATTTCATACCTATGCGAAGCAACAGCCAATCGTTGATTATCACTGCCATCTCGAAGCACAAACAATCTATGAGAACAAGCAGTATGAGAATTTGACTCAGCTATGGCTGAATGATCAAGGTGTAGGAGACCACTACAAATGGCGATTGATGCGAACCAATGGCGTTGTGGAAGAGCTGGTCAGTGGTAAGGGTGATGATTATCAGAAGTATCTTGCTTTTGTAGGAACGATGGAAAAAGCGATTGGTAACCCGATTTACGAATGGTCTCATTTAGAGTTGCGTCGCTATTTTGATATTGAGCTGACTATTAATCAGGAAAATGCACCTATGATTTGGGCGTTGGCAAATAAAAAAATTCGAACGAACGACTATCGTCCTCAGGAACTGATCAGGCTGATGAAGGTAAAAGCAATCTGTACGACAGATGATCCAGCTGATTCCTTAGAATATCATCGTAAATTAGCGAGTGAAGTCACTGATTTTAAAGTCTTACCGACGTTTCGACCGGACAAGATTTGGTCGATCGATCAGGTGGACTATCAGGAGTATCTTAAAAAGTTGGAACAGCTGACGGGGAGCCGATTGCATGATTTTGATTCGTTGAAGCGACTTTTGACGGAGCGCATCGATTATTTTGCGCAAGCAGGTTGTAGGTTAGCGGATCATGGGTTGAATCATTTTGTTTATGAAGCGGCCACCACTGAGGAGTTAGATGATATCCTACAGAAAGCACAACAAGGTTTTTGTGCATTTTCTCAGTTGGAAAAAAATCAATTTATTACAGCAATTCAGCTTCACTTGATGCGAGTCTATCTGGAACAAGGTTGGACGATGCAGATGCATTTGAACGCCTTTCGTGATGACTCAAGAAGACTAAAAGCTGAAATTGGTGCAAATGTTGGCGGAGACTCAATGGGCGATCAGCCGGCTTTAACAGCGAATGTGGTCAAACTGCTGGCAGTTGCGGAAGAAGGAAGCGGTGTGCCTAAGTTGATTTTGTATTCCCTAAATCCCAATGACTGGCTACCGCTGATTACTGCCGCACAAAGCTTTCAAGGAGGCGGTATGCAGCAGCGCATCCAGTTGGGGTGCGCGTGGTGGTTCAATGATACGTGTGAAGGAATGCGGGAACAATTGACAACAGTAGCGCAGCAAAGCTTGCTGGCGAACTTTACGGGAATGCTGACAGATTCCCGCAGCTTTTTAAGCTATCCAAGGCATGAGTACTTCAGAAGAGTTCTTTGTCAGTTGGTGGGAGAATGGGTGGAACAGGGCCGTTTACCAGAAGATGAGGCTTATCTCGGACAGATCATTGAAGATATTTGCTACAACAATGCAAAAAACTATTTTGGATTTTTCGACGAGTAGCATAAATAGGTGGAATAGTAACGACGAGCGTAGGATGTAACTTAAGTCCTACGCTCTATCTATGCAGAAACCTGCATAAACATTTCTGTTCCAACCTATTGCTTAAATGAAATCGGAAAGCAATTCGGCTTTTGCAGTTCTATTGTTACGAAATCTTTGAAGTATACGAAAAAGAACCACTGTTTGGTCGTGTTTAGCGTGTGACCAAATGTTCATTTGGCTATTGTCACATACTGTGCTTATTCACTGGATTTTAGAACCTTGAGTGAAAAAATCAGGAAACGTCTGAATAATTTTATCCTGCTCTTCGATGATCATATGGAGATGCATTGAGCTCAGAAAGCTGACCTCATTCAGCTTCTGTTTCATGATTGCCTGTAGCAGCTGCTCATGCTCTTCGATAATCCGCTCCCAACGAAGCTCGCTGACGTTCAAACGCAACCAGCGAAAACGATCCAGATGTGTAGAGAAGCTTTCCAACCACTCCCAAACTTCTGCTTTTCCGGCAATATCAAAGCAAGTTTTATGAAAGACATTATCTAAATGAAAGAATTTTCGTAAGTCCCTATTTTCAGCAGCAATCCGTGTGTCCTCGATGACATTCTCTAAAACCTGCCCCGCTTTTTCTGTCATACGAGCACTACATTCTACCAATACGGCTTTTTCTAATAACTTTCGACTGAAAGAAGCATGGGAAGCTGTTTCGATGTCTATTTTTGAGACGTAGGTCCCTGATTGCGGAACGGTATAGACTAGCTCTTGATTCCTTAATTGGATCAGCGCTTCACGAATAGGCGTTCGTCCAATATGAAGAGCATCCTCCAAGGCTTTTTCAGATATCTTACTTCCGGGCTCGATTTCAGCATAGATGATCTGTTTTCGAATGGCCTGAAAAGCTTGTTGCTGTAAATTACTGCTCATCTTACTGAATCCCCCTTTGATTGGTTAATAATGAAAAGTGCTATATCAATTCTTTATTTTATCCGATGAAACCCAAAAAATCAAAAGCATGTTTTATTGAAAAGTTGATAAAACAAGTATCTGAGCATTTCATTTTTTTATGCATAAACTGGTATATCAAAATAACAGTACTAATATATCATTGAATATGCTTTATTAGCAATGAAATCGGTAATTTTAAAAGAATATGAAGAACAAAAAACAGAATGTAGTAGATAAAAAATTGTTTAAAAGAATCTAATTCTACCTTTTCTTCTGAATTAAAAAGTTACTTGTCTATTTTTTTAGTAGAAAACCAGGTGGTTTTGGTCCAACTGATATGTAAGATTTCTTAATTAGTTTTTTCGATTTTATGGGAATTATTTCTCATTTGGAAATAAATAAAAGGGAATGAAAACCTTAATTATATTGGGTTATTTAAGAATGTTGATTTGTAGAGGGGGTATAAATTTTTTCATTAAAAACAAAAAAATAGGTTGAAAGTTATGATTGTAAGCGCTATAATTGACGAAACTAGTATATTAGTATATCAAAAAAGAGGCATTCTTCTGTTTCTAGGAGGTGAAAACTAGAAGAGGTATCATCATTATATTCTGGGAGGAAAAATCATGAGTGAAATTATTATTGGCTTTTTGTTGATTGCTTCATTCTTTTTTATGGTCTGGTATTGTGTTAAGGGATTCAATCTGATGATTGGCTTTATTATTATGGCAACATTGTGGACAGCCTTAGGTATTATAGGAAATTCTATTTCACCGAATCCCGCAATGGAGGGGATGCAGTTGGTAGACATCTTGACCTATGTCTTTGCGACGGGTCCGGCAGAATATGCGAAATCGATTTTAGTCAATGTATTCTTCGGAGCGTTCTTCGGACGGGTATTAGTGGAAACTGGTATTGCAGCTACGTTGATTCGGAAAGTAGTAGAGCTAGGTGGGGATAAACCAAGAATAACGATGGGGCTTTTATGTGTTGTTACGGCAATTATTTTTATGACAATGACTGGCATTGGTCCGGTTATCTCCATCGCGGTGATCGTTTTACCGATCATGCTTTCTCTGGGTATTCCTGCACCGGTAGCAATGTTCAGCTTTATGGGATCGATCATGGCGGGGATTTTCGCTAACATTGTCAATTTTCAACAGTACCAAACGATTTATGCGGGTTTCAATGAAGCCGCTGCTAGCTACACCTATAATGATTATTTCCAAATCGGAATCATTGGAATGGTCGTATCTCTAGTCGTTGTATTGGTGATTGCTAATCTTTCAATGAACAAGAAAAAAGCCTATTCCTGGGCTGCACAAAACAGTAATGAAGCAAAAGAAGATGCACCAGCTATTTCATGGCTGGCAGTAGTTTTGCCGGTTGTCGGCGTAGTTGCACTCCAACTGCCGATCATTCTAGGGTTTATTCTTTCAGCAATTTATGCAATGCTGACGACTGGTCAGCTGCGAGGCGGTTATTCAGAAATCTGTCGTAAATTTGCAAAATTGTTCACGGATGGTGCTATTGACGTAGCACCAATGGTTGGGTTCTTACTTTCATTAGCAATGTTCAATAATGCGGCAACTTTTGCTGCACCGTACTTTACAGCAATCATTGGAAATCTGATTCCGACTTCTGCTATAGTGCTGGCGCTGGCATTTGGTCTTTTAACGCCACTTGGATTTTTCCGTGGTCCGATGAATTTGGTTGGTTCCGGATCAGCGATTCTGGCCGTTGTTTTGGCTGCGAATCCAACGATGCCTGTTGCATTCCTGTATCCTTTGTTTGCGATTACTACAGTTGCACCACAGCATTTGGATATTACCCAATCTTGGGTAGCGTGGGGATTTGGTTATACAAAAGTTTCTTCAGGAGATTTTATGAAAAAATCAATTCCTGCAGGGTGGATTATCGGAATCATTATGTGTGCAATTGTCTATATACTTTATGGAAGCTTCGTTTAAACCAAAAAAGAAAACAAAGGGGATTTTTGTATGACACGTTCAGTAAGAATGGGCATCGACGTTGGCGGTACCCACACAAAAGCAGTTGCAATCGACAATGCAACCCATGAGATCATTGGAAAGTCATCTGTAAAGACAACCCATGATGACCAACGTGGGGTTGCAAAAGGTGTTGTCCAATCGTTTCAAAATTGCTTAACTGAAAATAATATCAGTCCGGATGATGTCGTTTTCGTTGCTCATTCCACCACTCAGGCGACCAATGCTTTGATCGAAGGCGATGTAGCCAAAGTAGGGGTGATCGGTATGTCTAAAGGAGGTCTGGAAGGTTTTCTGGCAAAACGACAAACGAAGCTGGACGATATTGATCTAGGTAATAACAAAAAAATAAAGATCGTAAACTCTTATATTCCTTTGAAACAATTGAGCGTTCCTAAAGTGGAGGAGACGATTCTGCAGTTGGAAAGCGATGGTGCTAAGGTGCTGGTTTCTTCAATGGCTTTTGGCGTAGACAATGGGGAGCCGGAAAAAATCGTTCACGAAGCAGCGGAAGAAAAAAAGATTCCGACTACGATGGCTTCGGACATTACCAAGCTTTATGGTCTGACTCGGCGAACAAGGACCGCAGCAATCAATGCATCGATCCTACCTAAGATGCTGGACACAGCAACCTCTACAGAAGGTTCGGTTAGAGAAGCAGGAGTCAATGTTCCGCTGATGATCATGCGGGGCGATGGTGGTGTAATGGAAATTACCGAAATGAAGAAGCGACCTGTGTTGACGATGCTTTCCGGACCAGCGGCTTCTGTCATGGGTTCCCTGATGTATTTACGAGCATCCAATGGTGTGTATTTTGAAGTAGGAGGAACAACAACCAATATTGGGGTTATCAAAAATGGCCGTCCGGCTATCGATTACTCAATAGTTGGTGGTCATCCTACCTATATTTCTTCTTTGGATGTGCGTGTTTTAGGGTGTGCTGGTGGCTCGATGGTTCGTGCAGACAAAAGCGGTGTAATTGACGTAGGTCCTCGTTCTGCCCATATTGCTGGATTGGACTATGCAGTCTTTACGGATGAAGAAAAAATGAAGAGCCCTCGAGTGGAATTCTTCTCACCGAAAGAAGGCGATCCGGCAGATTATGTGAAGGTCATCATGGAAGATGGTAGTGAAGTGACAATTACCAACTCATGTGCGGCGAATGTTCTTGGATTAGTCCAAGAAGAACATTTCTCTTATGGAAATGTTGAATCTGCCCGCAAAGCGTTACAGGCATTAGGTGATTATTGCGGAACAACGGCAGAGGAGATTGCTAAGCAGATTATGGAGCGGGCTTATGCAAAAATTGAACCGGTCATTCTAGAATTGGCTGAAAAATACAAGCTGGAAAAAGACCAGATCTCTTTGGTAGGAGTTGGTGGCGGTGCTGCATCGCTGATTATCTACTTTTCAGAAAAAATGGGCGTAAAGTATTCGATTCCGGAAAATGCCGAAGTTATTTCTTCTATCGGCGTTGCACTGGCAATGGTTCGAGATGTAGTAGAACGGATCATTCCCTCCCCAAGCACAGAAGACATTCGTTCCATTAAAAATGAAGCAATGAATAAAGCCGTAGAATCTGGGGCTACACCTGAATCAGTAGAAATCCACATAGAGATCGATCCGCAGACGTCCAAGGTTACGGCGATCGCTACTGGCTCAACGGAAGTTAAGGCGACGGATTTGACCAAAGAAGCAACAGCGGAAGAAGCGCTTGAACTAGCGGCAGAGGATATGCGTCTTGCGCTTGATCAAGTAGAGCTGCTGGCGAAAAATAAGTATTTTTATGTTATTGGCGAGAAGGGCTGCCAAAATACGTCCGGAGCAGTTCGGATCGTTGATAAAAAAGGTTTCATCAAAGTTCAACGAGGTCGGGGAATGTCTTCTGTTGTTCGGGCCGGGGAGTATCTGGAGGCGATGGCCGGTCTTTGGGATAGTATGGCGGTGTATCAGACAGAATTGATTGCCAGACCGGATTTCTACATGTGTGTGGGCGCTAGAGTCATCGACTTTTCCGCGACGGACTTTGACCAGTTGCAGCTTCTAACTGATTTAGAAGTTGGCACTCTTGATCCGGATGAAGAGGTGATCGTTGTTGCCGCCAATATCAAGCAAACCTAAATTATCAGAAATGATAGAAATATTGCGGGAGATTCCTGAAACGGTTTGGGGGAAGTTGCTGTTTCAACGGGATATTTTGTATCACAAGCTTTCGGAAGCGGAACAACTGGAAATGATTGTAGACTCTATCGCATGTGGGCGGCAGACAGCGGTCAAGCTTCGAAAGAAATATGGGCTGATTTCTCTTGAGGAAATTTTTATCAATGAGCAAGTGCAGTTGGTCTATCAGAAAGAAGAGCAAATTGGTAGCAGGGTTCTATTGGCTCTTTATCAAAGCCCTGGTGAGGTTACATTGATGCAGGATTCTATTCAAAAGATACAGGCTCAGACAGAAATCCCAAAGGAAATCCGTCGTTGCATTACGGAACTGATTTTGGCTCATGAGCTTTTCCATCATATTGAAAGCCATGATCCAAACATTTATACACAAAAGAAGCAAATCGTTTTATGGACATTTCTTTCTTATAAGTATCGCTCTGCTATTCGAACGACAAGTGAAATCGCTGCAATGTGTTTCAGTAAAGAATTGAATGGTGTGGATTTTCCGCCATTTCTGCTGGATATCTTGTTGGTTTATGCGTATGATGAACAACAAGCAATACAGATGTACGAAGAAATCGTCGAACTGAATTCGCAGCGTGAGTTCAAAAATAACTAAGCGTATCTAATCATTGAACCTGTGCCCCTAGCTTGAGTATAAACGTAAAGGATAGACCGTTTTATCGCAATCAAAGAAAGTCTGTTGAATATTATTTTAGCAGGCTTTTTTACTGTGGAGGAACCATAAACTATTGGAGGATGGAAATCAAATAGGACAAACTCTAAGCAAAATTTTAACTGGTTGTTCAAATTTAACAGGAACCAAATGAAACACTCATTCGTGAGAAGAAGCATTGGTATACCAGTTATACTTAGAAATATAACAGTAGATGGGCTTAAAGTGAGAAAAACCGTTCGAACGAAATGCGTCTTTTAAAAAAGAGGGAACGAATTTCTCGAACACGAAACGAGCTTTTCTTAATTCTGACTTTAAAATATGCTATTATTGAGGTATTGATTTAGTCACAGAGACAGTGAAGGAAAAGAGGTGAAATGAATATGTCAACAGAGAATCTCAAATCGCAAAGCTTTCAACAAATCCGGCGACAAATCATTTTTTGTGAACTAGAGCCGGGAGTCAAAATTTCAGAGAAAGAACTGGAAAAACAGACAGGCATCGGCCGAACACCGATTCGAGAAGCGCTCATCCAACTGAGAAATGAAAAACTGGTGTACACGATTCCGCAAAGCGGTACGTATGTTTCATTGGTCGATATGTGCTCCGCTGCCAATGCGCTATTTGCTCGGGAAACAATTGAAAAGGAAGTTATGCAGGAATGTGGGGTCAAACTAACCGCTATGGGAGAGAAACAGTTGGAGATCATTCTGGCTGAATTGAATCGAGCTTTGCAGATGGGCAACATGAAAAAATATTTTGAGATGGACAATGCGTTTTATAAAACGTGCTATGAAATAGCCGGGAGAGCAGAAATCTGGCATTGGCTAGATGCCAGCAACACCCATTTTGAACGTTATCGCTGGTTGCGTCTGCAGGTTCCTAAGCTAAAATGGCGGAAAATTACTGAAGATTATGATGACCTATTCAACGCACTGACCAGTCGCAATTTGTCGGAGGTCTCCTTCTTGACCACTATGCATTTACACCTGACAATAGAAGAGAAATCGTTGGTTCTTCAGAAATTTTCAGATTACTTTACAGCGGATTCTTTTTTTGATTAAAAGAGTTCGCTCTTTTTTGATTGAACTAAGGGTAATGACCTGGTATGAGGTATTGCCGAGATTCTTCGAGTAAAGCTGGGGGAATGCTAGAAAGAAACCACAGCTTATGTGGTGCATAAGCGAGGCTTTATGGCAATAAGGTCCATCAAAACGCATTAACTAATCGAAAAAGGCCCACCATTCTTTTTTAGGAAAAGAAATGGCGAGCCTTTATTTTGTTTTTGTATTATGAGAGATAACTAATTGAAATAAGATAGCTCGAAAAGAACTATTAGTAGCTCTCTTCAACTGAAAATGGCTGAAGTTTACAGGTCTTCATATCTATAAAAGAATAGAACTCACGAGCAGCGGGGTTCTTTCCGCCGGCCGTTTCCCCATTTTTTGCATCTTCGGCCGTTTCCCATTCCACTAAATCGACCCAATTATCACCGTCACGAAGCACTTTCCATGAAATAAATCCTTTTTGTTTTGACAATACCTCATCATTGCATCTTTTGGAAGCAAGTAAAAATTCTTCTATCGACACATTTTCTTTAAGCTTATACGTGATAAACCAAATAGCCTTAGACATTGTACAATCTCCTTTTCTATAATTTATTTTTCTTTGTAATTTGAGTATAGCAATCATAATGTGACAACAGTGTGTCGCATTATAAATATTTTTTTGAAATAGTTTGTGCTTCATTTTTTATGATATTTCGAATATGTTCCGGCTCTAGCACTTCAGCGTATTTTCCAAACGATAAAATGAACCCATATAGCCAATTGTTCTCCGGCCAAGAGACGGTCACGATAAAGCTGCCATCTGATTGTTTTTCTATCATACTCTCATGAAAGTCATCAAATACTCGGAAGGCTCTTTCCGGTTCCACACGAAGCTTGATGTTAACGACATTTGGTTCCTCGGGGGTGCATATTTCAGGTTTTGTCAATATGGGCAGTGGCTCGCGTTCCGCAAAGCTTTCATTCGTTACAACAAGGTTCTTGATTCGTGCTATTTTGAATGTTCTCATGTCCTGTTTAGCTAAGGAAAAGCCTTTTAGGTACCAGGCCTTGGATTTGAACCAAACCTGTATAGGTTCCACACGGCGAAAGGATTTATCGCCTGCTTGATTGTAGTAATCAAATTCAATGATCCGTCGTTCTAATATAGCGGTCTTGAAGTCATTAAAAAAATCATTTTCATGACTCCAGTCCGAAAAATCTACATCCATCCAGTTGGTCATAGTTTTGTTGAATCGTGTGGACAATTTTTGCAACACTTGGTCAGTATCGTTTGTTTTAATACTGGATAACCCATAGAGTGCAGATAAAATCTCTGTTTGTTCCCTTTCGTTCAGCAGCGATTTATTCAAGATAAAATTAGGTAAAAGACTGATACCACCGCCCTTTCCTCTTTTCGTATAGACAGGAATCCCTGCTGAGCTTAAGGCATCTATATCACGGCAAATGGTTCGTCTTGAAACACCGAAGTGTTCAGTCAATTCTTTGGCAGTCACACTTTTCTTGTCCAAGAGGATATAAACTATTTCAAATAGCCTGTTTATCTGCATGTTCATCACCTGTCATCACTTTTTTATTCTTTAAATATACTATATCACAATCACAGGATAGCTAGATATCGCATAAAGGTATTCGTTGGAAGTAGAAAACGAGAAGGGAGATCAACGGTAAGATTAGAAGCTATGTATGATTTTGGTTCCTTTCAATCGTAGATTCCTCTTTTTGGGGCACAAAAGGGTGCTGGCGCAGAACCAAGAAAAGAGAACAACTAAGCTTTGTAGCTCGGCCGTTCTCTTTTTCTTGTTCATGCAACAATTTACGCCCACGAGTTTCTTTTGTTGCAGTTCTCGAAGTACACGGAAATTGTTCCGCTGTTTATCTGGATTTAAGGAGGATAGTATACGATTGTCTCACTCCGTCTATAAAATTATTAAAGTATGTCACTGCTATGTTGATTGGGGAAGAGATGCAGTTGAATGTCAACATACTAGTTTCTTTCTATAAATATTTGGGGTAAATAGTGATTATCTAGATATGTGAACTGAGATTAGAGTTTGGGACAGAAGTTACTTCTGTTCTCCGTTCATTTCTTGATCTAAAGAACAATGTTTAGCTTGCTAAAACGATTCGGTTCATTGTATCGGTAATACAGGTTTGAAGCGAAATGCGTTCTCCGCCCGCTTCAATAACTCTTGACCAAGTATTGTCGTTAGGGTCATGGGCATTGATGCCATCATCGTAGACATCGATCACTTCATAGACGGAATAGGTACGAGTATTCCCTTGTCCATCGACTACGGTAATCGGTGTCCCCACTGTGATGTTCATTACTGCTGCGAAGTCGCCTGGATTATGTCCGATAAAGTGGGTAGGTGCGCCATCATTGACCGCCCCTGTACCTGTCCAAGTTCCAGCACCGCTAGCAGGTGCAGCACTGGCACCATTATAATTGATAAAAGGAATCGTTACTCCTAAGAAGCTGATCGTAGCATTTTGTTGTGGAACGACTGGTTCAGGTTCTGGTTGTGGAATGGTCAAAGGTGCTTCTTCAACCAATACAGGTTCACTTTCTACAGGTGTACTGTCCAATGTTGGTTCTGCGTATTCGACTGTGTCTTGAATCTCTTCAGTGACTGGAACTTCTGTTTCAACAGGTTCTGGCTCAACGACAGTAGGCGCTACGCTTGAGGTGGTTTCTTTGTCTGGAGCAATAGTGACTGTTCTTGTTTTAGACGTTTTGTTACCGCTGCTGTCTGTGACAGAGTAAATCAATTCATATTTTCCAGCCGTATCTTTCTTTAAATTACTGTTCAGTGTTATTTTTTCTGTCAGATTCCCATCTATGTTATCAAAAGCTTGAACCTTTTCTAAGGGATCAAAATCTTTTGCTTCTTTCAGTGTCAAGGTGCAGTCTGCAACATGCTCGATTTTAGGGGGAATTGTATCTTTTACTGCTGCACTGGAATGGTCATCTTGGGTTATAAATCCTAAAAAAGTCAGTGAGGACAACAAACCAACAGAAAAAAGTATCGTTTTTTTTAGCGTATTCATCGTAAACACTCCCTTTAATAAAATGTATTTATTTATTTTTCGAAAGTAGTATACAATGCTTTTTCTGTAAAATTTTCTTTGTTATTTCATGCGTTTTCAGAAAAAATGAAAAAATATAGAAAACAGCAAGACCCTAAATGCCGAAACGACTTTGTAGGGTATAGCTGTTTTCTATTGAGCGATTTATTCAGTTTTCCAGTTATAAACATAGGCTAATATATTTTTAGTATCCTCTAAAATCGAATTCCGCGAGATAGGGAAAAAGGTGATTGAATCAGGAATTGTAGTATCGTGTTTCAGGGAACGTTCGCAAATAATGATGCTCGGCCATTCTTCGACATAAATCGGTAGCTCGTCTAAGGAATAATACATCGTACTATCCATAATATTATAGTCCAAATTCAACCAGCGTTTTAAATTTTCTCGGTAAATTGTATGGGATAGTTCATCTTCCGCAATAAAGAAGAAAACAAATTTAGGGCTTCTTTTTTGTAGCAAGCTCGCTGTTACTTGAGAGCAAAATTTTTCAAGTGCGGTCTGATTGAAAGTGACTTCTGCTTCTAAATCGAATTGCTTCTGCCAAGCCTCTAAGACATGTTTGATTCTTTCTGTTAATCGTAATTGCTGATTGCTTAGGTAAAAATGCTTTTCAGCAGAAAAAGCTTGAGTATCCTGCCATAAGGAATAGATAAAATTCATAAATGGCTTTTCAAATAAAATATGATTGAATAAATCGACCCCAAACTCATTTTCAAAATGTTGAATCAACTGTCGAATCATACCATTTTTTTCAATCATCAATTCTCTTTCTCTTTGATAGTTCATTTCCACAATTAGGTAATTGCTTGTGTTTAGTGGGATCGTTTTATAAATCGACGCCAAATACTGAATTTCTGTTTCCGGCAATTTTTCTTTTGTCAAAACCAGTTTATTGACATCCATCAGTTGGTGAAAGGTCGGCATATTTTTCAAATAGGTCATTGCTTCTTCCCCATAGGTCAAAGAAAAATCTTTAGATCGACGGATCGATAAATAGGTATTGAGTAGTAAAAATTGATATTCTCTTTTATTCTTTTCATACCCGTTCGCGAACTTAAATAGCACTTGATCTACAAAAACAGTAGCGGTTTTATACTCGTTTGGAACAAGTAGCTTATCAAGGATGTCACAACGCATCCAGACAGAAATAACGACTAACCGATAACGGATTTCATTAGGAATAAATTCACTGTTTTCGTCCATAATTCCTGCTGCTTTAAAATAGGTTTCTACTTGCTTTCTTATTGTAAAAGCTTTGGCGACCGAAATAAATTCTGCTTCTACAAGGGTTAAGTAGTCGGATTCACCCAGCAGATAATAGGCACATGTTTTTAAAAAATACGAATCTTGGTAGATTTTTTTTATTAAATCATATCGTGTAAAGGAGCTGTTGAAAATAAGGGCAATCGTTGTACTGGTGATTTCTGACCACTCGATTTGCGTCTCTAAAACTAAGAGGACTTTGGCAAAGTCTCGTTTCACTGTATTCGTCGTTACTTGTAACCGCTTGGCAACCTCTCGCAAGGTCAGTTTTTCCAACTCATAAAGGTATTCGACCAATTTGACTTGTCGAAGTATATCCTTTTCAATAAATGATTCAATCACCGTACTACCTCCGCTCCTCGTAATTATGTTCATTATAGTCTGGTCACTCACAAAAAGCACGAAAAAGCCGAATTTTTGTCGTTTTAAAAAGCGGTACGACATCAAATGATAGAGGGATGAGTCAGCTACTTAGCAAAATCTGCAACGAGGCCTACAATGAAAGAGCGAGGTACTGATGTCTACAGTTCTCACTGCACTTTCGAGTGCACCAACGGGGGACGATTACGGTCTGAAGTATCTTCGGGTGTTCCCCTAAGCACGTCGAAATATCTCCATCAATGTTCAGCTTCTTTACTACGAAAATAAAAAGGAGTATAATTCCTAAGGTTAGGAGGTGGTTGAGATGAGAACATCATCTTTAGTACATATCGAGGGTTCATCCAATCGATGATACTTTGATATAAACGATTATTTTTCTTCGAAGTATCATTTATTTAGTAAAAGAAAGAAGGAAAATAACATGTTACAACCCTATCAATATAACGAAGTTAAACAAGAAATTACGAATTTAATCAATATATATAAGACTGTCAATGATAAACAAGTTGTCAAAACATCTCAGGCGATGGTCACTTTAAAGATCGAACCGATTTTAGGGAAAGCTCTTCATGAGTCAATTTATGACGAGTACATGGATGTAAAGCTGACGAATGCCAGAGCGGTCAAGATTTATGAAAAACTGAGAGAGCATATCGTACCTTTTCCAACTGTTTCTGCTAAGCAAATCGAGAAGTCGTTTAAAAAGGTAAAGAAACTGAAATACCCTAAACTAGAGGAGTATGATTTAAAAGAAACGAGTTATCTGGCTTGGGATGATATCGGCACGCAAAGAAAGTACATCACACTTTTTTATGAAGAAAAATTAGTTGGGATTTATGGGGTCATGTCTCCGCAGGTCATCAAAAATGTATGTTCTATCTGCAATCACATTGGGAATGTAGCGATGTTTCTGTCTACGACAAAGAGCTCGGGAGATGGAACCTATACCAAAAAGGGTAACTACGTGTGTACGGACAGTCAGGCGTGCAACCAACAGCTGACGAGCTTAGATGCTCTTTATGATTTTTATCATACGTTATCTAAATAACTACAAATGGAGAGCCTGAGAATTCGTTAAAAAACTAAGCGCCTGTCTGTAGTATTAGTAAGCCAGTATTCCAAACGGCTGATGATTTTAAGTACGATCCAAAGAGGTTGTGACAAAAGCGCTCAGCTTCAAGCAATAAGCCGGAAATTCCGAAAATTGTTCCACAAATTTTTGTGAATTTTCGACTTATTGTCGAAGAAGCTGCTTTGGGAACACCGTTTATTCGGATTCTTGGAGTTGGGGCATACTAATGTCACAGCCCCTTTTTTTATATCGTCAGTTTCAGTACAGGAAGGAGAGAACTAAATTGATTCTATGGATAAACGGTGCTTTTGGCTCCGGTAAAACAACTGTAGCAGAAATTTTACATACTAAGATTGCCCATTCTTATATTTACGACCCGGAGAACATTGGACTTTTTCTACAGCATAATTTACCAGAACAGTTACGAAAAAGTGATTTTCAAGAGCATAAGGAATGGCGAGAATGGAACATACATATGTTAAAGAAAATCTATCAAGAGTATGAGGGAGATATCATCGTTCCCATGACGGTTTATAAACAACTGAGGTATGATGAAATCTTCAAGGGTCTAAAGGAATCGAATATGACGATGCATCATTTTCAATTGGAAGTGAGCAAGGCTGCGATTCTTAAGCGATTGAAGGAACGATCTCTGGCGGAGTTTACTTGGGGAGCAGAAAAAGTAGATGAGATTCTTGAAGCCTTCCAAGCGATACCTATAGATGAAAAAATCAACAACGAAACGATATTGCCGGAGGAAACGGCTCAGATAATAATGGATAAGGTATATACCTAAGTTTTTTAGAGAATGATTTATCGAAAATGAATGGAATAAGCAAACTTTTATTTTACGGGCTTCTATTGTAAGTGGAATAGGGGCTATTCTAAGTATTTGTTGTTTACAATCACCTCATTTGGACTGGCAGGAAAAACTGTTAGGCTAAAGCTAACCAGTTGCTCAGCAGTCCAAATGAAGAACCTATAGCCCAAAGAGAGTCGAACAATAAATTAACTGCCTTATATAGTCGCTCAGCAACTGGCTACAAACAAGCAATAGATAAACAAATGACCAAGCTAAATAGCTACTGTGAAGAAAATAGTATTCAAAACTTCAAGCATTATATAGATAATAATCAAAGTGAGGCAAACTTAGATCGTCCGGCATTCAAGGAACTTATAGACGACCTAAAAACTGGCAAAATAGACAAAATCATTGTTACGAATATTTATCGAATCAGCCGAAACTTTTTAGAAGTAACACAAATAATTCATAGTCAGATTGAACTAAACCAAGCAAAACTAATCACGCTAGACAGTGGTGAGTATCGTTTAGGTGACTACAACCCAGAAAATGGATTTTTACGGTTTTAGTAAATAGACTATGATAAAATCGGACAGTTAAATGCTGAAACATAAAGTAGAAAATTACAAATAATAAAAAGAACACGCCCCTATTCAATCTTAGAAAAAGCCCAATAGAACAACCTACAACAAAAAACTTTGGAATATATGTACTCCAAAGTTTTTTGTTGTATGCATCTTAAGATCAATTAGCTTTCAAAATAAAAAAGATTACTTGATTATTTTTCTATTACATCAATCTCTAACTCTTTTTCTAAAAACTCGCCTAGATTTTCTTCTTCTCCAGTGGCTTCATTTTTGATTTCCCAAGTTTTTCCAATTTCATTTTCTTCTGTAGGCACTTCTTCAATTGGTTGTTTTTCATCTTCTAACAACAAGGCTCCATACTCAAAGCCTGTTAAAAAGTAGGCTTGTCGTTCTTCGTCATAAGTTGCAAAAAACAGGTATGTTTCTCCAGCATTAAGCTCAATATCGCCTTCTTCTCTTACTTCAATCCATTCTTCACTTTTATCAATAGGACTCTTTCCGGCTTGAGCTCTCAATTTATTGTGTTTCTGTTTTTCGTCTTCTGGGGCATTCTTATATCTTTCTTTCTCTTTAATAATACCTCCTGATCGGATAAACTGAACTTCCCCTGTAGCATTGCCTTCTAAGCTTTTTAGAATTTCTAACTTGCCGTAGGTGTCAGGAATAAGATTGTCGCTTTCGACGCTAGCAATATTTGCATCCACATCGGCCTTGTCGATAGATATAACTTTCGCTATAAAAACATCACTACTCATTTCTTGTAGCTTTTTAGGGTCTGTTTTATCATACATCGTAAATGACTCAATAACGGATTTTTGAACAGTAGAACGATCAATCTCATCTAAATAAGAATAATATTTAGTGTCCTCTTTAACTTCTTCTGTTGAGTCTATTGTTTCCGAGGAACTGCTTGAATCAGTTTTATTGGTACTACTCTCTTTTGAGGTTTGATTATTGCACCCAGCTAACATGAGGGCAGAAAACAAACTAATAATTACCATCTTCTTCATTTTTTCACCATCCATAAATATCTGTAATTTTATTACTAGCATCTCTGTCTACTTTACGTGGACCACCTTCAACAGTTGGGTACATAATACTGCTTTTATCATTAACATGAGCTAGTCCTAGTGCATGTCCCATTTCATGGCGTGGAATCCTATCTCTCATATATGAATTATTTTTATAGTGTTGGTTTAATCTCAAAATAGAATAATAATAATTTCTATTCGGTGCAGCCCCTCCTGTTGCTATCGGTCGGTCGCTACCGTCAAAGAATTCTACATATCCACCGACACCACTTCTAGAGTCTGTATAACCATAACAATCAATATTTGTACCGTAGTTGCTTCCTTGTTTATACATATATATTGGATTATCCCAACCAGTATACATCCAATTATGTTTCGCATTGTCAATATCACCAGTAAAATTGCTAGCACTTGGTGAAATATAATAACGAACGTTTCTAACACCTTGTGACAGCACTCCTCCAAATTTAGGTGGCTTTGTTGCTTCTACTTTTGAAACAAACAATACTGCTGATAACAAAAGTACGATAGTTAATACATATTTTTTCATTCTCATCGCTCCCAATATTTTTTCATCCAAACTTCTTTTTTCTTTCCTTTCGACTTATTCATAAAATGCAAAACCGATAATTAAAATGCAAAACACGCTTTAATGTACTTTTATATTAACATTTAGTCATACTAAAGTATATTTTATTTTTGTATAAATTTTCAAAAAAAATAGAGTTTTTGTCTATGATGATAGGGCTATTGAATGAATATAAAAATTATCGATAAAAAAACATGGAAAGTATAATTGTTCAGATACCTCTAAGGTCTCGTGTTGGTTTTCTATTTATTCCCCATACATGAGGCTTATGTAAAGGTGAAGGAGAAAAAAGGTATTAGTAAAATCATATCTAAAAAACTATGTAGTACATTACAGTACTATAATGGAGATCTTTTTTTTCTTTTTCCTATTTCCATATAACATATATATGTAAGGCAAAATAATATATACGGAGGCAAACAACATGGAAAAACAGCTAAGAAAGAAAATAAAGGAACTGAAGAAATTAGACAAGGTCAAAATCGGGTATGCTCGAGTGAGTACCCTAGATCAAAATTTAGGGTTTTCAGTCCAGCTAGACAGCTTAAAAGATTGTGATATTATCTTTTCAGAAAAACAAAGTGGAGATAATGATAATCGTCCAGAACTGACAAATGCCATATCACTAGCCAAACAACTATCAGGACAGAACAAACTTGTAACATTACAGATTTACAAACTAGACCGCTTAGCCAGAATAATGTTAACGTTGGCAAACATTATCGACGAACTAAACCAGCACAATATAAAGCTCATTTCCTTGCAAGAAAACATTGAAACCGATTCACTAACAGGACGCTTACTATGCTTGGTTCTTGGCTATGTGGCAGAAATTGAGCTAGATAATAATATACGCTTTAGGACTAAAGAAGAGCTAAGAAAAGCTAATGAAAACGTTGCTATACTAGGTAAGTCCGCCCTTCCAGATAAAAAGAAACGACAAATATTGGAGCTATACCAATTGAACTCAATACCAGTAAGAACTATAGCTAAGCGCCTTAAGGTTAGTGAAAGCTCAATCTACAAAACCGTCAAAGACAGCGGTATAAAGCGCCGAAAGCTTGTAAAATGGCCCTTTAAAACACTAGTTATATATGGTAAAATTTTTATTGAAGCCATTTACCATTACTTTTTATATCGAACGTCTAAAAAAGATAACTAATTTTGCAATTATACATATTTTTTTGACTGTAAAACGCTGATTTAATAAGGTTTATACCTTGTTGGACTGGCGTTTTTTGTTGTCTTCTTATTTTGTTCGTTATAACGAGATGGATAACGGAGGTGAAATTAGAATAGTTGATGAATGATATCGAAGAAATGTAGAGAGTGTGATCGTACGTTTAAAGAAGGCATGTAATTGCTATTTAGATTATTGAAATTTTTACGCTTTATTGTTATATAAACGTCAAACTGAAAAGAAATCAGATATAATAATAACAAAGGACGACATGACATCTTATGGAGGCGGTGGAAACGAATGGGAAACACTACTAGTGATAGAGCTGCTGCATCAACATGGTATGATCGCTATAAAAAACGATTCAATAAACGCTATATTTGTGCATGGATTTATTTAATTATAGGAATGTCACTTTCATTATTACTATTTTTAGTGGCATTGGTAGGGGTATCGAATTACATTGATTCAAAAGAAGAGGTAGCTGAGCTAGAAAAAGAGCGTTCGTTACTTAGAGAAAAACGCCAGCCTTCAATGACGGATGATTTTCTGAAAAAATTTGAGGAAAGTCAAGAAGAATTCACACACGACTGGCAAACTTCAAAAGATAGTTACACTGTAACGATCAGTGGCCAAGAATTATTGATCGATCGAAAGAATATTTTCGTTTCAGATAATGCGAAGGTGTTAAAAAATGAAACGAAGCGTAAAGTTTATCAGATGAACAAAGAGTTTTCACAATTTAAAGATGGGCAGCAATTAATGGTCGTAACGATTCAATCGTTACCTAAGTCTGCAACGATTGAATCGTTTGCTACAGAGTTATTTAATCAATTAGGTATTGGTCAAGCTGATAAAAATAACGGAGTTTTATTTATGATGTCAATTGATGATCGTAAGACAAGGATCGAGGTAGGCTATGGTTTAGAAGCAACAATGACGGATGCACAAGCAGGTTCTATCCTCGAAAATGAAGAGACAGTGTCTGACTTTAGAGATGAAGAATATGATACGGGAATCAACCGGATTCTGGATCAATTATATAGTCGACTTGGTTCCATTACTCCTGAATATGATTTGAAGATAAAGAATGCAGAGGAGGAATTGAACAGCACAACAGAAGTCATTATTTTCTTAGTTGTCTGTAGTTTGCTCTTTTTAGTAAGCAGTGTTTTAATTTTTATAAAAACCAAGAAGTTAAGAAAGCAAATGAATCAACTGTCAGAGGATGATATTTATTTCTTATATCTTACGGGGACTCCTTTCATTTTCTCAGTTCGCAAACTTAAAGCAAGGATCGATACTGGAAGAATCATGTCAAAACATACCGGTGCTGTACGTAAAGGAAAAAACATTTTAGTAGGCAATTATCTCTATGATTCGACGGGCGCCATAATTACGCGTGATTATACTTCCTATAATTCATCTAGTGATAGTAACTCATCTGGTGATTCGTTTGGAGGTGGCTCATCCGGAGGGGGAGGTGCTTCTGGAGGTTGGTAACAGTGATTATGCTCAAGCAACCGATTGGACGAATGATGGTGAGATCAATAGTATCAACCCTCGAGATTCTTTAGGGATCAGGACTATTATTCAAGCAAATATGTAATTCAAATCATACGACACTTCACAACAAAAAAAGCGCAGTGGATCTTTCCCACTGCGTTTCATAGTCTAACCAACCAATTCATTCAACTCGCTGATCACACTACCCTTACTTTCATAATAGCGCAACATCTCGTCCAGTTTTCTTTTATCATAGCTCGTGATGCAATCACGTAGGACAGTGACGCCATACCCTGCTTTTCGCATGTTGTAACAGGTAGATTTAACACAAGCCACGGCATCTGCTCCGGTTATGATGAAGTCAGTGATTTCATTGTCACTAATAAAGCGTGAGAATTCTTCGCTGGTTAGTGCATTTCCTTTATATTTGGTGAAAACATTCTCTGATACGACCTTCAAATCAGAAGCTAGTTCAGCACCATGAGTACCTGTTTTAAATGTACGTGTACCGGCAGATAAATTTTCATGCCTGATATAGACAATGGGCATATCCTTAGCGACTGCCCAATCAATGGCAGTATTGATAGTATCAATAATTTCCTTGTAATTTTTTGTGATATCGTTTTGAATGTCAATGATTACTAAAGCTTCTTTTTTCATACTGTCTCCTCCTAATTTATGAACACGAGTAAAATGACTTCTTTCGTACGATTCGTCTCGTTTGATTTATTTATACTCTTAGTATACCTGGCAATTGTTGACATCAGTATGGCAACAATCATATAATAAAACAAATAAATTTTTGGAAGGCGGCTATCCGATGAAAATTGAACGGCTGGTTAGCATTATCATGATCCTTCTTGATAAAGAGCGTGTAGGCGCACAGGAGTTGGCGGATAAGTTTGAAGTTTCACCACGCACGATTTATCGCGACATAGATTCTATCAACTTAGCTGGTATCCCTGTTCGTTCAGTGCCGGGGGTTGGCGGCGGTTTTGAGGTCATGCAACAATACAAGGTCGATAAAAAAGTATTCTCGACGACGGATCTTTCGGCTCTTTTGATGGGACTTTCCAGTCTTTCGAACATGGTGCAAGGCGATGAGCTGGTACATGCACTTGCAAAGGTAAAGAGCTTTGTCCCGGCGGACAAAGCGAAAGATATTGAGGTGAAAGCGAACCAACTACAGATTGATTTAAGTCCATGGCTGGGGAATGGAGATACACGTCCCTATTTAGAAATGATCAAAGAAGCGTTAGAGAAAAGCCGATTGCTTTCGTTCGACTATGCAGACCGTCATAGGAATAAAACGACACGCACAGCGGAGCCTTATCAGCTTGTATTGAAAAATAGTCGCTGGTATTTTCATGGGTATTGCTATGAGAGAGAGGATTTTCGTTTGTTCCGGCTATCACGTATGTCAAACCTGCAGCTGCAAAAAGAGGTTTTTATACCGAGAGAGTATCAAAAACCGCAGCTGGAATTTGCGGATAGGCTGGCGGCCATGCAAACAGAAATCAAGATTCGCGTTCATGAGTCCGTCGTAGATAGGGTGCTTGATTATTGCGCCTATGAAAATTTTACGCCAGATGATGAGGAGCATTACATTGTTCGGTTCCCTTTTATAGAGAATGATTATTACTATAATATTTTGTTCAGCTTCGGGGATAAATGTGAGTGCTTGGAGCCGGCATCGATCCGTACAGAAATGATACGCAGAATCCATGATATAGCGACTCTCTATGAAGAGTGATACATGGAATGAGAGGAAAAGACAAAGTATAGTCTGCGTGTCTTTTTTTGTTTACGGCTAAGCAATGTATGAGAGGTTAGCGTCTGTTTACTAAATCAGAGGGGATAGTCAACAGAGTTTTATCTTTGACAGGATTTTATCCCTGTGTTAACCTTTACAACAATATAAGAGCCAAAAAACTTGGAGGGAATTGACATGACATTCAGCAATTATTTTGTAATTGAATCTTGCTGTTGTTGTATGGTGCTAAAAAGCAGCATACCGTTTTGTCATGCCTGTTAACTGCCCAATTTTTCGCTTATTTTGATGCCCGGAGTAGGAGTGTTCCGTCTTCTGGTGTCAACCGAGTAGAAATGCAAGGTGCTGATTAATAGTCAGCGCCTTTTTTGTTTTCCAAAAATTTGTTAAAGGAGTTTGTCATGATTATTGATTCTATTCAAGCAGCGATCGGCCAGACACCGATTATTCGTTTTACACATCGTGAGTTTCTTGAAATTCCTGAAGGGTCCGCTGTTTATGCTAAGCTGGAATATTTAAATCCCGGTGGCAGCATCAAGGATCGGCTAGGGGTCTATCTGGTCAACGAAGGTCTGGCTAGTGGCAAAATAACACAAGAAACGACGATTATTGAACCTACTGCCGGCAATACGGGCATAGGTATCGCCATTGCCGCTTTAGCTTTTGGCTTATCAACAATCTTTGTTGTGCCGGAAAAGTTCAGCTTAGAAAAGCAAGCGCTGATGCGGGCTCTTGGAGCTGAAATCGTTCATACACCCACAGAGGAAGGGATTATTGGCGCCATTGCTGAGGCTAAAAGACTTAAAGAAAAATACCCAAACAGCTATTTGCCGTTGCAGTTTGACAATCTTGCTAATCCAGCAGCGTATTATCAATTGCTTGCCCCTGAGTTGACGGCTGATCTTGGCGATGATATTACCAGCTTTGTGGCAGGGATCGGTAGCGGCGGGACCTTTAGTGGAGTGGCCCGCTATCTTTTAGAAAGAACCCCGGCGATTCGTTTGATCGGTGTCGAACCGGAAGGCTCGATTTTAAGTGGCGGTGTTAGTCACAGCCATGAAATCGAAGGCATCGGGGTGGAGTTTTTACCAACATTTCTTGAGGACTTGCCTATTACTGGCTATGCCACAATCAGTGATTTTGAGGGGTTTGCCCTGACGAGAAAGCTGGCGAAAGAACATGGTCTGTTAGTGGGAAGCTCGTCAGGTGCTGCGATGGCTGCGGCATTGACAGAAGTTGCGCAATTACCAGTCGGCAGTCAGGTCGTAACGATTTTTCCTGATACCGGCGATCGTTATCTATCAAAAAATATTTATTCACGGGAGGATTATTAATATGCATATCAATACGAAACTCATTCATGGTGGTATTTCAGAAGATCAAACAACAGGTGCTGTTAGCGTGCCTATCTATCAAACATCGACTTACAAGCAAAATGGGGTCGGGCAACCAAAAGAGTATGAATATTCTCGTTCGGGCAATCCGACCCGTCACGCATTAGAGGAATTGATCGCAGATTTAGAAGGCGGTGTACAGGGCTTCGCCTTCGGTTCGGGATTAGCAGGAATTCATGCCGTTTTATCCTTGTTTGAGCCAGGGGATCATCTGTTGATGGGGGATGATGTGTATGGTGGCACTTTCCGTATCTTCGAAAAGGTGTTCGTTAAAAACGGATTGGAGTATACGATTATCGACACAAGCGACTTAACGACTATTGAAAAAAATATACGACCGAATACCAAAGGTCTCTATATAGAATCGCCTAGCAATCCATTGCTTAAGATTACAGATATCAAGTCTGCAGCGACACTTGCCAAAAAGAATAATTTAATCGTAATGGTGGACAATACCTTTGCTACACCCTACTTTCAGCAGCCATTGGCATTAGGTGCCGATATCGTGATTCACAGTGGGACCAAGTATCTCGGTGGACATAGCGATGTTGTTTCTGGTTTGGTGACAACAAATAATAGTCAACTTGCGCAAGAGCTGGCTTTCTTGCAAAATGCGATCGGTGCCGTTTTAGGTCCGCAGGATAGCTGGTTGATGCAACGAGGAATCAAAACACTGGGGGTTCGGATGGAGGAACATCAACGCAATGCACTGGCTATTGCGGAATTTTTAGAGAACCAAACAGCGGTTGCCAGTGTTTATTATCCTGGGCTGGTCAGTAATAAAGGGTATAAGCTGGCGAAAGAACAAATGAGTGGATTCAGCGGGATGGTTTCTTTTGAATTAAAGGATGAGTCTGCAGCAATTGCTTTTGTCGAAGCGCTGCAACTATTTACTTTAGCAGAAAGCTTAGGCGGTGTGGAAAGTTTGGTAGAAGTGCCGGCAGTCATGACGCATGCTTCTATTCCAAAGGACAAAAGAGAAGCGGCAGGAATCAAGGACGGGCTGATTCGTTTGTCTGTGGGACTCGAATATGTAGAGGATCTCTTAGCAGATATTAAACAGGCATTTGAAAAGGCGGGTGTCTAGGTATGGGACTAGAATTTATGCCGATTTTTGAAAAATGGGCAGCAGTATACGATAATGAGGTCAATGGCGGGAATCCGGAATATCAGGAAGTATTTGCGAATTACTGGGAGATACTTGATGAAATCACCAAAGCCTCGGGAGAAGTTGTATTAGAGTTTGGGAGCGGGACAGGCAATTTGACAGAAAAGTTGGTTGCTGCGGGAAAAACGGTTTATCCGGTAGAACCGTCACCTGAAATGCGAAAACTCGCTCAGGGTAAAAAAGCGCTGAAGGATATTACTTTTTTTGACGGAGATATGGAGAATTTTCCTGAATTACCGGAAGCGATAGACACGATTGTATCAAACTTGGTATTTCATCACTTGACGGATGCTGAAAAAAAGCGTGCTATCAAACGCTATAGTCAGTTGTTACCAGAGGGTGGGAAGATCATATTCGGGGATACTATGTTTCTATCTCAAGATACTTATGTTAAACTTTTGACAGAGAAGAAATCCTTGGGAGAAGAAAATCTTGCAGCAGATTTAGAGCGGGAATATTATCCGCTGATTGCAGACTTGGAAGAGCATTTTACCGAGAATAGATTTCAGACAATGTACCGTCAAATGAACCGTTTTGTTTGGCTGGTCATTGCAAAAAATATGAGTGGAGGAAATTTACTATGAAAATGAATGTTGAAAGTTTTAACTTGGACCATACGAAGGTAAAAGCGCCATATATCCGCGTAGCGGATAAAAAAACGGGAGCTAATGGCGATTTGATCGTGAAATATGATGTTCGTCTGAAGCAACCGAACAAAGAGCACATGGAAATGGCAGCATTGCATTCCTTGGAACATTTGACAGCAGAACTGATTCGTAATCATGCAGATTATATTGTAGATTGGTCACCAATGGGCTGCCAAACAGGTTTTTACTTAACTGTACTGAATCATGACAATATCGATGAGGTTATGGACGTTTTAGAAGCGACGATGAAAGATGTATTGGTAGCAACAGAAGTACCGGCGAGCAATCCTGTTCAGTGCGGCTGGGCAGCGAGCCATACGCTAGAAGGCGCTCAAGCGTTGGCAAAAGAATTTCTGGATCAGCGTGAAGAATGGGGCAATGTGTTCGCCGATTAGTTTTGGTAGAAGCGCTAGTAGGTTTGATAGCGAAGAGAGTGAGCGTGCTTCTAAGGTAGTTTTATAGAAATGCGCGCATTCTTTGAACGGAAGGACGAACGTTATGGCATTTTGGAACCCATGGAACGGCTGCACACGAGTGAGTGAAGGCTGCCGCTATTGTTTTATTCATGAGGGAGCGAAAAAAAGACAGCGTGACAGTCACACGATTGTCAAAGCTGTTGGCTTTGATGCGCCCATCAAAAAGCGTAATGGGAGCTATATAATCGGTTCAGGTTCAACGATTTTCACTTGTTTTAAAAGTGATTTTCTAATTGAAGGTGCTGATGCTTGGCGGGCTGATTGCTGGTCCATGATTCGGGAGCGTTCGGATTGTCAGTTCGTTTTTCTAACGAAAAGAATCGAGCGCTTAAAAGAGTGTCTGCCGAATGATTGGGGCTCAGGGTATGACAATGTAACGATAGGCGTCTCTGTTGAAAATCAGCAGATAGCGGATGAGCGCTTGCCTATTTTACATTCTCTTCCTATTCGTCATAAAAATATTATTTGTCAGCCGTTGTTGGCACCGATCGATCTCTCAAGTTATTTGTCAGATGTTGAATTAGTGATGGCCGGTGGCGAGTATCATAAACAGGGACGTCCGATGGATTATCAATGGGTTCTGGATATTCGGCAACAGTGTATAGCGCAGAATGTCCCCTTCGAGTTTCGTCAATGCAGTACTCACTTTATTAAAGAGGGGATCACGTATCAATTGACTTATCGCCAACTATTTTCTCAAGCGAAAAAAGCGGCGATCAATTGGAAGCCGAAGTAAGGATAGACACAACAGATAAAAAAGAAACCTGATTTTGGGGGTGTGAGATAGTAGTCATTTCGATTATTGTCTTGCACCCTATTTTTTTCGGAATTGTCAATCACTGGAAAGCTCTAAGACATTATTGAGTATTTTATCCTCAAAATTTATTCTTAAAAAAGCTTTCGTACAGGAGCAAGAGACAAGAACAGCGTCTAAGGAAGAGGTTATGACAGAAGTGGTCAGCTTCAAGCACCAGGTAGGTAACATCGTCAACTTAAAGAATAGAGAAAAAAGAAAGCGTAGCTATCTGTTAGTAAAGAGAGTATAAAATCACGTATTGCGTACTTGACTAGATAATTGAAGGAGTAACTAAGAAAAAAAGCAAAAAAAAGCTTCTCTCTGAATAAAATGAAGACTGCTTTTTTAAAAACTAGGTTTTTGATTTTGTTTATATTTATTGTGGTGTTTGTATTTTCGTTTGTTCCTTTGGAGATCTCGAGGAAGATAAACCGCTCGTAGTATGTCTTCTTCCAACTTTTTGAACCGAAGTAGCTTTTCCTTATCGTCCTTTTCAAGGACAATATCAATCAACTGGTCTTTCCACAAGCCAATTGCTATATTCTCATTGATCTTTTTCTTTGTTTCTTTCTGATTTAAATGACTCATCACATCTTGAACCATGTTATAAACAAGACTTTGAGCTAAAAAATCTTGATAGACACAAACTGGACTTTTACCTGAAACCTGTTCAATTTTCAATTTGTTTTTTACTGTCTGCCAGAGTTTTTCGATTGCCCAACGTTTTTTATAAAGTTCAAGAATTTCTTCTCTCGTAATTGTTGCTGGGAGATTCGTCATAAATACATTCATTTGACCATTTTCCAATGGTAGTTGAATCATACGGGTCATTATCCCCTTATTCGCCTCAAAGTCTTTTGCGAGTTCAGGCTCTACTCGTTTCATTGTTCTTAAACGTGAATACGTACAGGACAAAAAAACGGATGAATCAAGAGAGGTCAGTTGTGCCCGTTCCTTTTGATAAATCGTCGAAGGGATTCGAATCAAGTAGCTAAGTTTCTGTTTCTCAATAAAATGAATGAGATCCAGTGAGGGGTATCCGCGATCAAAAAGTACGAGCCGCGGAGCTTGAAAAGGAATTGACTCTGAGGAAAGAAGATTCTTTTTCGCTAAATTTTTTTCACCGACATGAAGCGAATCAATCTGGAGATCAATCAGGAAGGCATTGAACACATCCATTAAGCCACTCGTTTGTGCTCGTACAGATGTTTCACCAAATCGATTGCCATTTTGACTGAAAAACAGGCGATTTTCTTTCGAATTTGGCACTTCCATTCGACTACCGTCAATGGCAAAAACAAGATAATTATGCCAAGTTTTTGGTGTATCTTGTGTGTAAAAATGAGAAAGATACTGTAAGTTTAAAAATCGAAACGCTTCAGGGTTTACTTTCTTTCGTTGTGAAAGAAATGCTTGTTTGGATAATGTCATTACAGAGGACCCCTTTCGCTTTAAGTAGTGATAGACTTCCATGGTGGCCGTAAGGCCACGTTTGAAAAGAAACGAATAAATGACTTCATTTAAGGGGAATTTACGAGTACGAGTAAAACTGTTAGGAGAATCTGGGAATCGAGCAATTGAATGGAAATGAGAAGAAGTGAGTGAGTTAGAAATCAGATCGAATCGTTTGTGATAAGGAGCAGCCATTCGAATCACCTCTTTTCTTTTACTATAAAAGGTTCTGAGGAAAAAGAAAAGAGAAACTCTGCTATTTTTCAGAGTTTCTCTTAAGTTGACGATGTTACCAGGTAGGTACTTTTCATCATCTGTTCTGCTCAAAAGAGCAATCACAGTGATTCTAAGCAATAAGGCGGAAATTCCGAAAATTGTCCCATAAATTTTTGCGAATTTTCGACTTATTGTCGAAAAGCCTTGAAACACAGTGGTTTACCACTGATGTTGAGCGGACATCGACGCAGCTCGCTGCTAGTAGCTGCTTCTGGAACACTGTTTATTCGGTTTAAAAGGTCTGAGACATTAGTATGCCTCAGACCTTTTGAAACAATGCAACTATCTGTAAATGGATGGCTTAAATAATTTTACAGTGCTTGTTTAAGCAGTAATTAGTTGGGTTTATCAATGTTATAAATGAAAGTAATAGGTCTCATAATAAAGAGTAAGCGCTTTTTTTGTAAGAGCAATTGTTTTTTCATAAGAATCACGATATTGTGTTTTTATCACATAGAAACAGTTCTGATTGACGATCAGAAGTAAGGAGAGAACTGGATAAAATAGGGATTAAGCAGGTGGTTTTGATTGGCAGAATGATCTTGTTGGAATGAGGAAAAGGCTGACATGTTAAAAAATTCACAGTTTGATGTGGGCAAATGATCAGAATGGGATGCTTAGAAAATTTAAATTTAGGGAGGAATTAGTGTGGACTTTGAATGGAGTAATGAACAAATCATGATGAGACAATTATTTCGCGAATTCGCTGAAAGAGAAGTGAAACCGCTTGCTCATGAAATTGATGAAAATGAACGGTTCCCGGCTGAGACCGTCGCAAAGATGGCAAAGGCCGGGTTTATGGGAATCCCAATCGCGAAAGAGTTTGGTGGTGAAGGCGCAGACACACTGGCTTATGCCATCTGTGTGGAAGAATTGAGCCGTGCTTGTGCAACAACAGGTGTGATCGTTTCTGCGCATACCTCATTATGTGCAGAACCAATCAATAAGTATGGGAATGCCGCTCAGAAAGAAAAATACTTGATTCCTCTTGCTAAAGGGGAAAAGCTAGGGGCTTTTGGGTTAACTGAGCCCGGAGCAGGGACGGATTCTGCCGGGCAGCAAACGAAAGCTGTCTTAGCCGGAGATCATTATATTTTGAATGGGACAAAAATTTTTATTACAAATGGCGGTGTAGCAGATATCTACATTGTCTTTGCTATGACAGATAAATCGAAAGGGAATAGAGGAATCTCAGCATTTATCATTGAGAAGGATTTTCCAGGTTTCTCCATAGGGAAAAAAGAACAAAAAATGGGGATTCGTGGTTCTTCCACGACCGAACTGGTTTTTGAAAACTGTCTTGTTCCCAAAGAAAATCGTTTAAGACCGGAAGGAAAGGGCTTTGGTGTGGCAATGGGGACGTTAGACGGCGGTCGTATTGGAATTGCTGCACAAGCGTTGGGTATTGCTCAAGGTGCGTTGGATGAAACGGTGGCTTATGTGAAGGAACGGAAACAGTTTGGGAGGAATATCTCTGCCTTCCAGAACACGCAGTTCCAACTGGCAGATATGAAGGCACAGATCGAAGCTGCACGCCTATTGGTTTATAAAGCGGCTTACGCGAAGGAGCATCAAAAAGTATTTTCTGAAGAGGCAGCGATTGCTAAATTAGTTGCTTCAGAAACGGCAATGTCTGTAACGACGAAATGTGTGCAGCTCCATGGCGGATATGGCTATATTCGTGACTATCCGGTAGAGCGGATGATGCGAGATGCGAAGATCACCGAAATCTACGAAGGGACGAGCGAGGTGCAGCGAATGGTTATTGCCGGCGCACTGTTGCGATAAGACAGGAGGGAATGATTCGATGAATATTTTTGTATGTATAAAACAAGTACCAGATACAACCGAAGTAAAATTTGATCCTGAGACGGGTACGCTTATTAGAAAAGGTGTGCCGACAATTATTAATCCTGATGACAAAGCTGGTTTAGAAGCGGCGCTGCAAATCAAAGACCAGTGTGGTGGAACGGTGACTGCAATCTGTATGGGCCCTTTACAAGCAGATGTCGCACTGAGAGAAGCTATGGCAATGGGAGCTGATGAAGCCTATTTGATTTCGGATCGTTCTTTTGGTGGAGCAGATACGTATGCGACCAGTTGGACGATTGCTGCGGCTATTAAAAAAATTGGCAACTATGACCTGATCATCACAGGTCGCCAAGCGATCGATGGAGATACTGCGCAAGTTGGTCCGCAAATTGCGGAGCATCTAGGGCTAGTGAATATCAGTTATGCAGAAGATATTCAATTGGAGGAAGAGTCGATCATTGTGAAGCGTCAATACGAGGACCGCTATCATTTGATAAAAGCGAAATTACCTTGTCTGGTTACAGCACTCTCTGAGCTTAATGCGCCAAGATATATGACCCCAGGAGGGATTCTCGCTGCCTACGAAAAAGAAATTCAGATTTTGACAAAGGCAGATCTTGCGTTGCCGGATGAAGAAATCGGATTGAAAGGGTCAAAAACGCGTGTCTTCAAATCGTATGATAAAGAGGCAAAAGGTGCAGGGAAAGTGGTCGATCTTGATGTTCAGGAATCGGTTGATTGGCTGATCGATAAACTAGAAGCTAAATATATTATTTAAATCATCTGGAGGTGAAAAAATGGATAGCAAAGAGTACAAAGGTGTTCTAGTGTTTGTTGAACAAGTGGATGGAGAAATCGCCCGTGTCAGCTATGAGCTGCTTGGAGAAGCAAAAAAGCTGGCTACCACTTTAAATACAGAAGTGACGGCTGCCGTGTTGGGGGATCATTTAGAGGATGTAGTAAATAAGCTGGTGGATCATGGAGCAGATAAAGTCATCGTATTAGAAGATCCCGCCTTGGAAATTTACATGACAGAACCGTATACACAGGCCATGGCTGAAGTGGTAAATGAGTATACACCGGAGATTGTTTTGTATGGTGCTACGGCCATCGGGCGAGACTTGGCACCTAGAGTTGCGGCTAGAACTCATACGGGCTTAACAGCTGACTGTACGAGATTGGAGGTACAGGAAAAGACGAATAACTTGTTGATGACACGTCCGGCATTTGGCGGGAATGTCATGGCGACGATTCTTTGTCCACACCATCGTCCACAGATGGCAACAGTACGACCTGGGGTGATGCAGCAAGCAGAAAAGGCGACGAATCCAGACTGTCAGATAGTAAAATACACTGTTTCGAACTTGGAAAATCATAAAAATGTCGAAATTCTTGAAGTGATCAAGAAAGAAAATGAGCGGGTCGATATTATGGATGTCGATGTATTGGTTTCCGGAGGTCGTGGGATGGGCAGTGTTGATAACTTTAAAATGCTGGAAGAGTTGGCGGATGTTTTAGGGGGAACTGTTTCAGCCTCACGGGCGGCAGTTGATGCCGGTTGGGAAGAAAAGGATCGTCAGGTTGGTCAAACGGGGAAAACGGTACGTCCCAATCTGTATATTGCCAGCGGCATTTCCGGAGCGATCCAACACGTAGCCGGGATGGAAGAAAGTGATATCATTATCGCTATCAATAAGGATGAAACAGCACCTATTTTCGATGTGGCAGATTTCGGTGTCATAGGAGATGCGACAAAGCTCATCCCTATGCTGACAAAAAAAATCAAGACGAAGCGAGAAGAAAAGGATTAAGCAATAATTGAAAAGCAAACAATGAGGTTGGGACAGAAGTGCTAAGCTTCAAGCAATAAGATGGAATTCACGAAAATTGCTTCACAAATTTTTGTTGAATTTCAGCTTATTGTCGAAGGAGCTGCTTCTGTCTCACCGTTTATTCGTATTTAGGCATGCTAAAAGTCCGGGAATTTATTTATGTCTCGGACTCACTGTTTTTCCAAAAGTACTAACTGTAGATAAAGTGAGTTATGCAATGGAGCACCCATATACCAAGAAAATAACTATAATTATTTGCTGCTTTTTTGTTATAATTGACTAGAAGTTTTGTTGAGTCGTTGCAATGGTCGATTCTTTACATACGGAGAAGGGGTGCAATATGGTAAATGGTTTTTTGTGTACGAATATTTTCACTGCTAATGCGAAAGAGCTAATAACGTTTTATTCTGAAATACTTGAGATTCCTGTGTTGAGAACGGATGATGACGCATATAATGGTGTCTATCTTGGCTTTATAAAGGATGCGCCATCCATTTGTATTTGGGATGCAACCAAGTGGAACATCCCTGTTAGCGGAACCATGTCCTTCGTGTTTGAAAGCGACGATCTTGACACGACCTGTTTGGAATTAAAGGAGAAAGGACTTGTTTTTTCACCACCGGAGAAATTCGATTGGGGAACCTACGAACTCCGTCTAAAAGACCCGGATAATAACGAAGTAGTAATTGCAGAATATCTAAACAAGCCGACGAAGTAAATAGAAATAATTAAAATGAGTCGTGACTATCCATATAGGGGTCACGGCTCATTATATATTTATTTTGTTTACACATAAGCTGAAAGATACCATGGCATAGTTTTGTTTTTGCAGTTTATGCCTCTTTATTAACAGCGGTTGTTTTCTTTCTTGCCATAAACCAAAGAATAAGCAGTGCACCAATCAAAGCCATGACCATTGAGATGATTAGAGCTAGTGAATAAGAACCGCTGGCTTCTCGAATCTTGGAAGCGATTGATGGTCCCATAATGGAGGCGATACCGTAAGCGGTAAACATCCAACCGTAATTTGCAGCCGCTTTTGATGCGCCCCAGTTTTCCGCAGTGATTCCCGGGAAGGAGCCTAAAAAACCACCGAAGGATGAAGGAATGAAAATTAATCCGATGATCCCTGCAGCTGTTCCGAGACTTTCGTTAAAATTTAATAATAATAGCCCTGTTGCTGATACGATGAACATTAGCAACACTGTGACATACCGTCCCAATCTATCCGAAACAGCGCCCCAAATAATTCTTCCCAGTGTGTTCGATAATCCAACAATCATGACGATAACGGTCCCTGTTCCCAAAGAATAGTATTCAGCTAGACTGGCTGCATGACCAATAATCATCATACCGCTTGTTGCTGCAAAGGTATAAACAACCCAAAGCAGCCAAAAATTTGGTTCCTTCAACATTTGCTTATAGTTTTTATCATTTTCATTGGTAGTGACTGTTGCTGTACTGGCAGTTACAGGTGGCTTAGACATCCAGAATGAAGCGGTACATATGACAACTAATAAAATTCCCCCAAGTATTTTGAACGTTGTCTGAATGCCGATAGAATTGATCATGTTTGTTGCAATGGGTGCTAGAATGATCGCACCTGAACCAAATCCAGCTGCTGTCAGACCTCCGGCAAGCCCCTTTTTATCAGGAAACCATTTGACCGTCAAGGAAGTTGCTGTACCGTAGCCTGCGCCAATACCTAATCCTAAAATGAGACCATAAGTGAGATAAAGCATAGGAATACTGGTTGCAAAGCCTGTTGCGAACATGCCGAGACCAAAGAGCAAACCAGAGAGTAAAACGATTTTTTTCCCACCATGTTTATCAATAATTGGCCCACAGATAATCATGCCTACAGGAACCATTGCAAAGGAGATACTAAAAGCCAATGATGTTTGGCTCAAAACCCAGTTTGGATTGGCCTTTAGTAATGCGGCTTGAAAAACAGACCAGGCATATCCTGCCCCTAGTGACATATTGATGACGATTGCAGCAACCAAAATCGCCCATCTATTCTTACTTTTTTCCATTTTTTTCCCTCCAATCGTTTGTTGTGAAACGCTTTCAATAACAGTGTAGAAAGGAATGATTCCTATGTCCAACAACATAAATTAACAAAGGCTATAAATAAAAATTATATGGAACAGTTGAAACAGGAGTCAAAAGTCCGCTGTGCTTATGATTTGAGCATGCCTGAAACACGGATTTTTTTTGTGAAAGCTATTAAAACAATTAATACTATAAAGAAAGAAAGGCTCTTGTATGGGCCATTTGGTAGAAGGAATAATCAGGAATCGACGTTTCAACAGCTTGCCTTTTAGCTTGGAAAAGTGATACAGTCAAAGCGACATTATTAAGGGAGAGCACTGTCAGGAGCTTTTAGAAAATACCATGTATGGGAGGAAATGATCACAATGGACAAACTGCATTTTCATGATATGATGATTTATTGGCTAGATGGTGGCAATACGGCAATGGATGGAGGCGCGATGTTTGGCGTCGTACCGAAACCTCTTTGGACTAAAAAGTATCCTGCCAATGCAAACAATCAAATTGAATTACCCACAGATCCAATCCTGATTCAGTATCAAGGAAGGAATATCTTGATCGACAGCAGCGTGGGTACTGGAAAATTAACAGAGAAACAAAAGCGTAATTTTGGTGTTTGGTCTGAGCCTAGAATAAAGGAGAGCTTAGCGGAATTATCCTTAGTTCCAGAAGACATCGATACAATCTTGATGACTCATATGCATTTTGATCATGCTGGTGGGCTGACTAGCTATAATGAAAGTGGCGTACTGGTTTCGAGTTTCCCTCAAGCCCAAATTATTATCAACGATATCGAGTGGGAAGAAGCTAGAAATCCGACTATCCGATCAAAGAATACGTATTGGAAAGAAAATTGGGAAGCGGTGGAAAAACAGGTTGTGCCCTTTAAGGATCATTACGTTGCTCTTTCGGGGATTGAGCTGATTCATACTGGGGGTCATAGTAAGGGACACTGTATTGTACAATTGACACAAAAGGATGAACGAATTCTTCATATGGCTGACTTGATGCCTACACAGGCGCATCAAAATCCTTTGTGGGTACTAGCCTACGATGATTACCCAATGGATTCTATTTTTGCAAAAGAGCGATTGTTATTGGAAGCCTACGGAAAAGAAGTGAAATTTATTTTTTATCATGATGCCTATTATCGAATGATTCAATGGTCTTCGAATGGAAAAGATGTATTGGACTATCAGTTGCGAAGTAAGGAACCCTTTATTTCTAACCCGTTTTTACCGGTAGAATTAGAGCGTAAAGCAAGTGACAACTGAAGGGAAACACATGAGAATAGATGTGGGTATAAACATTTCGAATAAAAAAAATAAAACAATTGTGTGCTGTTTGGCTGTTTGGGCCAAAGAATAGTGCACAATTTTTTTAATCAAGGAAGTTAGCTTATCTGTTTACTCAGTTAGTTGATTATTAATTAACGAAGAACGAGCAGCTTCTTAGATGGACTTGTTTAAGAAATAAGAGAAAGGAATGACACGAAAGTAATCGCTAATTGAGAAAACAGTTATATTTTTTCGAAGTAAAAAATAATTTACCATCTATTAGCTGAACTAATAGATGGGATAAAATTACGTTAGTTTTCAAATCAATAAAAACGCTATATTATAATATTAGAAAGCGGTTACAAGATGATTGTTTTTAATTATGGATAAGTGGATCTAAGTGTCACAACAAAAAATAAAAAAATAGTCATTATGGAGGTGTGCATAAATTTTAACTTGTTGAGATGTCTATCAATAGAGGGATGCATCAATTGTTGCCGGGAGAGCGATACAAAAATACATGAAACAAGTATAGCCTCACAACGTGTGTGGAAGGGAACTATTCTGAAAAAAATAGATTAGTTTCAAAATTAAATAGATTTCTCTATTCTGATTCATTTATTGATATAATTATTAGTAATGAACAGCGGTTTTAGCCGCAAAGAAAGGCTATTGATTATTTGTAGAAACACCAAAGGTCACTCAGTCGCTCAGGATTGATCAGCTTCATTTGACTGTAACATACAGTTTACCGATCTGTTTATCTATAGGAAAAGACGAGGCATTAAGCTTAATAACAGTCAACTGAACTGAAAAAGCGAATGCATCGGCAATTCAAATAGGAGGTAAAAGAAGTTCTATCAATGGATATAGGATAGAGAATGTTGCAGTGTTGAATGTTGATGATCCAATACGCCACTATGGAGTCAAAGGCAACGATGATTCGAAAGGAGTCTTTTGATGGATATCACTCAGCTTAGTTACTTTATTAAAATAGTCGAAAGCGGATTTAATTTATCTTTGGCCGCTCGAAAAATTCATATTACTCAATCAGCTTTAAGTCAAATGATCACCAATTTTGAAGCAGAAGAAGAGCTGCTGTTGTTTGAAAGAAGAAATGGTCGCTTTGAACAGTTGACACCTAGCGGAAAATTATTATATGAGTATGCGTTGGAGATCGTATCGAAACATGAAGAAATGAAAACGATGATTCGTAGGGAATCTTTAAAGCAAAAGGGGACCATTCGAATTGGTATGCCCTCCGCAATTCTCAGGATGTATTTCTTGTCATTTTTACCTCAGTTTATTATGGAGCATCCAGAGCTTCAAATCGAAATCGTCGAAGGTGGTGCCAAGGAGCTAAAGAAAAAATTATTGGCTAATGATTTAGATTTGGCTGTTTTAGTTGACCCTGCTCGATTGGATCATAAATTGTTTGAAGAGCAAATCATTCAAATCGATGAATATGTCGCTTATGTAAAAAAAGGTCATCCTTTAGAAGCGAAAAAGCAGCTTGATTGGAAAGACCTGAAACCATTCTCGATAGGAACATTTCATGAAACGTATACGACGTATGATTTAGTAAAAGATAGATTGAGTGAACACATCAAAAATGCCAAAATCCAATTTACCGGTCAATCGTTGGAATACTTGTTGGATCTGACCGGACATTCCGATACAGTCATTATATTACAGCATGCGATGTGTCGCTTCGCGGACAAAGAAATGATCAGTAAAAGAGCGTTCAAAGATCCCTTGCAGTTTGTCTTGTTATTATGTCGGCCAGTCAAAAGCTTTTATAGTCACGAAGAGAATTTCCTGTATAACTCAATTCTAGAATTTTTTTATCAGCCTGTAGAGTAGAATTCTCATCTTTTATGAGACTAAAAAAGGAGATAAGCTTGTGGAAAATTCGTTGATGGAATATATCTGTTTTCTAAAGAAGAATGGGTTGGATGCGCAAGCCTCTGCATTTGATCAGTCAAAAGAAACACCGTTTGATTTGATCGAAGATTTAAGTGAAAGAGGCTTTATTGGTGTGGGGTTTCCGACAGCGATTGGGGGAGCCGGCGGAAATTTTGAGGATCATTTAGCCCTGATTCAAGAGCTATCAACTAGTTTTCCGGCACTTTCCAGCATTTTCTTAACGCAATCCAGCTTTGCCGTATGGCCTTTGTATCGGTTTGGGACGGAGAGTCAAAAGAAGACATACCTTGACCAGCTCATCAAAGGAGAAATCTGGGGATCATTTGCGCTAAATGAAGTGGGCTCAGGAAGTCAACTGTCTGAAATCAGAACAACGGCGATAGAACATGAAAACTATTGGTTGATCAATGGTGCCAAGGCGACAATCTCAAATGCGCCAATTTCAGAATTGTTCCTCGTCGCATCTAAAGTAGAACTGCTCAATGGCGAGAAAGGCTATGGGATTTTTCTCATTGAAAAAGAGACACCAGGATTGACGATCAGTCCTGCTCCAGAAGAGGTCGGGTTGCACGCGTTACCTGTTGCAGATATTCAGTTTAAAGAAATAAGAGTTCCTAAAGATAATATTCTTAGTGGCGATGTGGTAAGTGAAAAGCAAGTAGAGATGGTTTTTAATCGGATTCGGTTAGCGATCGCCGCACAGTCGATCGGGATTGCGCAAGGTGCTTTCACGAAGGGTTTGGAGTATGTTACAAAAGAACGAAAATTTGGGCTGCGTCTCATCAATTTACTGGAATGTCAGCGGGTTCTCTCTGAGACGGCAACAGACATCGAGGCGGCAGAATCCTATTTGAAAAATACAGATACGAATGAGTATACAGATACGATCCAAGTTGCGAAGATCAAGCTTTTTTGCACAGAGGCCTCGATCAAAACAACGGAGGCGCTGATGGCTATGACAGGTGGTTACGGCTATACGCGTAATAATCATATTGAACGGTTCTCAAGAGATGCACAGGTCACTGCCCTTTATGGAGGATCGGCTGATGCACAAAAATTTATTATTTCAAGAACTTGGCTGCAAAGTATCGAAAAAAATGGAAACGGGTGAATAGGCATGTCACTAACAAAACTATTAGGAATCAAATATCCTCTTTTTCAAGGAGCGATGGCTCAAATTTCACGCTATGAACTTGTCTCAGCTGTTTCGAATGCCGGTGGGCTTGGCATCATTGCTTCAGGTGCAATGGACAAGGAGACGCTGCGGTATCAGATACAAGCCTGTAAAGAATTGACCGATAAACCGTTCGGAGTCAATTTAATGATGATGATGGACAATATCGCTGAGCTTGTAGAAGTGGTTATAGACGAGCAGGTACCTGTTGTCACCACTGGAGCGGGGACACCAAAGGAACATGTGCCTAAATTGAAAGCGGCTGGGATAAAAGTCTTCCCCGTTATTGCGACGGTTGAACAAGCAAAAAAAATGGAAGCAATCGGAGTAGATGGTGTTGTTGCTGAAGGAACAGAAGCGGGCGGACACATTGGAGAAAGCGGCACTATGGCTCTCGTTTTACAGGTTGCTGAGGCAGTATCGATCCCTGTTATCGCAGCTGGCGGCATCGTAAATGGTCGCGGAATCGTTGCAAGCTTTGCTTTAGGAGCCCAAGGAGTTCAAGTAGGAACGAGATTTTTAGCCTCAGAAGAGGCACCTATTTCATTGAACTATAAGCAAGCAATCGTGGCAGCTCAAGATGATTCGACAATTGTAACAGGAAGGACGTCTAGAGCGCCAGTGCGAGTGATAAAAAATGACATGTCTAAGATGTATTTAGAGATGGAATACCACAAGGTTGCTCGTGATGCTTTAGAAAAGTTAACGATGGGTTCCTTACGGAAAGCAGTTGTGGACGGAGACATGGTGAATGGTTCTATCATGGCAGGACAAATTTCCGGAGCCGTCGACAGCATCAAGCCTGTGAAAGAAATCGTTGATCAAATGTTTTCAGAGGCTGAGGAAGTCATGAAAGAAATGCCAAAAATATTTTACTAAAATAAACGATTGAGGAAAGTCGAAATGGTCGTCTGTGGATGCTGGGATTATTTGAAGTTGCTTTCTATGAAAGCGCTTACATTTAGTGTGCGCTAAAATGAAGCCTTTGAATACTCGAGCTGAAGTAAAAAATGCCATTCTGAAAAGCTTGTTAATTAGAGAACGACTACCTAGGTGTATCACAAACAACTACAAACTGAACAGCTGTACCAAAGCGCTGATTCAGTTGTAAATAAAAAGTTTTAATGGAGGTTATCATATGCGTTTTAAGACATCTGAACAACACGAAACCTTTAGAGCGAAAGTCCGGGAGTTTGCAGAAACAGAAATTAAACCAATTGCAGCTACTTTGGATCTTGAAAATCAATTTCCTGACGAAATCGTCAAGAAAATGGGTAAGCTCGGCATCATGGGAGTTCCTTTTCCCGAAAAATATGGCGGTAGCGGCTTAGATACGATCTCGTATGCCATTGCTGTAGAAGAGCTCTCGCGCGTCGATGGTGGGGTCGGTGTAATCCTATCCGCCCATGTTTCATTAGGCTGTTACCCTATTTATGCGCATGGTACGGAAGCACAAAAGCGCAAATATTTGATTCCATTAGCTAAAGGAGAAAAAATTGGTGCTTTTGGTTTGACGGAAAGTGAGGCAGGAAGTGACGCTGGCGGAACGGAAACTACAGCTGAGCTGAATGGTGACCACTATATTTTGAACGGGAATAAGATTTTCATCACGAACGCTCCTAAAGCAGATGTATACATCGTATTTGCCGTTACAACACCAGATATCGGTGTACGAGGCATCAGTGCTTTTATCGTTGAAAAAGGCTGGGAAGGGTTTGAATTCGGTGAAAAATACGACAAGATGGGTATCCGTTCTTCTAGCACAGCTGAGCTGATTTTTAATAACGTGAAAGTGCCGAAAGAGAACCTGTTGGGTGTTGAAGGAAAAGGTTTCAATATAGCGATGGCAACCTTAGATGGTGGACGTATTGGAATCGCAGCTCAAGCATTGGGGATTGGACAGGGCGCTTTTGAAAGTGCGCTGGAATATGCCAAAGAGCGGGAACAATTTGGAAAAGCGATTGCTCATCAACAAGTGATCTCATTCAAACTGGCTGATATGGCCACGAAATTACGTGCAAGTCGGATGATGGTTTACAGCTCAGCTGATCTAAAAGACAGCGGAGAACCGTTCGGACTTGAATCGGCAATGGCGAAACAGTACACCTCAGACAATGTATTGGAAGTAGTAAATGATGCCCTTCAAATCTATGGTGGTGCGGGCTATATCAAAGGCAGCGACGTGGAACGCTTCTATCGTGATGCGAAGATTTGTACTATCTATGAAGGAACAAATGAAATCCAACGTGTTGTTATTGCTTCGCATCTGGTCGGCAGAGAGCCGAAAGCTCAGGCTGTGGGAGCGAAAAAAGGTCCTGCAACCGGCGATCGTAAGAAGATGATTTTGAAAGATGCAGATCCTGCTAAAAATGTAGAAACGTTGGTAGAACAGTTAAAAAAAGATGGGTACGATTTCTCGGTAGGAATCCCGATTGATACGCCAATCGTGCAAGCAGAGCGGGTAGTCAGTGCTGGACGAGGCATCGGAGCCGAATCGAACATGAAGTTAATAGAAGAGCTGGCGAAACAAGCCGGCGCAGCAATAGGCTGTTCACGTCCGGTAGCGGAAAACCTGAAATATCTGCCAATGGTTCGCTATGTGGGAATGTCCGGTCAAAAATTCAAAGGGAATTTATATATTGCATGTGGTATTTCCGGAGCGGGTCAGCATTTGAAAGGGATCAAAGATGCCTCCACTATTGTTGCAATCAATAACAATCCAAATGCAAGAATATTTAAAAATGCGGATTATGGCATCGTGGGTGATGTAGAGGTTATTCTGCCGTTACTGGCAAAAGCTCTTGATACCGGAGAACCGAAGAAGGAGGCACCGCCAATGACAAAAATCAAACGTGCGAAAGCCAAAAAAGTTGCACCGTCATACAAGCTCTATCTGTGTGGAGGGTGTGGGTACGAGTATAACGCAGGTAAAGGAGATCCGGAAGGCGAAGTAGCTCCAGGAACAAAATTCAAAGACTTACCGGAAGAATGGGTTTGTCCTGAATGTGGGGAAGAAAAAGACGTCTTCATCGAAGGGTTCTAGTCTACTTGGAGTTCGCTGAAAGTCAGATCGAATAGGAGGAACTAATATATGTATACAGTTAGAAAAGTAACAGAAGATTTATACTGGGTCGGCGGTGATGACCTTCGCCTGGAATTATTTGAAAATATGCACCCGATTCCCCGCGGTGTTTCCTACAATTCTTATTTATTACTAGATGAAAAGACTGTTCTATTTGATGCTGTTGACTGGGAAATCACACAGGACTTCATTCGAAACATCGAGTTGGTCTTGGACGGGCGGCCGCTGGATTATCTTATTGTGAATCATATGGAGCCGGATCATTGTGGTTCTATTGAAGAGCTGATCATTCGCTATCCAAAAATAAAAATCATCAGCTCGGAAAAGTCATTTATGCTGATGCATCAATTTAACTATCATGTAGATGGTCATGAGGATCAAGTACAAGAAGGCGACACTCGGAATTTTGGGAAACATACAGTGACGTTTGTTGCGGCGCCGATGGTTCACTGGCCAGAGGTATTGATGACTTACGATATCACAAGCGGCATTTTATTCTCCGCAGATGCCTTCGGTTCATTTGGGGCACTAGGAGGAGCGCTTTTCGCGGATGAAGTGAATTTTGATCGTGACTGGATCGATGATGCGCGTCGTTATTATACCAACATTGTTGGGAAATATGGTCCTTTCGTGCAATCAGCGTTGCAAAAAGCGGGTACTATCGATATCAAAATGATTTGTCCGTTGCATGGCCCTGTTTGGCGAAAAGATTTTGGCTACTTGCTTGATAAGTATGACAAATGGAGCCGTTATGAACCGGAAGAAAAAGGCGTGGTTATCATCTTTGGTTCTATGTATGGGAACACTCAGTTTGCGGCTCAAGCATTGGCTACTCGTTTATGTGATAGAGGGATGACGAATGTGAAAGTATATGACGTATCCAGTACGCATATTTCTTATCTTATCTCCGAAACATTCCGAGCAAGTAATATCGTCCTCGCCTGTCCAACCTTTAACTTAGGGATTTATCCACCAATGAAGAACTATCTCATTGACTTACAGGCGTTGAATGTACAGAATCGAACATTTACGCTGATCGAAAATGGGTCATGGGCACCGAAATCAGGCGCATTGATGGCTGAATTCTTAGAAGAAGAGCTGAAGCGAATGACGGTTATGGATGAAACCATGAGTATAAATTCTTCATTGAAAGAGATCGATGAGCCGGACTTAGATAGTATAGTAGAAGCTCTATTGGAAGCAGTGAAAGAATAACAACGTGTCAGCCATATTTCTATCTGTTTTGCATGACAAAATATGGCTGACCATTAAAGAAGTTTTGTGGGAAAACTTCTTACTCCATTATACAAAAAGTGATTGATTCTGTCTAAAGGAGAAGGCTTTGGATGGAGAGGGATCTGTCAGACTACCAATGTAAATATATTCAATCTTAAGGTTTTGTTTAAAGTTCTTTTCAGAGCGTTAGAAAGAATGAAGAGAGCAAAAAGACAGAACAAAGATTTCAAGTTGATCAACCCAAGAAACCTTATTTGAAGGAGGTCATATTATGAGTAGCTATGTAACAGCAGAAGAGGCTGTTCGATGTATAAAAGACGGAGATCGAGTAGTGATCGGTCTCGGTTGCGGGGAAGCGACTGCTTTAACTCGAGAATTCGGCAAAAGAATCCCTGAATTAAAAAATGTTGAGACTGCGCAGATGTTGCCGCTAGGTGAAACACTTTATTGTGCTCCGGAAGCGGCAGGCCATGTTCGTCATAATAGTTTGTTTGTAAGTGGAAGAGACCGGAAAGCAGTTTCCGAAGGTCGGGCAGATTACACGCCGCGTTTCTTTTCAAAAATGCCTTCCTTGTTTACTGATGGAAGTCTTCCGGCAGATGTTGCTTTTGTTCATGTAAGTAGAGTGGACAAGCATGGTTATGTCAGTTTAGGAATCAGTGTGGATTATATCATGACAGCAGCGAAACACGCCAAAATCAAAATTGCACAAATCAATAACAATCTGCCGCGAACACACGGTGACTGTTTTATGCATATTAGTGAATTTGATTACCTGGTGGAAGAAGATACGCCTATTCAAGAATTGCCACAGGCGACGCCTACAGAAGAAGAGCAAGCAATAGGAAAATATTGTGCAAACCTGATTCCAGATGGAGCGACGTTGCAGCTAGGGATCGGCAGCTTGCCTGATGCGGTTCTTGACTGTCTTCATGATAAAAAAGATTTGGGCATCCATAGTGAAATGTTCAGTGATGGTGTGATGAAGCTAGTAAAAGAGGGCGTGATCACGAATAGCAGAAAAACGCTGCACCCAGGTAAGATGCTGGCGACGTTCCTTATGGGAAGTCGAGAGCTATACGATTTCATTGATGATAATCCAAGTGTGCATATGGCACCGGTAGATTATACAAATGATCCTGAAGTCATCGCTCAAAACGATAATCTTATTTCAATCAACAGCTGTGTGCAGGTCGATTTCACGGGGCAGGTAGCTTCTGAAAGTATTGGAACGACTCAAATATCTGCTGTTGGCGGACAATTGGACTTTGTTAGAGGCGCTAATATGTCCAAGGGCGGCATATCTATCATTGCCATGCCTTCCACTACACGAAACCATACAGTCAGTAAGATCGTTCCTTGCTTAGATCAGGGCGCTGTTGTCACAACAGGCCGCAATGATGCAGCAGTTATCATAACAGAATATGGGATCGCAGATATGAGAGGGAAATCTATCCGAGAGCGCAGTCGTGCTTTGATTGAGATTGCACACCCGAATTTCAGAGAAGAGTTACAAAAGGAATGGGAAAATCGCTACCATATGACCTGGTGATGGCCGGGCTGAGAGGAAACAACCAATGGTTTGAGAAAGGTGGATTTATTTGGAGACAGAAATTGTATTAGCAGGTGCAGTAAGAACTGCAATTGGAAAATATGGCGGAGCTCTGGCCAATACGTCTGTGGTAGACCTTGGGGCCATTGTAATCAAAGAGGCTCTTAATAGAGCGGGCGTTGCGCCTGAACAGGTAGATGAAGTCAGCATGGGTGCAGTACTGCAGGCTGGATTGGGGCAAAATATTGCTCGACAGGCAGCAATCAAAGCCGGACTACCTGTGGAGGTTCCGGCACAAACGTTAAATATTCTATGCGGCAGCGGTTTAAAGAGTGTCAACATGGCTGCTGCGATGATTGCGGCTGGTGAAGCAGATATTATTGTTGCCGGCGGAATGGAAAATATGTCTGCGGCACCTTATGCCTTGAAACAAGCGCGATTCGGCTATCGTATGGGGAATGGTGAAATCGTTGATACGATGATCAATGATGGATTGACAGATGCCTTCAATCACTATCATATGGGGATCACTGCGGAAAATATTGCAGAAAAATACCATATTACTCGGGAAGAACAAGATGCTTTTGCCGCTTCCAGTCAACAAAAAGCAGAAAAAGCAATCGCAGCGGGTCGATTTAAAGAGGAGATTGTGCCGGTTCCAATCAAGGTGAAAAGAGAGACCGTGATGTTTGATCAGGACGAATTTCCACGCAGTGGTATAACAGCAGAAGGGCTTGCTAAAATGCGACCGGCCTTTAAACCTGATGGCGGGACTGTGACAGCAGCCAATGCTTCCGGAATCAATGACGGGGCGGCAGCGGTTGTGGTAATGAGTGCCAAAAAAGCCAAAGAGCTTGGTGTAAAACCGATGGCTCGTTGGATAGTGGGTGCCAGTGCGGGTGTCGATCCATCTATTATGGGGATGGGACCTGTTGAAAGTACTAAAAAAGCTTTTGAAAAATCAGGATTGACCATCGATCAAATGGATTTGATCGAAGCAAATGAAGCTTTTGCTGCTCAGGCGTTAGCTGTTGGACAAGAATTAAATTGGGACTCCGAACGTGTAAATGTCAATGGTGGAGCCATTGCTTTGGGACACCCAATAGGTGCTTCGGGTGCTCGAGTATTAGTAACCTTGCTTCATGAAATGGAGAAGCAACAAGGAAAATATGGACTGGCGACGCTTTGTGTCGGCGGTGGTATGGGTATCAGCACTATAGTAGAGAGGATGTAACCTATGCACTATCTAAAATTCGAAGCACAAAATGATATTGGTCTGCTGACGATCAATCGTCCGGAAGCTTTAAATGCGTTAAACAGTCAAGTGATTACTGAGCTTTCGACACAGCTTCAAGAGATTGCGGCTTCTTCCTTACGTTGCCTGATTATTACAGGTGCCGGATCAAAGGCTTTTGTAGCCGGTGCAGACATTGCTGAGATGAAGGATTTAAGCGTTCAGGAAGCACAAACATTTTCTGAAGCAGGGAATCAGGTCATGAAGCAAATCGAGAGTCTGCCGATGCCGGTCATTGCTGCAGTTAATGGGTACGCACTGGGCGGTGGTTGTGAGTTGGCTTTAAGCTGTGACTTGCGTATCTGCGGAGAGAATGCTGTTTTCGGGTTACCGGAGGTAGGACTGGGGATTCTACCTGGCTATGGCGGGGTACAGCGTTTAGTTCGAACAGTTGGCTTAGCCTCTGCGAAAGAAATGGCTTTTACAGCTCGTAATATAAAAGCAGAGGAAGCATTGACCATTGGCTTAGCGAATCAAGTGGTCCCAGCGGAAGAATTGATGGACAAGGCAATGAAAATCGCAGAACGGATTGCGGTAAATGCGCCATTTGGCGTACGAGCTGTGAAAGAAGTAGCGCAGGCCAGCGTTGGTTTGACTGTAGAAAAAACGTTCTGTCTGGAAAGCGAGCTGTTTGGCAAGTGCTTTTCAACAGAAGATCAGGCAGAGGGCATGCGTGCGTTTCTTGAAAAGCGAAATCATGCACCCTACAGCGGCCAAAGGAAAGTGCAGTAAATGCTGTAAGCACGGAGGGTGCAAAAAGAGACTTTTAAAAATCAGTTAAACATGGCAGTCGCTTGTACTCATTTTTTGACCTATAGGAATCATGTGGAAATAGATAGTCAAAGTGTAAAATGATTCGGGCGCTGCTGTTTTTAGGAAGCTTTTAAGAAGAAGGAATCTTTTAAATAAATGAGTATTCAAAGGAGGACCAGCATGAAAGTTGCCGTAATAGGTGCAGGAACGATGGGCGCAGGGATTGCGCAGGCTTTTGCCGCTAGCTCGGACTATACCGTATTATTATGTGATATAAAACCTGAGTGGGCAGAAGGTGGAAAACAAAAAATTGAGAAGAGCTTAAGCAGACTTCTGAAAAAAGAAAAAATAACACAAACTGACTTGGATGGTATCTTAAATCGTATTCAGACAGGAAGCGCGAAAGATGCCGCAGATGTCGATCTGATCGTCGAAGCGGCTGTAGAAAGAATGGATCTTAAAAAGGAAATATTCAAAGAGTTGGATGAATTATGTAAGCCTGAAACGATTTTTGCAACGAATACCTCTTCGCTATCTGTAACAGAACTATCAAATGGGTTAACACGGCCTGTGATCGGGATGCACTTTTTCAATCCGGCACCGGTAATGAAATTAATAGAAGTTGTTTGCGGCTTGACTACACCTAAAGAGTTGGTGGACAAAGTCGTTGCTATTTCAGAATCAATAGGAAAAACGCCCGTCATCGTGGAGGATTCTGCAGGGTTTGTCGTGAACCGGCTTCTTGTACCGCTGATAAATGAAGCAATTGGTATCTATGCAGAACAAGTAGCAAGTGCAGAAGATATCGATACAGCAATGAAGCTGGGAGCAAACCATCCAATGGGGCCGTTAGCTTTAGGGGATTTGATCGGATTGGATGTATGTCTGGCAATTATGGACGTACTATATAGCGAAATGGGTGATTCGAAATATCGACCGCACCCACTCTTACGTAAAATGGTTCGCGGCAATCAATTAGGTCGCAAAACAGGAAAAGGATTTTTTGATTATAACTAGAAGAAATGATTTGTGCTGCGATAGTTGCTACTCGCGCTATGGGGAATCGTCAGTGACCTCTTATTAAGAGAAGAATGTTCCACATTCATCTGAATTTCGTTGGGTATAAAGAGAAAGCTGCATTTTCCTAAGTAGAATGCTTAGATAGTGTCGTTGCCAAATGGGCACATCTAAGCAAAGGTGACAAATACATCGTGGTACAAATTGTTTTGTACGGCTTCTAGAGCTCATTTCTGAGGGTGTCTACTCTCTAGAGCTGTAACGTGTTTTAATCATTTTATCGAGGGTGTGACCAAAGCGCTTAGCTTCAAACAATAAGCCGGAAATTTCAAAAATTGTTCCATAAATTTTTGCGAGTTTTGACATATAGTCGCTAAGCTGCTTTGGGAACACCACTTATTCGATTTCAAAGGACTAGGGCATATTTATGTGATAGTCCTTTTTTGGGTTTTTGAGTTATTCTAGCATGTTCTCTATCTAGAGATGAGATGACCCATATCATAGAAGGAAGGAGGAGACTATTGAATCGTTTCGGTATTCACGAGATACCTTCTGATTACGTTCAAGCTTACGAAGCCTATTCTGATTGTAAAGTTTTGAATAAGGTCTGTTAAATCAAATGATTTTCAAGTGGAAGAAGTTTTTTGTTTAGTAGAGACAGATAGTTTTTCAGTAAGGAATAATTACACTTGATTTGACCGATATCAAAAGATAATAGTCATTTTTTTCACTTTTAGTGTTAGAATAAACAGAGTGGTCGTAACTAACAATCTTTAATGTATTTATGCGTAGTATCGAAAGTATAGTGAGGAGGAAGGAAAGGTTGAAAAAGAAAGTAAGTATTTGTGCTTTTGTTTTAATGTTGGTATTGGCAGGATGTAATAACCCATCTGATCAAAAGAAAGAAGAGACGAAGCAAACAAGCAGTACACAGGCAAGTAGCGTGATTGCATCTAGTCAAAGTAGTACAGAAGCGTTAGAGATGGAGGTCGTGGAATCATCAGAAGCGCCATCAACAATTCAGTCAGTAGAATCTGTACCACCGCAAGAGGTGAGTCAAGATTTAGATATTGCAGCAATCAATTCCGGCGATTTGAGCACCTTGATTGGTACCTGGCAAAATGGTGAAGGAGATGTCTTAGTTATCAATGCAGACGGAACGACTAATATCAATATGACCGTTCATAGCGTGATAGATTCTGATAAAACAAGTAAAGTTCCCTATGCCAACCTTGCAGCTGAGAGGACAGGAGCTGCTTTAGGGCTATATAGAATTGGCTTTGAAAATCCGGATGGTGATAACTCAGATAAAACAAGACCGAGACTGGTGATTACTCAAATGGGGGGAGACTATCCGGCAGAAAAATATTATTATCGGCAATAGAAATAAAGACCAATCACTTTAGCGGTGATTGGTCTATTTTCTGCAAAAATGAGGAACAAGATAACTTTCAGCAAGTTATTCATCTAATGCATGCTTTTTTCCGCAATTTACCCTTTAAAACGAAGAAATAGAACAGCTATATAGAAACCGATGATTATATAGTTGCGGAATTCAAATATTTTCATTAAAGAAATATAAAATTTATTTAATGAGACTAGTTTGAAGGGTGGTTGCATGATGAAAAATTTAATTCATAATCATCAAGTTGAGTGTGTAGAGATAGAACTGGAAGCAATACAGATATTTGAGAAAGAAATCGATAATATGTCAGAGACGATTGCCATTGAAAGAAGCACAGAACAACCGAATAGTATGAAGTTTCCAGGCTTAGGTGGGGAATTGATTCCTTATGTAGAAGAGTGAGCTTTTTCTGTTTAGCCAATTTTCTAGTATTGAAGGAGTAAAATCATTCCAGATTGGTCGAATGCTGTAGACTGATTTACTATGTTTTGTAAGAAATAATTTTAAAAGGTGGCTTATATAGAAATGAGAAAATATATACAGGCTGTTTGTGCAGAAGCTTCTGGTATTGGTGTAGTCTGACTTCATAGTAGGTATTCTTACTTGAGTGCTGTGGAAGATCGAAAATCTTCATTCAAAAGATTCCGATAATAAAATGGGAGCTTGTCGCTTTTGATCAGCTGTCTTCGCTCAATTGGTAAGATTCCAGAATAACTAGTTTATCTGAACATGGATCATTTTCTTTGCATAGATTCGTTTTATTTAGTGCTTATGAGAAAATGAATTATTTTATAGATACAAAAAATATGGATGACTAGTTTTATGTATTTTCCCCAATTTTTTGTAGATGAGATTGGTTAGTAAGCCAATCTCCAAAATGAAACAAGTCTGATTTTGGTTGGGTACTTCAAGACCAGACTTGTTTCTTTATGTCCACTTCTAGTTGAAAGCTCTAAAACGTAAGAAATCATAGCGATAAAGCCGTTATAGTGGCGTAAAAAGCCATTTCATTGTAGCATAAAAAATAATTTCAATTGTTAGTGAAAGTTCGTCTAATGAGGGGGAAACGACCGTGGAGATTGGAGAAACACTCAGGTATCTTAGAGAAAATAAACATTATACGAAAAAAGCAGTGGCGGATGGTATTGTGTCTATCAGCTTTTACAGTCAAGTGGAGCAAGGAAACAGCTCCATTACGATAGAATTATTTTTTAAATTATTGAAAAAATTGAATGTCACCTTTGATGAATTTTTTCTTATCGCAAATGACTTTACTCCTTCTGAAGAGGATCGTTTATGGAATAACTTTATTTCAGCTTATTATGAAGAGGATCTCGGAAAAATGATCAAGGAGAGAAACAATATCCAACAAGCAATCGATAATAGTTTTTCTGAAAATCCTGTCTTTGAGACCTATTTACTAACGGCTGACCTCGCTATAAATAGGACGAAATACGAGCAACCCCAGCAGAAGGATATCGATAAATTGTTTCATATTCTTTTTTCTGTTGATACTTGGACACTGTTTGAATTAAAGCTGTTTATCAATACGATTCATTTTTTTGATGTGGATTTGATTATGCTGTTATCTAGTAAAATGCTGGATTACTCGAATAAATACCACACAAAAACAGAGCATATATCAATGTATAATAGTGCTTTGATCAATTTGATCGGAGCGTTATTAAAGCATCGATTAATGGATGAAGCGGCTTATTTTATCACAATATTGAGGCGGCAAAGTGCCAGTCACAAGGATCTTTATGAGCGAAACATGCTGCTGTATCTTGATGGGATACGACTACTTATATTAGAAGCTACCGAAAAAGGGACTAGAAAAGTATCTAAATCGATAGAGATTTTTGATACATTAGGGATGTCAGGGCGTGCGACTAGATATAGAAACGAGATTAGGGACTTTTTTGGGATTGAAATTCCAACCTTTGACCGTGTTGATTTGTAAAAACATAAAATACTCATATAGAAAAGTTATTAATAATAGAAAGAAAGTCTGCTACTGTTTGTCTATGTACGGGCAATTGCTAGTTTGTTGGTAGAACAAATAATTCTATTGAAGAACAGGAGTGAGAGTGATGAAGTCTCTTATGGTTGCCGGAACATGTATGACTCTATTATTGTTTGTTTCCGGATGTATGAATGACAAAGAAAAAAATCAGTCGACAAAATCAGAGCAGGTATTCAGAAAGGTTGAAAGCAATGAGGTAAGTTCCATCGATCCTTCTCTTGCAATAGATTCTACCAGTCAAAGAGCGGTTTATACTGTTTATGAAGGGTTGTACCGACTAGGGGAGAAAAATGAACTCCTACCGGCTGGAGCAGTTGAAGCGCCGGAAATTAGTGCAGATGGATTGACCTATAAAATAAAATTAAATACGAAATCCATATGGTCTGATGATGTTCCGGTTAAAGCATCAGATTATGTATTTTCATGGAGAAGGACAGTCGATCCCAAAACAACTTCGGAAGGCTCATCCATGTTTCTACCTATTAAAAATGCAAAAAAAATTATTGCAGGGCAGCTGAAGCCGGATCAACTGGGGATTCGAGCTATAGGAGATGATCAGCTGGAAATAACTCTTGAAGAAGCAACACCGTATTTTGAAACATTACTGGTCAACACGTATTTTTTTCCGCAGAGAGAAGATACTGTTGAACGTTATGGCGAAAGCTATGGCACCTCAGATAAAAACACCGTATATAATGGTGCTTTTGTCATGAAAGACTATGAAGGCGGCGGAACAGCGACAAGCTGGTCTTATCAAAAGAATGAGAAGTACTGGGATGCTGAGAATGTTCATTTAGAGAAAATTGAAAATACAGTAGTAAAGGATACGGGAACAGCGGTAAATATGTATGAAGCGGATGAGGTGGATGAGGTACCTATCAATGGGGAGTCTGTTTCGTTTTACAAAGAACATTCGGATTTCTCAGCGGAACTACGGCCGAATGTCTACTATCTTGATTTAAATCAAAAAAGTGAGCGCGCTCATTTGGATAATGTCAATCTAAGAAAAGCAATCTCTTATAGTATAGACAGAAAGAGTATTGTTGAAAATATCCTTAACAATGATTCGCTTGCCACAAACTCCTTTGTACCGAGCAAACTTGCTTATAGCCCTATCGATCAGACGGATTTCACTTCCAATCAGGGAAATTCTTTGCCGTTTGACAATGAGGAAGCAAGTGACTACTGGGAAAAATTTTTGTCTGAAACGGATCTGGAATCAATTGAGGTAGAGCTATTAGTAACCGATACGGAAAGCTCGAAAAAGATGGCGGAGTATATTCAAGGACAGCTGCAGAATAATTTAAACGGGATGATCGTGACGGTAACGGCTGTTCCTTATTCAGTCATGATGGAAAAAGAACAGCAAGATACATTTGATATTGCTTTAAATGGATGGGGTGCTGACTATCTTGACCCTATGAGCTATTTAAATATTTTGCAAAGTGACAATTTTAGTAACTATAGTAATTACTCCAACAAAGAATATGACGAGCTGATCGATAAAATCAATGCATCGGGAGCGGATCCTAAAGCAAGGTGGAAATTGATGCTTGAAGCGGAAAAGAAAATTTCTGAAGAGGTGCCTGTTGTTCCCCTGTTTCAATATACAAAAGTCTATTTACGCAGAAATACTGTTCATAATGTTCATTCAATGCCGTTAGGGTTGGAATTTGACTATAAAAATATTGAGATAAATTAAATGTAAAAAATAAAAATTGAACATATCAAAATGAAAGAGCAGCTTCATCGAAGCTGATTGAGTAGTTTTGGTATGTTTTTTTATTTGTAAAACCAAATAAAAGTAAATATTAATTTTCTTTTAGAGTGAAATAAAATGATATATTGATCAATAACGAATTACTAAATTTTATATATACTATTTTTGTTTTAATAAAAAAAATTGATATATAATTTCGTTGAGGAAGGAGGGAGAAGTGAATGAACTATTATTTAGGAGTAGCAAAAGAGGTATTGGAGGAAAATATTGTTGATGTGAATGATTTCTCCAGACAGGGATTTAGTTTACATGTATTAGATGAGAATGCACGGATTGATGAGGAATTTGATGCGGTAATTTTGAATGGCAATGATCCTGCTGTAGCGATGACAAGCAATATTATCTTACGCTTAAGCAATACACCAAATGTTTATGTTTGGACAGTCATGAATTCTTCCGATCATTCTCAAAAAAATTTATACCTGAATTTGGGAGCGGCGGGTGTTTTTTGCCAAGGAGATACATCAGAGCAGATCGCGTTGACAATCAAAAATATTTTGGCACATTCAGTAACAGCAGATAGTGGAAGTTCTGAAGAACGTCCAACCGATCCAATAGGAATCAAATTGATTCCTAATAGCATCGGATTGAAATACAAAGGCAAGGATGTTTATCTGACGAAAAATGAATATCAAATTATGGAGATACTGATCAATCGGTACCCACATACAGTTTCTTATTCTGAATTGGCACAAAAAATCTGGCGGACAGATGGAGAAGACAGAAAGTTTCGTGTAGCCAACCTTGTTCACTTATTGAGAAATAAATTGAAACAAGAAACAGGAGAAGCAGATATCTTGCTGACCGTTCGATCGAAAGGCTATCGATTAAACAAAAATATAGTAGTTTAAACGATAGCGAAGCGATTGAGCCAAAAGGCTATAAATGGTCCTCCAGACGCCCCATAATACATGAAGTTCTATTTTTAAAATGGTTTCACCTTTTTATTTTAAGTAGAGTGTACGAAATGCATACCGTGACTTGATTTAGAAAGTTGAAATATAGATACATGTGTCGGCATGTACCCTATATATAAAAGAAAGGAGTTGAAAAAAATAGAATGAAAAATGGAAAAATGCGTTACCTTTTTACCACGGTCATTTTGGTCGTTAGTCTGGTTCTGATGTTTTTCCTTACGAATGGAAGCAGTATAAAAGCATCCGAAGATGGGGAAATAGGAACGGCTGAATTTGATCCAGATCTTCCGACATTGCCTGGAACAGAAGCTGACCTACATACGGAGGAAGACATTACTATTCCGCAAATGGAAAGCTATATGGCTGGAACAGCTTATCAGGCGCCTCTTGCAAGAGCCAACGGAAAAATTACCGGTGGCATGACTGCAGCTGAGTATAACAGTTTATATGCTTCACTGAATCAACAGCAAAATGATGCTTGGAATGCGACCTACAATTTCCGTCCGGAAACCAATGTCGTTCACGTGTCAGATTGGGCAACCTTTAAGGCAGCATACGAAAACAACGCAGTGTCTAAGATAATTCTTGATGCAGATATCTATTATGGTACTAGTACAAGAGTTGCCAGAACCGAATCCATTGAAATCGACGGACAAGGCCATTTGTTAGAAATGCGAAATGGTTCAGTCAATGTAGATGGGTTAAGTTCGCTGTCAAACTTCGGCAAAGCATTTTCAGATGTACCGGTCTTCCACATGCACGATATCCAGATTGCGAATAATACCGGTTATGGTGCTGTTGAAGGAAGTCTGGGAAATGCTTGGGCTTTTGTCAATGGGGACGGCGAATTTGAAGAGAACCGAGGCTTGTGGCGTTACCGAATAGGGAACGTGACTACGCCATATGATGCAAGTCAGGCAACGAATAACCAACGTGTTGGTGGTCGACTAATCAACGGGAACTATGCCGAAATCAGTGTTTGGGGCTATAACAAAGTTGTTACAGGAGCTGAAAATTTCTACACAGGTGGTATGACCTATGAACCTTACACCTATTATAAAGGGGAGATTGCTGATTATAACTATTCAGCCATCTGGTTTATCCAAAGTGTAGGGAATACTGAAGGAACCAGTAACCGGGGATTAAGTACGGGAACCAGAAAGTTTGATATTGGTGAAGGCTCATTTGTCTATTTACACAATACCAATACTGGTACCGGTTATCCAGGCGTTTATGAACATTATGATGAGCTGATTGTCGGAAAAAATGCAACATACAATGCTAATACGGCCGGATCAGCAGTTTCCTTTAATCAGGACAATGCAAAATTTACTGCAATGGAAGGTGCCACGGTCAATCTGCTTTCCAGAAACGATGCCTCAGGTTATCCGACCTTAGTCATCGGGAGCTCTAACTCTACTCATACAGGCGGTTCTTCCAGTCCGGACAACATTCGTGTTGAATTTCAGCCGAAGACCAAAGTATTTATCGTAGGGAATAATTCGACAGGAGCCGTTGGTTATCGTGGAAGTAGCGCGACCTCACAAATTATATTGGACAGTCCGGAAACGTTTGATATTCGTAACACACGTACAAACACAGGAACAAGTAGGGCCTTTCTAGGAGACAGCAGCACCAGCCGAGGAAGTCATGTTTTTACGGTGAAGAACTCAGATATTTCAATCTGGGAAAACTCAGTAGATATGGATGGTGCACCTACCTATGATTATTCAAATGTAGGAGACTTTACTGTGACTAATGGTGTTGCGAATGGGACGGTTACCAGTACGGACGGCACTCTGGCTAGTCAGTATACCAGACCTAATTTTAAGAGAATCTCAGGAATGAATAGTACGCCTGAGCTGATTTGGACACCGGTAACGGATGCTGATTATAGTCAAAGGGCGCAAATATTAATTGGGTATACAGCAGTAGGGGGAAGCGATCCATTCGATCCTAATGGAGACGCCTACACGAAACCAGTTTATGCGGACGCAACTCGTAAAGCCTATGTTGATTACATCGATACGTTAGGGAATACCTATACAGGCGTAAGTACAAGCGATAGTTTTGTCCATTGGGCAAAAGCCGACCATACAACACCGGGCTTCCAAATCGCTGATCAGGATATGAAAGGGACACCGTATCGTGCAAGTCTTGTTAACGGGACACTAACACCTTATAGGACAGGGATCGAGACACCAACAACGGTTATTGATGTCACTCCGCCTGAGCCGGCAGAATTGATTGGTAACAAGCTGACTAACGCGATAAAGCAATTGAAGGCAGAAAATCTTGAGCCAAATGCCAAGGTATTTCTATCAATCAATGGCGGTAGTCGAATAGCAGCAGGTACAGTCGGTGCTGATGGGAAATGGAGCTATGATCTATCAGCCTATATGAACACTGGAGAAACAGTATCAATTTATCTGCAGGATAGTGCAGCAGCAGCGCCAGCGGATATTGTACCAGCTCCACCAAGTACGAATAGTGCGGATGGGAACATCAACCCATCACCTAATGACCTGACTTATAGAGACGCGACATTCAAGAAAGCAGCAGTCTACACTGTTGTCGATGTTTTGCCGGATGTTCCGGCTATGAGTAAATCGGTAAAATCTTACCGCAGTGGTACTGAGGTAAGTAATACGCAAGTAGGAGACACACTTGTGTACACATTAACGGCTAAAAATAACAAAGCAGCCACCTTTGAAACGGATTGGTCAAACGTCAAGATTACCGATACCTTGCCTAACGGTTTGGAATTTGATCCAGCTACTTCAGAAGTAACGCTGAATGGGACAGTTATCACTTCTCCAAGCGGGTATACCTATGACAGTACCACACGTTTGCTGACGATTCCGGTGGGAAATCTGAATTCTCAGGAAGAAGCAGTTGTCACATTTGAAGCGAAAGTCAGTTCATCATCCGTTGGTCAAACTATTGTGAACAAAGCGAAGGCTGAAGGTGCTTCTCCAAGGGAAACACTATTTACAGCAGGGCCTGAAAATCCACAAGCTGACCATGAAACTTATTGGGCTGAATCCAGTGATGTATCCAACCCGGGAGGAAGTATTTATGGTGTTCTGGAGTTGGTTTCAGCACCTGCAAAAATCGACTTCGGTCTTCAGGAAACAGGAAATCTTGGAAGATACCGTGCAGAAAATCCGGAATATGACAAGAACAATACGCCTCTTGTTGTAGGAGATAGTCGGGCAACGCTGTCTACTTGGTATTTAACTGCTAAAGTAACAAAGGTGCTGACTTCAGAAGATGATTCAACATATACCTTGCCTAATGCGCTGAAGTATAAGAATGATACCAGCGAAGAGGTACTGGGATTGAACGAATCAAGAACGCTTGTAAGTCATACGTATTCAATGCCAAATTCTATTGAAACTAAGAGTGACAATGGCGAAAAAGCACAGAACTTAAGTGAATCGAAGGATGCGACAAGTCGAGTAGCTGGCAATAATGGGATTTTTAATGTCTCTCAAGAAGAATGGGAGAACAAGAACAATGGGTTCATCCTAGAGCTGAACAGTACAGATTACAGAAAAATGGATGACTATACTGCAACGATCTTGTTTACAGTCAGTGATACACCATAGGAGGAGGGCATAGTAGTGAAGCTGAGTAATATGAAACATCTGCTGTTATCGTCCTTCATGCTGGTATTGCTGGCGCTGATGGTCGGTGCACCAGTCTATGCACAAGAAGGGGAAGGCGGTGGAGCGGTCCAGACGAATGGAGTCATCGGCTTCTATGAAGAAGAGACATCACCTGCTCCCAGCACGACAGAACCGACAAAAGACAGCAGTGAACCAACTGTAACGAAACCAGCGGGTAAATACCCGTCAACAGGTGAGCTGGTGAAGAAAAGTCTGTCAATAAGCGGTGGCATTCTACTCTTGTGTGTTCTCGTACTTTTTCTGATCAAACGCAGAAAGAGAGGGAACGAGTCATGAAAATTCGAGTATTCGGTATAGGAACACTCTGCGCCTTGGGTCTGGCTTTTTGGACGGCAATACCAGCGCTGGCAGTGGAGTCGACAGCTACCGGAAACGGTCATGTCAGTTTTTTCGGAGACTACACGGAGGTGGGGATCATTGATCCTGAGCATCCAGAGACGGATGCAGATCCCGGAGAAAGTCCTAGTACAACAGGTGATCTTCGCATCGATTTTGTTCCTCAACTGAATTTTACAGGAGAGAATAAGATTTCTGATAAGGATAGTGTTTATCCGGCAAATGCACAGCTGTTTCATGATGAGACAGAGGCGCGTGGAAACTTTATCCAAATTTCAGATTATCGGGGAGCAGCCTTAGGTTGGGCTTTGCAGCTCAGACAGGAAACACAATTTCAAAATACCCAGACGGCCAACAGTCAGCTGGACGGAGCTGTCCTATCTTTTGACAAGTCATGGACAAGCTCAAGACAGACAGGGATGGCTGCACCAATCGTCTCAAAAGAAGTGATTCAATTGAGCAGTATTGGTGAGACCTATACACTTGCTGAAGCAAATCCGGGTGCCGGTATCGGAACTTGGGCGATCTCCTTTGGGGCCTCTTCTGACAATCCAGCTGGATTGGAAGGAACATTGAGCCCAAGGGCGAAGCGCGATGGCAGTGATTTATTGGACGAGGCTTATGGGAACAAACAGGTGCACGCCAATAGTGCGGTCACTTTATCTGTACCGGGTGGAACAAAAAAAGACTCGGTCGCTTACACAACGGTGTTAACTTGGCTTTTAGCTGAGTTGCCATAAATAAAAAACACACACATACAATTAGGAGGAAACACAAATGAAATTAGCACACAAATTATGCGGAGCAGCTTTAGTAGCAGTAGCGGGGGTTGCTTTGACAGTACCAAACACAACAAAGGCAGCAGAAGATTCAAAAACTGGAACAGGACACGTAGCATTTACATCTACAACAAACACAGACTTGATTGACCCAGGAAGCTCAAGCGGTACGATCATCACTGACTCATCTATTACAGATCCAGGCGAATTCGGTATGCGTTTCGTTACACCTTTAGAATTTGGGTCACATGATGCATTGACAAGTAGTGCAAGAGCAGACTACCCAGTAGAGTTGTATACAGCCAATGAAGGAAATGCTGATGAGTTTGACGTACAAAACTTTGTGGCATTCCAAGATTTCCGTCCGGCACAAGATCACTCGTACAAACTAAGTGCAGCGATCACACAACAATTCCAATCAACTGCCGGTACATTCCTTAAAGGGGCTGACATCACGTACAATAACTTATGGGTTTCAAACAATGGTGCAGATACTGCCTTGAATCCTGCAGGCGTAGCACCAGGTGCAGTAGCATTGGAAGGATCAGATGATGCAACACCAGGTAATTCTGTAGCATTCATCACTAACACGGCTACAGATGGAAAAGGATATGGTAAATACGAATTGAACTTTGGAACAAAAGACAACGGGACAGATTCAGTAACCTTGTCAATTCCAACAACTACAGTTAAAAATGGTGACTACAATGCTGTTGTCACTTGGACACTGTCAGATACTATCTAACAGACGTTCAGAATAACGAGAAGAAGCTCCCTGACTCTGCGGGCTGGGGAGCTCTTTTTCTGAGAAGAAAGGGACAAAGAATAGATGAGAAAACAATGGAAAATTAGTGCTGTTTTTTTATTATACATAGTAGGGCTGCTGTGCTCGACGGTACAGACATATGCGGCAGAGGATTCTTCCACTAGTGAAAATCCGATCGGCTTTAATTATAAAGTCATAAAACCTGAGAATCAGCGAGAAACAAATGTCGGCTATTTTGATTTGCGAATGACTCCCGGGCAGAAACAAACGGTGCAGGTAGAACTGGTTAACCCAGCAGCGGAAGACGTAGAGGTAGAGGTTTCGCTGAATGGCGCAAAAACGAATGGTAATGGTGTAGTTGAATTTGGACCGGTAGGAATCGATAAGGATAAATCATTAAAGTATGATTTTGTAGATGTAGTGAAGGGTCCCGAGTCTGTTGTGATACCTGCAAAAGGGACAGTCATGGTGGATCTGACTATCACAATGCCAGAAGTAGGCTATGACGGTGTGATTGCTGGCGGGATTCAGTTGAAGAAGAAGGTAGATGAAAAAGAACGTGAAAAACAAACAGGAGTCATCAATGAATATGCTTTTATGATCGGAATGCTTCTGACTGAGACTGACACAACGGTTTTACCGGAATTGGAATTAAATGATGTCTATGCAGGGTTAAGAAATTTTCGCAATAGTATTTTTATTAATTTTTCGAATGTAGAAGCGGCCTTTTTGGAATCTGCGACAACTGAAGTGCAGATTACGGAAAAAGACTCGGACGCTGTTTTATATGATACAAAAAAGGCGAATATGCGTATTGCTCCCAACAGTATGGTCGATTTTCCGGTTTCCATGAACGGAGAACAGATGACTCCGGGAGAGTATCATGCAACGATCACGGTGACAGCTGGAGATCGGAAATGGGCTTGGGACAAGGACTTCACTATTACGGATGAAGAAGCAGATAAATTCAACGATCAGGATGTAAGTATGGTGAAGCAAGAAGGCATTAACTGGATGCTGATTGGTCTGATCGGCGGCTCGGGTATTGTTGTTGGATTGATTATTTTCTTTGTCGTTCGGATGATCAATAAGAAAAAACAACAGAAAAAACGTGTGACAAAAAAGAAAAAATCAACGCGTAAATAAACGTAAAGAGAAAGAGAGGGAAAAGAAATGAGTGTATTAGACTGGTCATTTGTTTCTCTGCTGGCAGCAGCCTTTCTCTTTTTGTTTTTTGGATTATTGTTCCTGCTGCTATTCTTCTTGACTGGCAAGAACTTCCGAATGATGAAAAGAAAGCGGCCGCCGAAGAATAAGAAAAAACGGAAACGATTTATTCGTCACCGTCAATTAATAGAAAAGCAGTGGAAAAGACAAAGAACCTGGATGCTTGTTTTTCTGCTTTTAGCAGGGATCAGCAGTGGTGGTGCGTTGTACAGTCGTTATTACCAACGGAATCATTTAGCCGCAGAAGAAACAGAAGCACTGGCTAAGAGCTATTATCTGCTGGAAGAAGTGAACAATCAGCTAAACAATATCAAAGAAGGGACAAATCCACAGAAATCCATCAAAAATATTCAGGATCTGTCGAGCCGTCTGGCAAGCTATGGCGCTAGAAAGCCTATCCTTTCTCTTTCAGAAGACAATCAAAGGATGCTGAAGCGGCACTTTGTACTTTTACAGGAGTTGGGTGTGAATTTGAATGCCCAGACAGTTGAAAGTTTGCAAGCCGAAGAAACCTATACTGGCTATTTGGGTGATATTGAACGAATACAAACGAGTCAAAGTAATGTGTTCAAGCATTTTAGAGTGAATGAGAGCGCCCTGAAGCAAAAACAATAGAGGCGATAAAGCATGAAGAAACGTAAAGAGGAAATGGCATTTGAAGCTGTTTCATACAAAAGAAACAAGGCGACAGGCAAAAGACGACCTAGAAAAAAGCCGACTGGACAGGATACTGGTTCGAAAAAGTCTGTTGAAACAAAGGCTAATAAGCTGCGTATCAGAGCGGCTCAACAGCTCCCTTCAAAAAACAGGGGAAAGAAGCGGCGGCGTAAGAACAGCTTGAAAATGAAACAGCATTTGCTCAAAGAGATAGGCATCGCAGCTTCGCTGACAATGACATTGTTTCTCTTAGTATTCTTTAGTACCTGTGCGCTGCCCACCGTGAATGGCTATTCCATGACGCCAACATTCAATGATCAGGATCGTCTGATTGTTTATAAGTGGGGAGAAATCAAGCGGTTCAGTCTGATTTATCTTCGAAACCCTGAAAAAAAGGACTGGCTGATTCGTCGAGTGATTGGGCGTCCAGGTGAACTTGTTGAGTATCGCAAAGGAGTATTGTACATAAATGGCAGTGAGGTACCAGAACGTTTCTTGCCTTCGTTGGTTGAAGAAGGAACGGATACGCCAATAACTGCGGATTTTCAACAAGCAGGTGGAAAAATTCCTAATGGAAAATATTTTGTTCTGGGAGATAATCGATCTTATGCAACAGATAGTCGGTATTTTGGCTTGGTAGACGAAAGTGAAATAAAGGGAACTGTGGTCGCACGGATTTTTCCGATACATGGGCTGCGACAGTTCTGATGGATAAAGAGGCAAGTAGATGGATAGAAAAAAGAGAATCCCTAGAACACATCGTGAGCAATTAGGGAAAAGACGATCGATAAGTAAAAAAAGGGCGAAATTTACACTCAACTCATTAGTTGTACTCTTAAAAGAGTCAGTTGTTTTTCTTTTATTGATTGGTGGATGCCTAGTCTTTTCCTTGCGATTTGGTGTACATCAGGTAGATGGACGTTCGATGTTTCCTACCTTTCAAAATGGTGACCGCATCGTTGTGACAAAAAATCAACAACCTCAAAGATACGATATCATCACGTTTGAACCGGCTGGTAAAAAGAATGAATCCTACATCAAGCGAGTCATGGGCGTACCGGGAGATACGATAGTAGTGGAGGGGACGTCTATCTTCTTAGTTTCAAAGAAAACCGAACAAACAGCAATAACTAGCACGTCAGATATTCCGGACGGAGCTTTGAAAATCAATGTTACGAAAACTGTGGCGGCCGAACTAGCTGACTACTCAAAAATTCCGGAGGACTGCTACTTCGTCGAGGGAGACAACCGTGACCATTCAACAGACAGTCGGGCTTTCGGACTGGTTCATAGCGGGCAGATCGAAGGGATCGTGAACTGGCGCTATTTCCCATTTAATAAAATAGGAAGTGTCCGGTGATTAAAACAAGAAAGAGAGAAAACAATGACACATTTACAACGAAAAAAAATAATCCGAAATTGCGGATGGCCCATACTTCTAAGCTTTAGCCTGCCTGTTTTGATTATGGTCGCTGTTTATTACAGCAAAGGAATCTATCCAGGCAGCGAGCTGTCTCTGCTGGCAAGTGATGCTTTTTCCCAATATGCCAATTTTCATGCCAGTTTTAATAATGTTCTTCAAGGAAAGCAGAGTATTTTTTATACATGGTCCGGTTCCTTAGGTCTGAACTATTGGTCGCTGATGGGCTATTACCTAAATGGTCTGTTCACTCCCCTTGTTGGACTTGCGGATAACTTACATATGACAGATACCTTGTATTATTTGACCTTGCTAAAATTTGGCGCAAGCGGGATCGCCTTTTGGGTATTTTCCCACAATACATATAGAATCAATCGCTGGATGTCTGTTGGCTTAAGTGTAGCGTACGCTTTGATGGCGTATACAGTTGGCTACTCTGAAGTGATTATGTGGTTGGATACATTTGTTTACTTGCCATTAATTATTTTGGGGATTCATCGGTTGATGGATCAAAAGAAACCAGTCGTCCTGTTTATTAGCTACTTGCTTATGTTTTTATCAAATTTTTACATGGCTTTTATGGTCGGTGTGTTTAGTGCGCTCTATTTTTTGGCTCGCACTTGTACAGATTGGCCAAAGTACAAAAAAAGCATAGGGTCTTATCTTGTCACAGCATTCTTGGCTGGTGGGGCTTCAATGGTGACTATTCTTCCGACTGTCATGGATTTGAGGGCTAATGGTGAAAGCATTACAGGAATCAGTCGGCTTTTAACAAAAGATGTAGGTCCTTGGGATTTGATTGCTAAAAATCTGACTGGTGTGTATGATACATCGAAGTTTGGAAGTATGCCCTTTATTTATATCGGACTACTGCCATTGGTTTTCTGCGTTTTCTATTTTGTCAGTCGAAAAATCCCATTAAAAAACAAGCTATTGTATGCAGGTATTTTACTTTTTCTAGTAGCGAGCGTCTATTTAGAGCCGTTGAATTTGTTTTGGCATGGGCTGCATGCGCCGAATATGTTTTTATTCCGCTTTAGTTTTTTGATTTCCTTTATGGTCATCTTGCTAGCTGGCTATGGGCTGGAAGCCTTTAATATAAACGAATCGAATCGGTTTGTTAATAGTGTTTTAGGTGTCGGCGGTGTCTTCTTACTCTTTTTGTTTTTATCCAATAAAAAGAGATATGGTGTAATCACAACAGAGAGCTTGTTGTTCACCATCGGGCTATTGATTGCTTACTTGGTCATCATGCTTGGCTGGCTATATAAAGAAAAATGGCGTCGAAGCCTTGTCATTCTTCTGCTGACCGTAATGGCAGGAGAGGCGGCTTTCAATGCACAAGCGCTGATTTCCGGTATCAAACAGGAGTGGAGCTATCCGAGTAGTGAACTGTATACAGCGAATCATTCTGATATCCAGAGCTTAGTCGATGCAGCAGAAGGAAAAAATGAAACGTTCTTTCGAATGGAGAATATGGACCCAACTTCTTTGAATGAGAGCTTCCGATTTGGTTACCATGGTGTCACGATGTTTTCATCTATTCGAAATCGCCATTCCTCGCAATATGTCAATGCGCTGGGGTATCGTTCTTTGGGAACAAATTTGCAGGTCCATTATGAGAACAACACACTTTTAGGCGATTCACTGATGGGGATCAAATACAATTTGGGTAAAGAATCACCACTTAAATTCGGGTATGAAAAAGTTGCTGAATCAGGGAAGTATTGGCTGTATGAAAATAAATATGCACTACCTTTAGGTATTCTAACAGATGAAGGGATCTACGAAGAAGAGGCTGTTAGGAATCAGACCGAATTCTTCAATTACCTTTCTCAAGAAGAGGAAGAAGTCTTCTTTTTCCGAGATGCAGCGATTATTGGGTCGGAAAATGCACTGATCACGGAGCAGGAAGAAACGGTAGAAATAGGAGAAGAACAGCCGAATCAGCCGACAAAGGTCACTTGGATGGTCACTGTACCGGCTAAAACACAAGGTTACTTAAGCCTCACACCAACTGACTTTGCTAGTGTAAGTGGGATGCATGTGACCGCTGAGGTAGATGGTATCAGTCGTACGACACCATTTGAGAATGCGGGGCAATATTTTAACCTTGGCTACTATGAAGAGACGACTTCTGTAGAAGTGACAGCAGAGTTTTTGAAAGGATCGATGGAGCGACCAAACTTTGAAATCTATAAACCGGATGCAGTTTTTCTTGATACGGAGAAATTTGCGACAATGGTTGAAGCAATCCAGAAAAAAGGTGTAGATTTCAAAGAAGAAGGCAGAAAAGCAACTGCGTCTGTTTCGTTGGAAAAAGAACAAGTCGTATTGACAACCATTCCCTATGATAAAGGATGGTCTGTTCTGATCGATGGGAAGCAGGCAGAAATCACATCATTTAAAGATGCCTTTCTTTCAGTGAAAGTACCTAAAGGAACGCATGACATCGAATTTATATTTTTACCGCAAGGCTTTAAAATTGGTGCGGGGTTGTTTGTCAGCTGTATTCTTTTATTTATCGGCTATATCTGGCGGTTAAACATGAAGCAGCGTGAAGGGATAGAACGTGAGGGAGAACGAAATATATGAAAAAAGTAATAACAGGAATAATGTTTATTTTGATGTTCCTCACCTTAGCTGCATGCCAAAGCAATAAGCTGTCAGGTGAAGCATCATCCTTTGCTGCTAAAGGCGGCTCTTATGCCTTTCGCTTACCAGAGGGCTGGGAAGTAGAACAAGAGTATCAAACCATATTTAACAAGGCTGCTGTATTTGGTGCGATAGATACAAATAGCCTTTCACAAATGTTTATTCGAACAGAGCTTTATGATGAATCGATCAATGAAGAGAAGTTAAAGCAGTTGGCAAAGGATCAGCTGGAAAAGTATCATGACGAGCTGACTGCAGAGCCGGAAGAGTTTCAAGTGGATGGTTTTTCGGGTATTTATTATAAGGGTGAAGACCTGTTTAAACGCAAACCTGTTTGGATTCATCTTTATTATGTTGCAGTAGGGAAGCAAATCGTTGAATTCCAATTCCAAAGTCCGAAAGACCAGTCCGATAAAGGACGGCAGGAAGTATTTCGCAAAGCTGTACAGAGTTTGAAAGTTAAAGCGAACGATGACAAGGTAGCCGTCTCTGAGTCAGAGCAGGAACAAGAACAGACACCTAGAAAAGCAGAGAATGATCAGCTGTCGTTGCAAATCACCGGACAAAAAGTAGAAAAGCAGGATTCGGGAAAAGGGGTACTGATTCTTCGTTATATTTGTACCAATAAGGGCGAACAATCAATAGTTCCTGTTGATGAATGGGATAAAGCTGTGACAGTAGAGCAAGGAACGGCAGTGCTGGCTTCCTTAGCTGAATCTCAAGAGGAAGAAGTCAACTACTTACTACAAGCCGGAGGGCAATCTTTGGGAGCATCGAAAACAATTGAAGCAGCAGTTGTTTATACGCTTGAAGATGCAACAGACAATGTCCGGTTGATTTTTGATAATGAATTATTTCCGGAGAAAGAAGCACTTGAGTTGGAGATAACAAATTGAGGAGGATATACGAATGCAAAAATGGCTGCTGACGAGCTTGATCAGTCTTATCATGTTACTGACAGGCTGTGCCTCGTCTTCTACTGCTGAAACAAAGCTGGCAGAAAACGAACAAGCCTTTACATGGTGGCAGGACCGGGCGACGGAATTTGGAAGTTACGATTACCAGACAACAGAAGAAGATGCTTTTAAGGATTTGAAGGAGCGTTTTGAGGTATCGCTGCTTCCGTCATTTGAGCAAGCACAAATCATCATTGATGCAGCTTTTTTGACGAATAGCAGAAAGGCAGAGCCGAGAGATTATTATTTCTATGCATCGAATAAAGGGTTGATCGTGACGAATATTCTTCGATACAAAGGCGAGGATTCAGGTGCTACTTCTTATGGGAAGATCATTGAAACTTATGACTATCTTCCGGAGTTGAAAAAAGTGAAGGTTGCAAATCAGCGGATTGAGCTTCACAATGAAACCTTGAACAATCAATACAATGGCAAAGAGTTGCTGACGACATTGAATGAACTGGGTACGATGCTTGAAATTGAAGATTTGTCCGATTGTCTGGAGACATTTAAAGAGGCAATAAAAGATCCTACAGCCCTTGGAAATAAGGATATAGTTATTTATGAGGACTACCAAGAAGGGAAAAAAGAAGAAACCTTTGGTAAGCTTTTAGGCGTGAAGTACGATAAGTCGGGAATCGTATCACAGATTTACGCCGTGACCTATGATTATCGCAGATAACTGCACCGATTTAAGGGAAATAGAAACGGTTCAAGTTGGCTAAATAGAGCGAAGCTGGAAAGACCAATCACTTTAGCAGTGTCTGGTCTTTTTTGTGTTCAGAGTAGAGACAAGGAATCATTACTGAAGAAATAGATACGAATTTACAACGAAAACACCTGGCAATTATGCTAAACTATCTATAAGCAAATAGGGAACATGTAAAAGATAGGAGTGTAGAGAATGAAAAAGAAGGTTTTGGGGATTACTGTTGGTGTGGTTATCCTGATTGTCGCGGTTATCGGAATCGTGTTATTTCAGAAGCAGGCCGCTGAACAGAAAAAAATTGCAGCTGAGAAGAAAGAAATCACAGCTGTGCAAAAAAAAGTAACAGCGATCGAAAAAATGGCAAAGAGAGACGGTGAATTATACAAGGACGTTGCTTCTTTGTATGATGAAGAGCAAGATTTTTTAGCGAAAACTATCGATGTGGAAGCTATTGATCAAGTAAAAGAAGAGCTTTCAGAAAAGCAAGAAGCAATCAAAAAACTAGAAGCAGAGTATGCTTCTAAAATAAAGACGACTGCAGCAAATGACGCCTTGAAGAAATTACAGAATCAAGCGGCCATAGCTAAGGATAAATTGGTGATCCAAACAGATGTCAATGCACTTTTCGGCTCAAAGGAAGCGGCAATCAATGGGGATACAGTCAAAAAAGAGCTGCCAATCGAGACGAAGCTGACGAAAGGGAATGTTTCAAAAATCAGTGACCTCGTCGACAATGATCAGAAAATAACCGGAGAATGGCATCAGGCAATCCTAGTTGCTCTTAAAAATGCGACGACGCAACTTGAGCAAAATGAAAAAATTCAGAAATTATTGAAGGGCACATTTGAAGGCGATAGTCCAAAAGAAACGGTGAAGCAAAGCGATTACGATACATTAAATGAAGAAATTAAAAAGGTCAAAAATGAAGAGCTGAAAGCTGGTTATAAAGCGAAGCTCGTATTGATCAAAGATAAGATCGATACGAAAAAAGAATTGGCTGAATTAGAGAAGCAGCAACAAGCCGCAGAACTAGAAGCGGAACAAGCGGCAGCGAAAGCTGCTGAAGATGCAGCAGCTGCGACGAAAAAGGCCACGGAAGATGCAGCCAGTCAACAAGCCTCTGCTGAAACCGATGTATTAGCTGGTTATTCAGCTGAGCAAATCGAAATGGCTCGTGTATGGCTGACAAGATTTGACCTGCAACTAACTGGGTTATCGGTGACTAGGTATGCCGCAGGGACACCGATAAATCCATATAATACCAGTAATAGCATGACATATCCTTCAGAAACCATCATGCTTTCAGGAGAAGGAACTGCAGGTGCATACATCGTTTATGCCAGTAATCATAATGGAACAGTAACTGTTTACACAGTACCAGGACATTGGCCAGCTGCGTCTGTTTCCGATCCAAAAGTATCTATGGAGCTGACCCAAAAAGTTTTGGATAGTGCTCAAGTGATAGGGGTCCCGGAAGGAAATCCAAATGATGTAAGGGATTTGATTTTATTACAGAGGTAGTAGGGTGACCTGTTCGATAGGTGGGACTAATAAACCTTTAACAAATGGAATAAGCAGGTTATTTCTGTGCTAAAATAAGAACAGCTATGAAAATGATGGAGGAAAACAATGAACAATAATGACATACTACTACGCCTGAGATATGCGCTAGACATGAAGGATACAGATATAGTAAAAGCTTTTGAATTGGGTGGCATGACGTTTTCTAAAGAAGAGGTCAAGGATATGCTGACAAGAGAAAACAACCGAACACAAGAAGAAAAGGACAGCTTTGAAAAGAATATCTATGTAAAACCAATCAATAACCAAGTGCTGGATAAATTTTTGAATGGGTTTATTACCTTGAAGCGTGGCGAACCCAAAAATAAAACAGCTGAAGCGCCCCAAGCAAAAAGCAGTGAAGTCCACCATATCAACAATGTCTTGTTGAAAAAAGTGAAGATCGCCCTGTCTTTGACCAGTGAGGATATGTTAGATATCCTAGCTGAAGCAGGTGTTTATCCATCAAAAGGAGAATTGGGGGCTATCTTGAGAAAAGAGGGACACCGCAATTTTAAACCCTGTGGAGACAAGTATGCTCGTAATTTTTTGAAGGGCTTGGGCTTGTGTTACCGTAAGGACAATAACTAAAAATTAGAGCCACATAATAAAGAACACCATTGTGAAAGAAATGTTCGAAACGAGCGATTTAATTCGTGAAAATAAAAAGAAAGTAGTGTGTAAGAAGAGCCCTTCTTCCTCGCTACTTTCTTTTTATTTTCACGTTACATCTTATTTGGATGAATGTGTTCTTTACAGGAATACGAAGCAAGAACGACTTTAATGATTCCTGTGGCGGCAATCATTTTATCAGGTGGGAAATGATAGTTTTTATGCTTCACTTCATGATCCATTAACAACTGTAATGCTTGTTTCTTTTCTTCCAACTCCTGAATGATAAACGCATCGCCAAAACCAATCAAGCTCTGGTAAGCAAAGGAATATTTTTCTGCCACAGTTCCCGCTTCGATCAACTCATGATTGCAATCCATTTCAACTGCTACTTTGGATTTGTTTTTCAGTAATTGAATTTTCTTCCCTTGACGAGCACCATGGATGTAAAGAGTCAGGTTTTCTTCCTGCCAATGGTACCCAAAATTTACTGGGACGACATAAGGATAAGGCTCGTCAAACATCGCAAGTCGGACCACATGACAGTTTTCTACAATCTCCTTTATTTTATCCAGTTCTAAAATTTCTCGTTCTTTTCTTCTCATTGCCTATACACACCCTTCTTTTCAACTGTAACAGAGATAGGTAAATCCGGTTTTTTTGTTCGACTGACTCTTGTTATGATAAGACGGCAACGCCAGTCTGTTGTGTCATTTTATCTAATTATAAGCGCTTATTTCCAAATTACAAGAACAGATAAACAAATACATGTCTTCTTTTAAAAAGAGCGGATTTCTGCCACAATAGTAGAGAAGAGGTTGCCTAAGGGACATCGTCTATTCGATTTTTTGTAGAAAATAAAATTCTTTTGAAACGTTTTTTGATTTCCGTAGTCATATAGAGGAATAGCATAAGTTTTTGGTAACTGGAGGTGAGTGTGTGTCGGAGATTGAATTTGAAGAAGTATTTAAAATGTACTTTTCTGATGTGTACAAATATGTTTTATCCCTTTGTCACGACAAGGATATAGCAGAGGAAGTGACGCAGGAAACATTTTTCAAAGCGATGAGGACGATCGATCGGTTTAATGGAACGTGCAAGCTCTATGTTTGGTTGTGTCAAATTGCGAAAAACACGTATTTTACCCTTCAAAAAAAGCATAAAGGGACTGTGTCAGAAGTTGATATTTTTTTCAGCGATAAGCTGGATATAGAGAGTGATTACCTCAGCAAAGAAGCCGTTCAAAGACTGCATATCTTGTTGCACGATATGAAAGAACCCTATAAGGAAGTGTTTACGTTGCGATTGTTTGGCGAGTTATCTTTTGCACAAATCGGGAGTCTGTTTGATAAAAGCGATAGTTGGGCAAGAGTGATATTTTATCGAGCGAAAAAGAAATTACAGGAGGGTATGACATGAAAATATCTTGTGAAGTTATCAGAGACTTACTGCCGCTATATCATGATGGTGTGTGCAGTGAAGAGAGTAAAGAATTGGTGGAGGAACACGTGGCTTATTGCGAGGAATGTCGAGCGGAGTTAGCTTTTATGGATGAGAATTTGCAAGCAAGTCATGCGACAGAAAATTTAAAAGAGGCGGAGGCAGTGAAAAAAATGGCGAAAAAATGGAAACAGAGCAAATGGTTATCTTTGCTTAGAGGTGTGGGAATCGGGCTTGGCGTGATGGTGTTGTTACTGTTATTCCTATCTCTGTTCATGGATTTCAAATTTACCGTAACCCCCTAAGAATAACTAAGGAGTTGGACAGGATGCATACAATTTTAGCTGCTGAAACTATTAAGAAGAATTTCGGAAAAAGACCTATATTGGATGGTGTAACACTCCATGTGAAGCGAGGTGATATCTATGGCTTGATTGGAAAAAATGGGTCTGGTAAGACGACTCTATTGAGCGTGTTATCGGGGCTGATATGTGATTACGAGGGTAAGATTTCCATTCGTAAAAGCGGTACTCGGATAACTAAAATTTCAGCCGTCATCAAAGATCCGGCTCTTTTTCTGAATATGAGCGCAGTTGACAACATGAAAGAACAGGCATACTTGCTTGGTGTGAAAAACGAAGTCGAAATCCAGCGTGTGCTAACAATGGTTGGACTAGATAGCAGGAATCGAGATCCAGTTAGGACGTTTTCCTTAGGGATGACCCAACGAATGAAGCTTGCGTTAGCCCTATTGGAACAGCCGGATATCTTGATTTTGGATGAGCCAACCAATGGACTTGATCCAGATGGCATAGCAGATATGCGGGAATTGTTACTGGATTTAAATCAGTCGAAGGGCACAACGATTTTAATTTCCAGCCATATCTTGAGTGAACTGGAGCAACTGGCGACCCGATTTGGGATTTTGCACGATGGAAAAATCGTCAAGGAGATCAGTGAGCAAGAACTCTCTCAAACGGGTGATACTCTGGAAAAATTGTATCTACATTATACAAGGAGGCATGAGGATGACCCCAATTATTAAAGGCGATTTTTTTCGTTTAGGCAAGAGTAAGCAAGGGCGCTCTTTACTAATGACAGCTTTGTTTATATCTGTATTATTTACAGTGCTCATTCACCAAGAGATTCGATTTGGAATCATCATTTTTGAAAGTGAGACCAATTTCAAATCTGTATGGGACATATTTGAGCTAGGCTTGGCCCATCAAAAGATACTGGGTATCTTCGTTGCCATCATGATAGCAGGCTTCATTGGACAGGAGTATCAGTGGCACACGTGGCAGCAAAAATGGCTTGCTGGGTATAGTCGCTCACGGATTTATTTGTCAAAGGTGCTTCTTTCCATAACACTTTCTGTGGGGCTATTCTTCCTTTTTGAAATGACGACGTTTCTGTTATCCGGTGCATTAGCGATTACTTGGACAGGCAATTTTTGGTTGCTGCTTGTGGGCGGCTGCTTCATCTATGCGACATTAGGAAGTTCCCTTTGCTTGATTGCCATGCTGATCAAACAGTCATTTGCTGCGACCCTTGCTTGCCTTGGCTTTGTGATGTTTGGCGAAATGCTCTTGATGGTCGTTCATCAGCTGGCTCGCTTCTCTGAGATACTAGCACAGGTTGCAAAATGGCTGACGAAGCACAGCTTATACGGGATGGCGCAAACAATGCAAGGAAATATCTCGGTACAGGATGTTTTTTCTGTGGCGGTGACAGGGATGGGCATCATGATGCTGACGACTATCATCGGGATAGCAGTTTTTCGGCACTATGAGTTATGAGAATAGTTTGATAAGTTGATGAATAGGGAATCTCTCAAATGGTTGGTAAGACAACGGTTTGGGAGGTTTTTACATGTGTTTAAAATCAAGCCTGAACCTAAATGTTGGAAAATAAACGTCAAAAGTTTGATTAGCTAATTTTTGAAGAAAAGCGTACCAAAATATTTAAGATCAAGATACCGTTTTTCTGTAAAAAATTCTTAAAAATACAGGTATAATATCAGTGCTGTGTGGATGTAACAAAATAATAAGATGAGGATACATAAGAAAAGGATGGTAACATAAAATTCTAAATTCACTGATTAGAAATCCTTAAATGAAGATAATCCTAGAGAAGGCGGTTGTAAACCTTTTTAAATATATATGTGTAAGAAATAAAAAACGGAGGTTAATCTATGAAAAAGATGAGTTATTTTGTTGGAGTCGTTTTTTACTGCATGGTATTTTTATGTTTTAAAGTAGATGCTGAAGTTGCTACCTTGTTCAGAATGTATAATCACACATAAAAAGATGATTTATATTCTGAACTAAATGAAAAAAATCACTTGATTCGAAAAGGGGGGATGAATGGGGACAGTGGAATACTCTCAACTCAACCAAAGGAATTGTTCCAGTATATAGACTTTATCATGGAGGAATCAAGAGGCATTTGTTTACGATGAATAGAACAGAAGTAACAACTTTGCAAAATCGTGGTTGGGCTAATGAAGGTATCGTGTTTAGAGCATATACTAGTCAGTGGCTAGGATTAAGACGAGCAGTTTTTAGATTGTATCATGAAGGAGCACGAAAACACTACTTGACTGGTGGCGTAAGTGAACGAGATGCACTTATGCGATCAGGCTGGAGATATGAAGGAATTACTTTTTACGTTGATAGGATTATAAATATTTAATATCTTGACTAAATCGAACATTGTGTAATAAAAAATCTGTGGAATTCTTGATTTCACAGCTAATTTTTTAGAGACACCTTTTAAGAAGCAAGTAGAAATATTTTTTCATAATATTAAAGCTGTCAAAACTTAAAAGTAGTGGTAGTGGGAAATTAGGTAGTAAGATAAAGTTCTGCTAGTCAATCAAAACTTAACTTCATAAAACTATAAAATAGATAATAATTCATGTCAATGTGGATTAAAGAGAGGATTACAGAAATAGAATAGCTACAGTTTGTGGATTCTAAAAAATGAGGATTTTCTGTACATAACATTATTATGCATATTCGATTATTTCGGAAAGAAGTTCCCTATTCAATCATATTCTAAAAGAGAAAATATTTTTAAGGTCCTACATATAAGACCATTAAATAAGTGATCAAAATATTGTGCTACGATTTGCAAGTCAAATATTAGTAGAAAATGTTAAATTTGATTATTATTACTTCATGATAGTGTCGAATTGGAGAAAGAAGGTCTGAATATGTCTGAAATAGGGAAAAGAATTGTTGGATATAGTTCAATTATTTTAGGCTTCATATGGTTGTCTCTGGGAGGGGGTGGCGCAATTTCCAGCCTAGGATTATTCTTAGGATGTCTAATTGGGACTCCTTTCATTTTAGGGAAAGAAGGAACGCTACAATTATTTAAGAGACCTAAGCATTTGTTTCTCTGGGCTATTGGGATGTACATCGTTGACACGATTTGGGGATTAGTTATTGGAATCACATTGAAATCAGTCGGTGTTATTATGAAGGGAAACGAGGTTGGAAATAATTTAGGATGGCTGTTTTATCTTTTGATTCCCTTTATGCTAATGGCTGAAGAAATGATGTCACTAACATTATTGGAAGATTTTGCCAAAAAGGTTCCTTTATGGGCTGCAAGTGTAATTTCGGCAGTTATCTTTGGATTAATGCACTTCTGGACCTACAATAGTGGACACTTTGGATTTACGCTAATTCATATCTTAACTATTCAAGGTGTAGGTCGTATATTTTTGAATATTGCCTATCTTAAGGGAGGGCGATCAATCTGGACTTCTTGGCTAGATCACATGTTGATTGATTTAATGGCAACGATTATCCCTTTGATTTTGACAACATTAATTTAACTATTACTTTGTATGTATTGATTAATTATTGAAACTTACTTTTTTAAGGGGGAACCATCAATGATGGAATTAACAGAAAATAATCGCAAAAAAACGACAATAAAAAATGGAATAATTGCGACAGGTATTATGATTGTTGCAATAGCAGGACTTATAACTGGTTTTGGTGGACCAATTTCGGCATGTTGGTTAGCACTGGGTGGTTTTACCAGTCTGTATCTTTTAGGCGGTTTTGACCTGTATAAAGGGAAGTTTCGAATTCGTCATATATTATCAGGTTTTCTAATGCTCATCGGTGTGCTAATTGCCAGTGGCATTTTCGGATTTCTTTTAAAAGATAACGGTTCTGCAAATCCAGCGGCTAGTCTTTTTACGAAAAGCAATTTCTTTCTGATGTGGATAACAATGATTGTTCCAAGTTTAATTGGTGAAGAAGCCTTTACTGCTGCTTTTATAAAAATAGGCCAAACTTTTAGTAATAAACTATGGATTGGTGTAGTTCTTAGTACAGTATTATTTACAGCTATGCATATCCCTGAATACCATGGAAGTATAGTGTCATTATTCGGCGTATTAGGGGCTAGATTAGTTTTTACGTATATTGCATTCAAGAAGGATAGCAGCTTTAAGACGGCAACCGTGCTTCACATTCTTTACGATACTCTATTGTTCGGTACAGCCGTATTTTTCAATGGACAGTAAGGTTTTTAGATTCTAAAGCAACGATGTTTCACTACTTAAAATAGACGAAATCCATTCAATTTTTGTTGAATGGATTTTATTTTGTATGTTCAGAAAACCCCTAGCTATGCTAGGGGTTCCGGAGAGCTTCCAGCGTGGTAGTAAAAAAGCCTCCTAAACTGTTAAGATGAAGTTGGTTTCCCGACCACCACATCAAAAAGTTTAGGAGGTACCTTTATGAAAAAGGTTAACGAAAGTTTATCACACACTGTATGGAAATGTAAGTATCATTTGGTATTCGCACCAAAATACAGAAGACAAATTATTTATGGAAAATACAAGACAAGTATAGGTGAAATACTCAGAGAATTATGTGAAAGAAAAGGCGTAGAATTTATTGAAGCAAATGCCTGTAAAGATCATGTTCATATGCTAGTGAGCATACCACCAAAATTGAGTATCTCTCGATTTATGGGCTATTTAAAAGGAAAAAGTAGTTTAATGATTTTCGACAGACATGCCAATTTGAAGTATCGCTATGGCAATCGAAAGTTTTGGTGTCGAGGATACTATGTGGATACGGTAGGGAGAAATAAGAAGCAGATAGAAGAATATATTCGTAATCAACTTCAAGAGGACTTCGTAGCAGACCAGCTAACCTTATTCGAAGAGGTTGATCCGTTTACAGGAAAAGAAAATCGGAAGAAATAGAAAAGAGCTCCTTTAAGGAGCTGTGAGTAAATGTGGTGCACGTGGGAGACCTTTTCTTCAGTGAGCCTTTCAGGCTCTGGCCGGTAATAGAGGCTTACAGCCGCAGAGCAAACCTCCAGTTCACACTGGAGGTTTTGATTATTTAATATGGAACTGTTTCTGCTTAAAATGCAAATTCTGTGACTATAGAAGAATGTACATTACATGTATTAAAAATTTTGTGCCAAATATCTAAAAAAATTAATGCCATTTTAAACGAAAAGTGACAGAATGATCCTTTTACTTTATCCTTTATATGTAAAAATAGGGTATAGAAAAATTTTCATGTAACTACTTTCTATCTGAAGGCGATCCTGGGATCAATTTTAAGTGTAAAATATTGATTTTCAAAAATGAGTGTTTATGAAAAAGAAAAATCAAAAAATAGGATGCTATCAATAATTTGAAAAAAATACGCTATAGGAGCAAGCCATTTTTTAACCGATCAGCAAGAAAAAATTCTATAATATCTGGAAATAAATAGGATGTATCAGGAGAAATAATTACTGTGGCAGCAGAAAATTTATAAGTGAATTTTGAAAAGTAAAATAACAATTTTATAGCTAACGATTTTTGAAGAAAATGATGGGTAGATGATGATAGGAAAATTATCTTCTTCCATTAAGTAAAACGAAAAAAATCAATCTATCGATATAAAATGTTGATATAATAGGATTGCCAAAAAGTTTTATCATTGTTTTTTGCAGATGATAAAGTATTTTGGTAGAGTAGAGCATACTTCTCAGCTATTCTAAGGGTGTCGAAAGGAGATTTTATGAAAATCAGTGAGCAATTAAAAAAACATCGAAAGACAAAACAGATTTCTCAGGAGGGACTTGCAGAGGTCGTCCAGGTGTCGAGACAGACCGTTTCGAATTGGGAGACTGGTCGAAGCTATCCTGACTTACAGAGTCTGCTGCTGCTTAGTGATTATTTTGAAGTCTCTCTTGACGAATTAGTGAGAGGAGATGTTCCAATGATGAAAAAGACAGTAGAAATTAGAAAAATGAATATGTTAGCGTGGACCATGATCGGAGGGCTCGTTCTAATGATTGCAACCTTGCCACTCGTTCTAAGTTTTGGATGGCTAGGAGCAATCGCTCCTGTATTGAGCTCGTCTGTTGCTATGATCGCAGCTTTTGCAGTAGAAAAAATGAAGAAAAAGCACAACGTCCAAACTTATACAGAAATTCTGAACTTTATGAAGGATGAGGAAATGACTCCAGCGCAAAAAGTAGTAGAAAAGAAAAGGCTGAAGCAACAGCGAATCCTTTATCCAATGGGAACAGCCGTGTTGACAGCGATATTGGTGTACATTGTATTGTCAATACTTTAAAAAAAGGCAAGTGGGACATTAGTCAGGATCAATCTGATTATTGCCTCACTTATTTTTTTAAGTACGCAAATAGCACTCAATCAATGACAAAACCTAATCGCTGATCAATCAAAATTTAACTACATAAAGTCAAAAGATGTGATGTCGATTATTTTTTACATTAAACAACAATCATAATATGAGGATTGGATTTAGTAATTAAATGATGAAGGATCTTTCGAAACTGCAGCAATTTCTCTTGCCGGTGAAATTGATTTTCATTATCCAGATACTCCGAAAGAAATGATCGATCATCTGGAAATTTTAGCAGCTAAAATTAGTCAGTATGATCAAAAAGAATAATTGATATGGATAAGACACAATCGGATTGTGTCATATTCGGGAAAGTAGTGAAAAGATAGATGGCTCTAAGGCTCAAAGATGATTTCTATTGAGTCTTTTATTTATAAGTGATTTGAATATGACTTAATACGTTATATAATGATGTTATGTCTAATGGCGATGAATTAATTATTTTATATCCAAGTGTACCGATTCGCAGAAATAGAACTATATCTCAATCAAAAGAAGCAGCAGCTTTTGTTGTAAATAGAGTAAAAGAATTAATTAGAATTAGAAATGTTCTTAGATTTGAGGAGAAGGGCTACATTGTTAAGAGTCTTTCCGAAACACAAAGAAGTTCCTTTGATCCATACAAGGCTTTAGCAAAGCTGGCAGTAGAAGATCCTATCAGATTTTCAAAAGTTGTTGATGAACTAGAAGAGATTCTTAAAAAGGATGGATAGCTGTTAAGTATAATAAATAGAATTTGAAAGGAGAAAGAGAGATGAAATTAGAGGATATAATGAAAAGCAAAGAAACAACTTGGCCAGGAAAAATCAACAGGAAGGAAGCTGAGTTCACAGCACCTAAAAATCAAGCACCTGAACAGGAAAAAAATCATTGTTCAGATTATGTATTCGTAGCAAAGGCTTATGGAGGAAATAATGGTGACCGTGTAAAAGAAGAAATTCATACTTCACGAATCGAGACACTAGAAAAGTTTATCGATGGAAATACTGATCATATCGGTTTGACGTTTTACTCAAATGGTGATTTTGTTAAATCGCTACCATATCAAGCCGAGCTAGATAAGGAAGATATTCTACTCTTGCTAAAAAGTTGGATTTCAAGACTGGAGAATGAATCTCTCAAAAACGATCGTTTGTAAAATGGAAGAAAATTCTCCAGAAGCAGCTGTGGATCTTCCAGGATAATTTTTATAAAGACAAACGGTGAAAATTCTTGAAGCTGAAATAATCATCTATAACAAAATATGAGAGAGGAGGAAATACTTTGGAAACTAAAAGAAGTGGAGTAATTTTTATTGCAGCTATGGCGATAGGATTATTTTTCATCCTATTAGTTGTTAATCAAAGTAGAGGATCAACAGTTGAAGAGGTGAGCCCAACTGAGACAGAAGAGAAAAGTGCGAAATCTCAAGATAGTGATTCAATCAACAGAGGTGACACTATCAGTCAAAGATCATACGAAAGCATCGAGGAGAATCAATTAACAGAAACCAGTGAAAGTTCAAAAGAATCTTCTGTAAAGCCAAAGGAAAGCGAAACAGTTTTAGGGGTTGATCTTGGAAGAAAAGAAATTCTAAATCTCTCCACAAAGTTGCAAGAAACAAACTATTATTGTGTTCCTGCGACAGTTCAAATGCTTCTAGAATACTTTGATATCGATGTCCAACAAGAAATTCTTGCAGAAAAAATGAATACGGATCCAATTTCTGGAACAGAGTATATTGATTTAGTCAAAGTTGTTAACTCATATTTGTTTGATAAGCAACTACCTAACGATAATGAATCTGGGTACCATATACAAACTATTACTATCGAAAATACAAACGAAATACAAGGTTTGTTTGAAAAAAGAGTGAAAACTAATGTTGATACTGGCTATCCAACATTTGCAGCTGTTAATTTGAACAAATTATATGAATGGTTGCCAGAAGCAAATCATATGGTGCTAGTAATTGGATATGCGACATATAAAGATAGTGAAGAGATAGCGTTTTACTATATAAATGATCCATATCCTTTGGTACATGACTCTACATTTGATGGGCTAAAGGTATTCACGAAAGAAGAATTGTTAATGGCGATTACTCAAAATGAAGAACCTGCGTATATCTGGTAGCGAAGAGAAGAAATGTAGTTTTAATGTATAGGGCATTGTCGTGGTGAATTCTCGAAAAGGATGAAAATAGATGATGAATAAAATTGACCGTAAAGATATTGAAATTATAAAATTACTATCACTTGCAACAGAAGAAAATAAGGCTGAAGCTGCATTAGAAGAATATTTAAAATCTCCTAACAAAGTTTTGTATGCAAAAGTTTACAAGGACGTTATAGAAGGCTGTATAGGTATCGATATATCTAAAGGAGAATTGATTACAATTACTCACATAGCTGTCAACCAAAGTTATCAGGGAAAAGGCAATGCTAGTGAAATGGTAAATTTTGTCCAAGAAATATACCAACCAACAAAGATAATTGCAGAGACAGATAGAGAGGCAGTAGGCTTTTACGAAAAATATGGTTTTGAAATTAATAGCTTAGGTGAAAAATATCTGAATGTGGAACGTTTTAGATGCATTTTCAAAAACAATCATTTTGTAAAAAATGATTAATAATTGCATACGCTAGATAAAAATAAAGGTAAGGGAGAACAGAAAATAACAGTTGAATTTAGGAAAATTAGTGACTTTGCCCGAAGAATACTGTATCTACTACTAAAGGAGGCTTATTCTTATGATGAAAGGATTGAAAAGCATTGGGGACATGTTTGGGAAGAATTTGATAATTTCTTTTTTGATAATTTGAATATTGCTGATACTTGTGGATTTATTACTACCATAGGAAGTATGCCAATTGGCTTTGCTTCATGGGATCCAAGAAATACTCCAATTGAGGTTATTGTTGGCCATAATTGCATAGTTCAACGCTATAAAAACAAAGGATATGGAAAAATACAATTACAAGAAGCTATTCAACGAATGAAAAAAACAAATTGTGCGAAGATAATTGTAACAACTAATCAAGCACTTCTTCCAGCACAAAAAATGTATGAAAATTTGGGTTTTATAGAAAGAAATCGAAGAATGAATTCCAGTTCAGCAACATTTATGGGAGATTATATTAACTATGAAATCATTCTTTAGATTAGAATAGCACAGCTATTAGTTCTCAATGAAAATTAGTAAGTGCTATAGTAATTTGTTTTAAACAATAGTCAATAATTTGATGTACACGATACAAGAAGGTGATTCCAAGGGCTTTTCAAGCAAGTAGGACGAAGGATAGGTAAAAGTTCTTAAAAATGATCAGCAGACAGGACCAGTAGCGTGATCTTGAACCAAAAAAGTCAGAAAGAACGCGCCAGGATTAAAAATAGAGAGAAATGAATCATAGTCCATTGCTTTGGCTTTTATCATAGGTGAAGGGTATGGTGAAATGTGCAAGGAAATTAAAGTTATATGAGTGCCATTGATAATGTTCAAAAAATACACGGTTTTATCTAAAATGATGTATCTTTCAAAATATGCCTCTATTTTTGTAAAACATAGTTATTACAATATAAGCAGAAACCATTTTGAAAAAGAAGCCAAAACATAAAAATGACCACTGTAACAGGTAATGCTCCTATTTTCTGCAATCTTAATAAAAAAACTATTGTTACAAGTCTCACAATTGCTTATACTTTTTATAAAGGCAACTAAAAAATGTTAGGAAGGGTGAATGAACATGAGCAAGAAATACATGAACTATGTGGGAGAGCTTTTGACAGATGTCGAATACCATGGGTTGGGGAAGCCTAAAAATTTCATGGAAGTGCATATGGATGTGGAGCTGCCGTTCCGACTGTATTGCAGAACACATGCAGACGATTGGAAAGAAGTAACGGAAGAAGAACGAGCATCATTGGTGGAACAATTGGAGGATAAAAAGTCGAAATATTCTAAAAACGATTACCGTTATTACATGCTCGATTTTCAGTTGGCAAGTCTGGAAGCATTATAACGAAAGCTGTAAGCGCTTAATTTTGGCTAGGATTCAAAAGCAAAACCTTTAAAATAGAGCCTAAGGGTTAAACAAAGAGGTTAACCTTTAGGCTCTGGTTTTATTGATAAAATCATTTCGAATAATTGAACCTACATAAGTAACGTAGTAAAGTATTTTATATAGAGCAGAATGGCGAAATCGTTTGTTCTAGCAGAAGTAGAGGAGGAATAGCATGAAGATTACACAATTATCTATCGATACGTTGAAACGGGCACAAGAACGCTTTGAGGACACGTTGGAGCAGATGACGATGGCTGAGGCAAATACCATGCCGGAGCCCTTGATCAAATCGGTTACATGGTTGACTTGGCATACCGCACGTGAGCTTGATTATCAGATATCTGGGCTTAATAATAGCGAGCCGCTGTGGATAAGTGCGGGGTGGACAGAGAAGTTTTCGTTGGATTTACCAGATGATACAGAGGATTGGAAGCATACACCAGAGGAAGCCGAGAAAGTCAAGGTAACAGATAGACAGCTACTTTTGAATTATCTGAAGACCAGTGTGGATTTTACAGTAGACTATCTAAAGTCACTTGAAGAAGAACGTCTGGAGGATATCGTTGATACCAATTGGACACCACCTGTGACTCGTGAGGTTCGGATTGTCTCAGCAATCGATGATGCAGTTATGCATTCTGGTCAAGCTGTGTATACGAGAAGGCTGGTCATTGGAAAATAACTTAGTAATTATGAATCAGCTAGATAGAAATAGAAAAAGAAAATAAATGATCACAACAAACCTTAGAACATAGCTTAGTTCTGAAAGGGAGGTTGTGATCTCGTTTTGTTGTATCTTTAATTTTCCATTTTTAGCCATAAGGCGGGACGTACGCCGCCTCGATTGTCATTGGTTAGGCGATGCCGCGTGTTACTATTATAGTTGAACGTCCCATTTCCCTGAATACCTATATTGCCATCGCCGTGAATGTAGACGGCTCTTCTATTTGCCCGTCCGGGAGAACGAAGCCACCACCACCAACGGTAACCATCTAAATAAGCTTCTCGCTGACTGTTGTTCTCGTCTTTTCGTTGCAACCAGTACCGCTGATTTTTCCCAGGATTGTAGAGTAAGTCACTGCTATCACCAAAGTATTGGCACGCAACCTCTTCAATGGATAATAAAAAAATAGTATCCAGGGTATCTTCCCCACCAGTTGTTCCATACCATTCATTATCTAGATTTTTATTGAGCACGGGAAGAATTTGCGCTTTTTCGGACTCAGTAAATTGGTTATAAAATGTGTCATTAAGATAGCTTCTTAGTGCGCAATTTGCCCAAGTGATTTCCTCAGCAGTGTCGTGGTATTCGTGTTGAGAAATAATAGCTTCAGTTAGTATCAAGACTGCCTCTTTTTTCACAGACAGTACACGCCAACTGCGCCCACCAAATACTACTACTTCCCCAATCTTATATTTTTCCATCCTAGGACTCCTTTTAGGTTAGCTTCTCAAGCCGCGACCTTTTTGAATCAGGTACCAGCAAACAATATATAATACAGTGATAAAAAGGACAAGGATCGTCAAGGAAAAGACGATTGGGACGTCCATCGTTCCAAGGAAGCCATAACGGAAGCCGGAGATCATATAGACGATTGGATTGACTTTGGAAATAGCTTGCCAAATTGGCGGCAGCATGGAAATCGCATAGAAGACACCGCCTAGATAAGTCAGTGGCTGTAAGACAAATGTTGGTACGATCGACACATCATCAAAGGATTGGGCAAAAATCCCATTGAGTAAGCCGGCTAATGAAAAGAGAATCGCAGTCATCAGCAAGGTCACAATGACGATGAACCATGAATACACATGGAGCGGGACAAAGAATAGTGAAATCAGTGTCACAAGCGCGCCGACCAATACACTTCTGCCGAGACCGCCAATGACAAAGCCCCAGATGATGACATGGGTCGGTACTGGTGCAATCAGTAATTCCTCGATATTTTTTTGAAACTTTTGAGAGAAAAAGGAAGAAGCGACATTGGAATACGAGCTTGTAATGACGGACATCATGATAAGTCCGGGTACGATAAATTCCATATAGGAGAAGCCGCCCATTTCACCGATTCGTCCACCAATCAGGTTGCCGAAGATAACGAAATACAGTGAAGTCGTTATCACTGGCGGAACCAAGGTTTGTATCCAAATCCGCATATAACGGTTTGTTTCCTTTACTGCAAGGCTTTTTAAGGCCGTAAAATATAAATTAAACATGTTTAAACTCCTTATTTATACTAGTTAATCCTCGTTCTTTGATTAGACAGAGGTACTTTCGTGACGATTTTCTTCCGTGATTTTTAGGAACAGCTCTTCCAGTCGATTGGATTTATTCCGCATTGAAAGAACTGTTATGCCCTGTTGTGTCAACTGCTCGAACAGGTCGTTTAATCCTTGATTTCGTTCGACCTCTACAGCCAGGGTACGGTCATCCTCAAAGATACTCTTATATCCAGTGATTTCCGGCTGTTTATCGAAAGGTGCTAAATCAAAAATAAAGGTTTCAAACTGCAGCTTTCCAAGAAGTGTTTTCATACTGGTATTTTCAATCAGTTCACCGGATTGGATGATCCCAATATTACGGCAAAGCATTTCTGCTTCTTCTAAATAATGCGTAGTTAAAATGATTGTTGTGCCGTTCTCATTCAGTTCTCTTAGAAAATCCCACATCTCACGTCTTAATTCGATATCTACACCCGCTGTTGGTTCATCCAGAATCAACAAACGAGGCTCATGCATCAAGGCGCGAGCAATCATCAATCGGCGCTTCATTCCGCCAGACAACATGCGGGCACGAACATTACGTTTTTCCCATAAATCCGATTGTTTCAAGTATTTTTCACTGCGCTTCAAGGCTTCTTTTCTTGAAACGCCATAATAGCCAGCTTGGTTAACAACTATCTGTTGAACTGTCTCAAATGGATTGAAGTTAAATTCCTGAGGCACAAGTCCGATTTGTTGTTTAGCCAGTACCAAATCAGTGTCTAAATCATAGCCAAAAACCTTCACATTTCCCGAGGTCTTGTTGACAAGCGAGGTAATAATTCCGATAGTGGTTGACTTTCCGGCACCATTTGGTCCCAAAAGTGCATAGAAGTCTCCTTCTTCTACTGCTAGGTCTATGCCACGTAACGCCTCAACGCCTGTGGCATAGACTTTTTTCAAGTTAGTTATTTCTAATGCATAGGTCATGTACTAATGATCTCCTTTTCATTTCTTCCATTTAAAAGGGTGGGGAGTATGAATCCGCCAACCCTATTATTTTCTTAAACAAATCCGACTCTTTATTGTAGCATGTAACTTCTAGTTAACAAATACGAAAAAGGTACTTTTTTTCATTTATACCTATAGCCCCAACTATATACTATAGCGTGAATGACTGTTTATGCAAAGTTATTGGATTGATTGGGCGCTTGGAACGAAATCAAATAGCATGAGAAAAGCACAGTTGTGGGACATAGGATAAGCTTAAAATGATTGGCGAATAAAAAATCCTCTTAAAAATTGCCTACTGAGACAATTTTTAAGAGGTATCTAAGAAAATAGTTTATTTTAGGGGGGATTGACTATTTTATTAGCTCTAACGGAGAGTCGATTTTTTCATCTACTTTTTTTCCGGCAAAATGGTCATAGGCAGCTTGTAGTGCCAAACGTCCCATTTCTTCCGGCTGCTGCGCAATAGTTGCTGTCATACGCCCTTCTTTGATGGCTTTCAATCCATCTTCTGTTCCATCAAAGCCGACGATGATAAACTCTTTTCCTTTGCTTTGAGCAGCTTCAGCAGCGCCTAATGCCATCTCATCATTTTGAGCAAAAACACCTTGAACATCGCTATGTGCTTGCAGCATGTTTTCCATAACTGTTAGACCTTCTGCACGGTCAAAATTAGCGGATTGTTTGTCTAATACATTTAGTTTGTCTGCAGCAAAGTCATCAAAACCTTTGCCTCGTTCTCTTGTTGCGGAAGCGCCGGGAACGCCTTCAAGCTCGACAACCTTTGCTTTTTCGCCCAGTTTTTCAACGATGAATTCACCGGCCATTTTTCCGCCTTCTTCATTGTTTGATGCAACAGTTGTTAATAGTGTACCACCATCGCTGCTTCTATCGATTGCAATAACAGGAATATTCGCCGCGTTTGCTGCTTCGACCGATGGAACGATTGCTGAGGAATCTACAGGATTGATCAGAAGGACATCGACACCTTGCTGAATCAGATCATCTACATCGTTGCTTTGTTTTGCTGTGTCATCCTGTGCATCCAAAACTTTTACTGTGGAGCTGTTGTCGTCTGCGAGAGTGTTTATCCCATCAGCTAAAGAAACGAAAAACGGATTGTTTAGTGTAGAGACAGATACCCCGATAACCAGCTCGCTAGGTTTCTTTTCTGCCACCTTGTCGCTGCTGCTTGAAGAGTTTCCATCTAATGTTGCTGAGCCGCACCCACTTAAAAATAGTAACCCTGCTGCTGCCGTCAAAAGTAGTTTTTTCATTTGAATATCCTCCTAAATAAATGCTTATTTTTTATGGGATGATGACAGTTGACTGTCTCGCCCCTTAAAACTCAATTGTGTAGTGCCTCGTGTATTTTCTTCTATGTGCTAAGTATCTGGAATGAACTAAGGGACAATTAGTCAAGACACATAGGCCCATTCTGTTGTTATTTTCGTTTGCGGTCTAAAAGAACAGCGATAACAATCACGATTCCTTTAACGATTTGCTGGTAGAAACTAGAGACACCTAAAAGGTTCAGGCCATTGTTCAAGGTTCCGATAATCAACGCACCGATCAAAGTTCCGAAAATGCGTCCACGTCCACCGGAAAGACTAGTTCCTCCTAAGACGACAGAGGCAATCGCATCCATTTCATAGGATTGTCCGGCAGTAGGTTGAGCAGAATTTAAACGGGAAGTGATGATCATGCCACTGATAGAGGCCATCAATCCGGAAATCGTATAAATCAAAATCTTGATCTTATCGATTTTGACGCCGGCGATATAGGCTGCTTTTTCATTTCCGCCAATGGCATAGGTTTTACGACCAAAGGAGGTCTTGTGAAGCAATAGAAAGAGCAGGATAAAGACGAGAAACATCAAAATGACTGGGAATGGAATTCCGAAAAGATAGCCTCTACCGATGAAGCTGAAGAAAAAGCTGTCTCCGATACCGGTGATCGGGTTCCCATTTGTATAAACCAAGGTCGTTCCTCGATAGATGGTCATGGTTGCTAACGTAGCAATGAAAGGGGCCATCTTTCCTTTAGAGATCAATAGCCCATTTAATGCGCCTAGAAAACCGCCACTGACTAATCCAACCAATACAGCGAGACCAACATGCATGCCATTGCTGATCAATCCGGCGGTCAACGCACTTGATAGTGCCAATGTCGAACCGACAGACAAATCGATCCCACCAGTTAAAATGACGAATGTCATACCAAATGCGATAAAACCATTTGCTGCTACTTGTCGTAGTAAGTTCAGCAAATTGCTAGGTGAAACAAAGCTTGGGTTCATAGCAGTAACAACAATAATCAATACGATAAGAGCTAATAACGGACCTAATTTACTGATATGCTCCGTAATTTTCTTTGATGGTTGGCTATTCATTTTTTTAGTTTCCATTTACGGTTCCCCCTGTTGCGAATGTCATGATTTTTTCTTGCGTCGCTTCTGCTCTGGTCAGTTCACCGGTGATTTTTCCTTCATGAATCACGAGGATCCGGTCACTCACGCCTAAAACCTCAGGTAAGTCGCTGGAGACCATGATGATGGCTACTCCTCGATCAGCCAGCTCATTCATCAGTTGATAAATTTCTCTTTTAGCACCCACATCGACACCTCTGGTAGGCTCATCAAGAATCAATACTTTAGGACCAATTCCGATCCATTTGGCTAGAACGACTTTTTGTTGATTTCCGCCAGACAGATCGCCGACGATATCCTGTGCACTTTGAGATTTAATCAACAATCGCTTGATCAACAGCTCACTGAAGTCGTCTTCGGTTTTTTTATCGATGAATCCTCGTACCACAAATTCTTCAATGGTTGGCAAGCTGATATTATCTTCGATTGAAAAATCAAGGATCAAGCCTTCCTCTTTTCGATCCTCTGTCAAAAAGCCAATACCATTAGCGATCGAACGAGATGGCGAGACGATCGGTTTTTCCTGATCGGCAATCTTAATGATTCCGCTTACAATTGGATCAATACCAAAAATGCTGCGCATGATCTCTGTTCGTCCTGCGCCCATCAAACCGGAAAAGCCAACGATTTCTCCAGCCTTTACAGAAAAGCTGATGTTCTCAAACATACCGTTTGCAGCCGTGAGGTTTTCTACAGAAAAGATCGTTTCACCTAACAAGGCTGTTTTTTCAGGATAATAATCATTGATTTCTCGTCCCACCATTTTTCGAACAACATCATCCACATTGGTTTCATTAGTGGGGACAGTATCGATAGATAAACCATCACGCATAACAGTGATTTCATCACTTATCTGGAAGATTTCCTCCATTCGATGAGAGATGTAGACGATCCCAACACCTGCTGATTTGAGTCGTTCAATGATAGCAAATAGACTGACGATTTCTTTTTCGGATAATGCGGCTGTTGGTTCATCCATAATCAGTACTTTTGCATCGGTCATAAGCGCTTTGGTGATTTCGATCATTTGCTGCTGACCTACAGAAAGCTGAGACATATCTTTGTTCAGATCTAAATGGATGCCTAACTGTGCAAAGGCTTCTTCTGCTAAAGAAGACATTTTCTTTGTGTCGATCAGACCTAATTTTGTTGTCTGCTCTTTCCCCAGAAAAAGATTGTCTAACACACTCATTTCCGGCCACGTATTTAATTCCTGATGAATAAAGCTGATCCCGAATTCTTCTGCTTCCTTTGGGTTAGCAAAGTAATGCTCTTTCCCGTCGATCAAGATGGTCCCGCTATCTCTTTTATGAAGACCTGTCAGGATATTCATTAGAGTCGATTTTCCGGCGCCGTTTTCACCCATCAATGCATGGATTTTTCCGCCCTCAATGACAAGGTCAACACCTTTTAAGACTTCGTTGAAGCCAAAGGCCTTTGAAATATTCGTCATTTCAATATTCATTTGAGCACCTCCTGTTTAAAAAATTACCCCTGATTGTAAAATGATATTGGAAAAGGGGGTTGCCTCTCCAGTTCGGATCACTGCTTTAGCAGCTTGTGTCTGAGTCTTGAAACGCTCATGAGGAATAAATTCTATTTCAGGTTTATCCGTCAAGGCGTTCTCAATTGCTGCTAATTGCTGTGGGTTTTGTTCTTTGATTTCAGTAGCTAAAGTGACTTTCTCTACCGCCATTTCTTCGATAAGCAGCTGTAGGATGTCAATGAATGCCGGCTTGCCAATTTCCAAGGCAACATCAATTTTTTTTACATCTTTTGGAATAGGTAACCCCAGATCGCCGATAACGATGTAGTCTGTGTGACCTAGATCATCTAAAACTTTTGCAATTTCACTATTCAACATGCCACGCTTTTTCAAAAAATTCACTCGCTTTCATTTGCTCTAGTTTAGGCATACCACCTTGAGCACCCAATTTTTTTACCGACATAGAAGCGGCCAGATTTGCATAAGTGATACTAGCTTCCAGGGAAAGTCCATTGAGTATTCCGGCGGCTAAAGCACCATTGAATGTATCCCCGGCACCAGTCGTATCAACCGGTGTTGTCTTGAAGGCTGGAACTAATACCTCCTTTTGTCCGTTGTTGACTAAAGCGCCTGTTGCACCCATTGTGATAATCAGTTTATTTGGGTACTCGGCAAGTACATCAGATAGTTCCTTATCCGGAAATAGTACTTTAAATTCGTGTTCATTCGGCGTTAAGTAAGAGACCTTATCGATCACGTCTTTACTCAGTGATCGTGCCGGGGCAGGGTTTAGGATCGTTGGGATGCCATGCTCAAAACAGAAGGTAATGATTGCCTCATTTGTCTCCTGTGGAATTTCATGCTGCAGCATAACCAAATCACTCTCAAGTAGCTGGGTATAGAGAGGTGTGTTTAATTGATCCGGTGTGAAACAGTTATTCGCACTTGGCACAACAATAATGCTGTTGTCACCTTGGAAAAGTGTGATATGTGCAGAACCAGAAGCACAATGTGTAACCCGTTCCACATGCGTTACATCAATCCCTTCCTCTGCAAGATTGGCGATGATTTCTTGTCCAAATGTATCGTTGCCGACACAGCCGAACATCTGAACAGCTGCGCCTAAACGTTTTGCCGCAACTGCTTGATTGGCCCCTTTCCCCCCAAACGAGGTTTGGAAGCTATTGCCAAATACAGTTTCACCGTCTGCCGGCTTTTGATCTGTCTCTACAACAAAATCCACAGATAGACTGCCGATCACAGCAATTTTTTTCATACGTTCGCCTACTTTCTTAAGGTATCTCTTTCCTGAAGAAAAACAGGAAGCTTGATTTTATTTTTTGACACTGGTTGCTCATTCATTAGATTGAATAGGAGTTCAGCACCATCCCAGCCAATTTGATAAGCCGGTTGATGAATGGTTGATAGTCTTGGGAAAACCAGATTACTGATAGGGATATCATCGTAGCCGACGATTTGAAATTCCTCTGGTATCTTTAGCCCTCTGCGATTCGCTGCCTGTAAAATGGCGATTGCATGGGTATCGCTGGGCGCAATGACACTATCAACCTCAGGAAATTTTATAAACAATTCCTCCGCGGTTTCTTCTGCCGATTGAAATTGAAAAGAACTGGCTTGTAAAATATCATAGGTATAATTCGCTTTTTTTAAGGTGTACTCGACACTTAGTAAACGATCACGCGAACGCGTGACATTCTCTGGTCCCGCAACAACAACGATGTTTGTCGGTTTTCCTTTGATGATGGCTTCAGCTGCCAGCTCCCCACCCAATAGATCATCTGAAAAAACAGCATATTCGGCTTCGCTGTCTACTCGGTCCAATACGACAAGTGGTTTATTGAAGAGGCCTTTTGAATCACTGGCAACAGCAGATAAAACACCGGAGACATTGTTTTGACTGAACACACGCAAATAATCTGTCCCTTTTACGGCATCCTCCTGTACATTGCCCAAAATCACCTGATAGCCCTTTTGATTCATATTGTCCTCAACACCCTTTGCAATCAAAGGGAAGAAGGGGTTGGATATATCGGGTAAAAGCAATCCAACCAATTTTGATTTTTTTTGATAAAGAGAACGAGCGACTTCATTTGGTGAGAAATCCAGCTCGGCAATTGCTTGTTCAATTTTTTCTCGTGCGTCTTTACTGACATATCCACTTTCATTCATTGCTCTGGATACCGTAGCAACAGAAACACCTGCTAATTTTGCAACATCACGAATTGTAGCCATAAGAACCTCCTGTGTGTAACCGATTACACATTCATAATAACATCTTTTTTTATAATTGCAAGCGTTTTTTTCAAAAGATAATTGTCGAGCTTTGTATAAGGGGGAGAAACTTATTGAATAGTCTGCGGTTTCTATCCATTCATGATAAAATGAGTTTAGACTGAAATGAATGGTATATAGAATAGGGCTATCTTATAACGAGATATCGATAAAATGCTAGAAGCATTGTGTATCGGGAAAAGGATAGTGGGCAAACATTCGAGTTCAGAGTGAACAAGTAGAAGGAGAAAATAGACGAAGATGCGAAATATTAAATTAACAATCGAATATGATGGTGGAAGATACCTTGGATGGCAAAGGCTTGGCAACTCAGATAAGACGATTCAAGGAAAAATAGAGAACCTTCTAACACAGATGACAGGGGAAAAAATTGAGATCATCGGGTCGGGGAGAACCGACGCCGGCACACACGCACGAGGGCAGATTGCCAATTTCAAGACGAATGCGGAACTTGATATAGCAGAGATGATCAGCACACTCAATCATCAGCTGCCGCGAGATATTGTCATCAAAGATATCGAAGAGGTACCAGAACGATTCCATGCCCGATATAATGCGACTGGAAAAGCGTACAGCTATTATGTTTGGAATGATGTAATTCCATCGGCTTTTGAACGCAATTACAGCTTTCACTACCCACAAGAGCTTGATTTTGATGTGATGAATCAGGCCTGTGAGAAATTACTTGGAAAGCATGATTTTATTGGGTTTTCTGCACTGAAAAAGACAAAGAAATCAACGATTCGTACGATTGAAAAGCTTTCGATCGAAAGAGAGGGCAATCTGCTTCATTTTACATTTGTCGGCGATGGCTTTCTGCATAAGATGGTTCGAATCATCATGGGCACACTTTTGGAAATCGGGTCCGGTGCATCGAAGCTAGACGTGATCGATGAGGTACTTGAAAACAAGGTCAGACAAGAGGCGGGAGAAACAGTGCCGGCACAAGGGCTGTTTTTGGATGAAGTGTATTATCGTTGATTGTTACAATTATTGAAGAACATCATGGATAGATTCACTATCAAGTAAAGAGTCAGCCAGATGAATCGACAAGCTGCTGTGCAAAGGAGCACATGCTAGCCTGTCGGTTTATTTTGGTATGTGCCCCAATCATATTTATGGACAAGTAGCAGAATATTTACTAGATTAAGAGAAAGAAATGACGACCGATTTATTGAAAGGAGAGAGGCTAGATGAAGTCACGCAAAGGACTATTAGGACTATTCAGTATTTTTAGTGTGGGTACGATATTGTTGCTCGGTGCTTGCCAGAGTCAGAAAGTAAAGCCTGATGCTAGTCAAGTCTCTACAACAAGGACCTCTGACTCGTTCAGCACGACAACTACCACGACAGAACCAAGTTCAACCACCCAAACATCAGAGGAGAAGGAAGTGACGCAACCAGTGAAAAACTTTGAACAAGGCACACTATTGGCTGCTGCAGAGCAACGGAATACCGACCAAATCAAAGAAATTCTTCAAGATCCGGATTATGTGATTGATGAAGTGGACGGGGAAAACAATACTCCGTTGAACATCGCTGTTCATAATAACGATGTGGAGATGACAAAGGCATTGATTGATCGTGGCGCAGATATCAATAAGCAAAACAATATCAGTGACAGTCCCTATCTATATGCAGGTGCCCAAGGTCGAACAGAAATTCTGGCGTACATGTTGGCACATGCAGAACCAAATCTATCTGTTCACAATCGTTTCGGAGGAAATGCGTTAATACCAGCTGCTGAAAAAGGACATATCGAGAATGTTAAGCTATTATTGGCAGATGGTCGTGAGGATATCGATTTTCAAAATAATTATGGCTATACAGCGTTGATCGAAGCTGTTGGCTTACGTGAAGGCACGGCATTGTATCAAGAAATCGTCCGAGTGTTGATGGAGAATGGTGCTAATCAGCATATCACAGATAACTCCGGACGAACTGCGATGGATTATGCTGAACAAAATGGTTATACGGAAATCCGTACGATTTTGTCGGAGTATAACTAAAAATTGAGAATAAAGAACACCTACAACAATTAACCAGCTATGGAGTTTCCCCTCCGTAGGTGGTTGTTTTTGTTTTCTGAGAGATAAAATCAGCGGATATATGAAAAATAAAAAAATTTGTGGTACGACATATAAGACCTTTTTATTGATACTGAACATAAGCATGTAAAGTAGGCGTATCAGTACTTTAAAAAAATAAATGAAAAATTTTGTACATGTCTGAGTGTGTACAAACTAATGAGGAGCAAGGGATAAATGAAAGCGAAAAAAATCATAGGATTAGCAGGTGCCGTTTTTTTAGGTGCTTCGATGGGGATCATAACTAGCCAGTCAGCCTGGGCGGATACAGTGACTGATTTTGAGACAGTGAATGGCCAGCTGGTGGTCAGTACTTCCATAGATGGTCAGTCAAAAACAATGGCAGATGGTTCTGAGATTCGAAAGGACGGAGAGCGCTGGTACAACGATTTTGGTGAAGTCACAATTACTTATAATGAAACCGTGGAGAAGGATGTACCGGTAGGACAGTCTATTCCGACTGAAGTGTTGGAGCCATCACTGGAGCAAATAGAGTCGTTCCCACCTGTAGTCACACAGACCATTGAAATGACCGTGTCTAACTTGGAAACCACTTCTAATCTGCCACAACCAGATTTGCAGACACCGGAAGTTTTTCCTCCAACAGTGATTGAAGAGGTCCCGATAACGGAGCCGACTCAACCGCCTATTTCGACCAAAGATTTGCTTGAAACGGAGGCCACTGATTCAATGCTGAATGAGCCGCAACCAGTACCACCAATTGTAGAAACATCGAGTAAAGAGGAACGATCTGTCGTTCCGAAAGAACAAGGGATCGACTCGCAGGAGGCTGAACCATCAGCACAAATAATGGACGATCAGTTGACAAGCATTGATACAGCTACTGATACAGCGGTGGATAGTAAAGCGCCAAATACAGAAGCAATAACTCCTGCTATAGCACTAGACACTTTCCCTAAAACCAATGAACAATGTTCTGCCACCTTAGGGATTTCTGGAGTCGTGCTGTTCGTTGTTGGTATACTTGGTGTGTTTTTCAAATGGAGGGGTCCTCGCGCGGATAGTTAAATAGATAGAAAATCTGAGTTGAGATAGCAAATATAGCTTGGAAAAAAGAAAGAGGGAGCTGTTTTACATGGAAACGAAAAATCTACTGAAACAAACGGATTTACTGAAACAAGTTGTTGGTCTTGTCTTGTTGGGGATAGGCTTTTGGGCAATGGACCCTTTATCTGGATTTATTCCTAATCTGGGTTTCTTTTCGCTGGCGATTGCTGGTTCATTGGCGTTCATTATTGGGCTAGATAAGACATCTTTCGTTCGGCTGTTTCAAAAGCCGACCCATTTCTGGAAAAACTTTGGAAAGTACCTGGCTCTTGCCGTTGCTTATGGAGTTGTTGCCGGAGGTGCTGTTCAGTTGTTGATTCATGGGACAAAGGCTAACCCGCAGAGTGACAATCCGTGGATCTTTTTGATCCTGCCGATCGCATTGATTGGTGAAGAGCTGTTTTCTATTTACATCCTGGAACTTGCTGATAAATACACAAGCACAACCGTTGCAAGTCTGATTTCCTGTGTGATTTTTGGGTTGATCCATACGGCGACCTATTACCATGATTCACTGTTGATTACGGTAATACAGGTGTTGATTCTGCAAGGAGGCGCACGTTGGTTTTTCAATCAGTCGTACCTTAAATCGGAACGTTCGATCTGGACAAGCTATGCGGTCCATGTTGCGCTGGATTGTCTGATGTTTGCCATTCCGCTATTATTTCATGGATAGTCTGATTTGCAACTAGTTGAGTGCTTGTGTGGAGAAAAATGTTGTACCGATATAGAAAAAGCAGATGGGAAAAGTATGGGCTAGCTTGTTTTCGTGTCAGTCCAAAAGAACCTTCAGTTCGTTTGCTAATGCATCCTGGTTCAACTCATAAAAGAACGTGAGCAGCTCCTTTGCTTTTGCGCGACCATTTACTGCATCACCACGCTTGATTAGCAAGATATAGCTGAAATATTTGGCGATAGCATGATGAAAGAACTCTTTATAGTCGGTACTAAGCAGTTTCAATTGTTGGATCAGCACCTCTGCATAATCAAGAAATTCGTGTTTTATTGCTTGATTGATCAAATTAATCAGCATCGCACAAAAAATTTCACGGCCTTTGTCATATTCACTGTATAAACTGAACGATTTTGAGACACTTCTGAATAGTGGGAAGTGGGCATTAAAGTCTAGAAATTCGATCGTATTTCCGAACAATTGGACTTCATGAAGGGTCCAGGTTTCTACTCGTAACAAGTACTCTTGGATGCAATGTCGATCTTCTTCAAGAGTGCGGGTAGTGTCGAAATGACCAGTTTTCTTAAAGTGCTCGATGATTCGAATGCGACATCGCACCTCTGCACGATGGACGTTGTCGATCAGATTATCTTTTTCAGAGAGTTCAGCAAACAGCTTTTTCAATGAAACAAGGTCGTGTGAATTTGCGTATTTAGAGATACGATAGATATAATCAGAGTATTCATTCAGGAGATATCCTTTGTTGATAAATAAGAATTCATCCATGTCCATGGATAGTCGATCCAATACCTCAATCAGAAGCGCTGTAGAGATACTGTGTTTTCCCTTTTCAAATTCAATCGCATAGGATTTGGAGATGATACCAGTATAGATTTCTTTTTGTGAAAAGCCTTTTTTCAGCCGGATGTGCCGGACCATTGGACCGAAGTTCATAGTGCCACTCCTCCTTGGATTGAGTAAATGATGAGCAAATCAACGCAATATTTTGTGTCCGCCTTATATAATGACAGAGAAATAATCATTCTTATTTTAGTACACCTGAGTGCCACTGACAAAGATTCATACTTTAGCGAAAATAGAAATAGTTGTTTTATAGCTTAAGAAAAAATGGAGGACGCACACTTATGAAATTAACCCAATCAATGCTCTTAACAAAAGAACAAAGGCGTGGGAATGCAATTGTTGTCGTATTATTTAGCATCATCGTGATGTTTGCCGCGCAATTTCTTGTTATTTTACCTACTCAGCAAAAAGGAATCAATGTTGGCTTAGCCGAAGTAATGGTTTCTTTCCTGTCTGTTGTTGTGATCGGAGTGATCTTGCTCTATGCATTTTTGGTTGAAAAAAGAACACCGCCTTCATTTGGTTTTAAAAAGGCAGGGAGTGTAAAAAAATATTTTTTGGGGCTGGCAATCGGCAGCAGCATTATTCTATCTGTTTTTGTGATCAATGCTCTATTTAGCGCAATTGATGTTCAGAATAATTTGAGTCAGGTGAGCTGGCTGTATCTGGCAGGTTCGGTCATTGGTTATTTTTTTCAAGGGATGATGGAGGAAGTCTTGTGCCGCGGTTTAATCATGAATACTTTGTCTGCCCGCTATAATGTGTGGACGAGGATCATTGCAAATTCGGTGATTTTTTCCATCTTGCACGCCGCCGGATTTACCCTGGCAACGCTCAATCTTTTTTTGGCAGGCTTGTTATTTTCTCTGCTTTTTTACTTAACCGATAATCTATTCTTTGTTAGTGCGATCCATAGTGCATGGAATTTTATTCTGGGTCCTGTTTTAGGTGTGTCTGTCAGTGGGATGCGGAATTACTCCTCTGTATTAAAAACGAATAGCTTGCCTCAACATAGTAGTTTGAATGGTGGGATTTATGGCTTTGAAGGAGGCGCTGTGTTGACCGTAGTATTGGTCGTAATCATTGCCTATGCCCTCTACCGGATAAAGAAAAAGTTTTCCGTTGCTTAAGTAGACGTTCCGAACATAACTAGATAATAAAGTGATATGAGTCTGAAATCTGCAAAAACATTTCCTGTTGTTTTTAGCTGGTTTTGGACTTTTTTCTCATAGTCAGACGTAAGTTATTTATGATTTGACTATATCGAAAATGCTTAAAATTACTTATTTATACTTATAAACGCTTATAAGGTGTGCTATAGTATATATGAGGGAGGGAGCAACATGTATCAAGAGCAACGATTAACCAAAATTGTCGAGCTGTTAAAGGAAAAAGGCGAGCTGTCGGCAAAAGAAATGATGGCATATTTTCAAGTCTCCAGAGATACGATCCGACGCGATTCTTCGATTTTAGAGGAAAGAAAGCTGGTTACGCGTACCCACGGGGGGATCATTCCGCTTGAGAGAAATAGTGAGATTCCTTCCTTTAGTGATCGTGTCAACACCTTTACAAAAGAAAAGACAGAGATTGCTCAAAAAGCACTGGCATTTATCGAGCCAAACAGTCTGATTTTTTTTGATGTATCGACCATTATCCTTAAACTGGCGCAGCTAGTCGATGAAGAGGTAGAGGTCTATTCCCATTCGCTGGATAATGCCATCATGTTTAGCGAGCGAGATCGGGGTTCTTTTCATCTACTAGGTGGGAAATTCTATCCTCGGAACAGATTCTACTATTCTTTGAATGAAGCAGAGTTACTTATGTCGATCAATTTTGATGTGGCTTTCATTGGGGCGGTGGGGTTAAAAAATGGTCAAGTCAGTTTTGAGGATCGGGAAGATGCCTATATCAAACAGCTGGTAATGAAACAAGCGAAGAAAAAAATATTGCTGGCGGAACACACAAAAGGCACTATTGCATCCAAATATACAATAGGATCGATCAATGATTTTGACTATTGGATTACTGATGCTGAACCAGATGCACATGAAAGACAGCAGCTGTCGAGGGAGCTGAAGGTGATTTTTTGAGATGAAAAATCAACAGAGAGAAGGAAACGCTGATATGAAAAATCAGGAAATAAAACTAATAATAAGTGATATCGATGGAACGATCTTAGATGACTGCCATTCATTAGATACAGAGTTGAAAGACAATATTCAGCAGCTAAAAGCCAAAGAAATCCCTTTTATTTTGGCCTCTGCCCGTTCGCCCAAAGGGATATTCCCGATTGCAGAGAGTCTGGATTTAGCCGATAACCCCATCGCTTGTTACAATGGCGCGCTGATTGTTAAAGGAAGCAGCAGGTATCAAACCTTGATCGAGCATCAACTGGCACACGATGAAGTGAGTATGATTGTGGATATAATTGTCAATCAGTTTCCAGAAGTATCGATCAATCTATATTCCGGTGCGGATTGGTATGTAAATACATTGGATAAGTGGACAGCGATCGAAGCCGCTATCACGAAAGAGACACCGGAAGCCGCAAATTTACAGTTGTTGCTTTTGAAAAAGCATGTACCTGTGCATAAGCTTTTACTCGTTGAAGAAGCAGATGTAATCAAAAAAGTTCATGATTATATGCAAAATCTGCATTTATTCAATAGCTCCTTTTATCTTTCCAAAGACAACTATCTGGAAGTGACATCGAAGCAAGTCTCAAAAGAGAAAGCCTTGGTAGAAGTGGCGGATTATTATAATGTACCATTGGCACAAACGATGAGCATTGGAGATAACTTCAATGACATCCCAATGTTGAAGCTGGCCGGATTAGGCGTTGCGATGAGCAATGCACCTCAAGAGGTAAAATGGTGTGCGGATGTTGAAACCAAGACCAATAACGACAATGGCGTGTCTGCGGCAATCCAAAAATATGTGTTTGCCTAATTGAGAGAAGGAATACTCAGTCTGAAAAATGACTATTACGGGTTAAAAGGGAATGGCTGACAGGGAAAAAAGTCCTGATAAGCTGGTTCCCTTTTTTATGCATCATGCGGTTCTTCTTACAAGCTGTTTATTTCGGGAAAGAGCGACAAAAGATAAAGATGAATTGAATCATTTCTTTGGTGTGTTTATAATAAAAGAGCAGAAAAGAGGCGAGCGTGTGGGATTAACGATAGATGATTTTCAATTATTTGATCGAGCGTGTTATACCTTTAAACAATTGAAGGAGCAGCTGACTGAAGCAGAGATTGAAAAAATTAAAATAGAGTACAAAAAGCATTGGCAAAAGTGGAAGGCTATGCAGCGTGAAATTGCGGGCTTATTGCCGGAAGCCTATCAAATGAGTAAACCCAAGATCGAGAGCTGGACGAACGGGTGGAATCTTCGCAGTCATTTTTGGTGTGCGTACCGTAGTGTGAATCGACAAACGGAAAATGCATGTTTAGCGGTATTGCTGAATAAGAAGCAGTTTCAGGTGTATCTTATGTTCCAGCATTACAAGAGTGACGAGCGAACGGGGAGTATCGCAGACTACAATGAGCTGTTGTCTGCTTTGCAGAAATGGAGTGACACGGTAGCAATCGAGGACTATTATATCTGGCCTCAGCTGGAAGACGAGCTAGCGGATCATTTACCTTTATCCGTTTTTTTACAAAGTGAAGAGAACCAGCGAGCTTTTAGGGAAGCAATGGGGGACAGGACTTTCCAACTAGGCAAGCTGTTAGTTAAAGCAGAGCGCATCGTTGACAGTGTTCAAGTGACAGGTTGATACATTGAAAGAGCTATTTCCTTTGTATGCATCGTTAGATGAGAAATAATAAGTGTTCATTATCTTCTGATTTTAAAAGAATTCTTAAACAAAGCTGTAAGAGATGATTAAGGATGACTGAATAAGGCTGTCAGTTATTGTATGGACCAGTGATTCTTGCTATATTAGGGAAAAGTAGGAGACTAGTTGAGAGGAGAAGAGATGAAAGAAAGAGCTTTATTGATCATTCATGGTTTTGGCGGCAATGAACAGGAAATTTTCTACCTGCATGACTATTTGCAGCAGCAAAATATGGAATCCTTCTGGATACGGCTGACAGGGCATGATGGTGTAAAGAAGCATTTTGCCAAGGCAACTTATCTGGACTGGTTGAATGATGTGGAGCAGAAAATCATGGAGCTGGAACAAGAATATCGGCATATCACCTGTATCGGTTTTTCAATGGGTGGCTTGTTGACGATTCAGCAATCTCATCGAGCCTCTGTGGATCAAATCATTTTATGCAGTACCCCCATCTATCTTTATAATTTTCCAGTGATTTTTTATGATATCAGTCATGGGCTCTTTTCAAAAGATAAAGAGCGATTAAACTACTATTTTCAATCTTCGAGTACCCCATTGAAGGCTTGCCTGCAATTTTTACAGTTATTTTTCCTGACCAAGAAAAAATTGAAGCTTGGGTTGAAAGAAGAAATCAAGAAAAATATGCTGATTTTGCAGAATCGTCGGGATGAAACGACGAACTATAAGAGCGCCAATTATCTTTGGCAGGTAAGTGGTGGCCAAGCCTCCGTTCGTCTCTACGAAGGCGGCACGCATCAGTTGTTTATGGGAGAAAATAAAGAACGGGCAGTTGCAGACTTAGTGGCGTTTATTCGAGCAAAAAGTTATTCGTTGAATAGTATTTAATAAAGAGCAGAAAACTGTTAAGGGCGCTTATCTAAAAAGCATCCCTAGCAGTTTTCTGCCCGTTTTACCTATTTTTATCTTGTTGCTTGGTTGAATTAATCGTCTTCTAAAGGGATAAAGCTTTTCCGAACAATCAGCTCAGAACCCAGTAGGACTGTTTTCGTTGTTTTTCGCGGATAAATCAGCTGATCGACGAGCATATCGATGGCTGTCTTTGCGATTTCCTCTACATCGATCCTGAATGTCGTCAAAGGGGGCGAAACGAACTTTGCGATATCATTATCATTGATACTCAATAATTCCAAACGTTCAGGAATCAAGATCCCCTTTTCATTGAAGGCTTGAAGGGCGCCTACGGCAATAGTATCCGAAGCGACAAAGAAAGCATCTGGCAGGTCGTTGTCAGAGGTCTCGATCAGCTCGGTAGTCAAGCGATAACCTTGGTCTACAGTAAAGTGGCCACCAGAAAAAATATATTTCTCATTCAACAACCCTTTTTTCTGCAAATAGTCTCTAAAGACAGTCTCTCTACTGTCTTTTTCTTCTGATCCGGTATCTGGATCAAAAAAGGCGCCGCCAATAAATCCGATTTTCTGATGTCCTTTCTGAATAAAGTAATCGATTGCTTTTCGGGTCATATGGTCTGTATCTGGTTTCACTGTATCGAAGAGATCCGGCTGAGGATTGATCTCCAAAAAGACACCGTTTGAGCATCGGTTTTTCAGCTGTTTGATTTCTTTGCTGGTAAAAGAACCAATACCAATAAATCCGGAAACAGTCTTTGGCAACGGATCGATTCCTTCCTCGTGCTTCAGCATGACAATCTCCATGTTGTTGATCTTTGCATATTTTTCGATGGAAAGCCGGAGCTGACGAAAGTAAAGGTCTTGAAGTTCTTCTTGATCAGTTAACCAAAACAGTACGGCAATTTGTTCAATAGTTGTTTTTATTTTCGAACGATCATAACCCATCGCAAGTGCGGTGTGGATGATCGTTTTTTTCGTTTCTTCTGCGATAGATAAGCTGGTATCTCCTTTTAGCAAGCGAGAGACCGTTGCCTGAGAAAAACCAGCTTTTTCAGCAACTTGTTTGATAGTAACCATAATTTCACCTCGAAATCAGTATACATTAATTAGTTGATTTAGTAAATATATTTACTAAATTGTTTTATTAGAATGTGCAACGATATTTTCTAGAAATTTATTGTCCTTACTAATTGTAATCTGCATGAATAGTAAGCTGCAGCGTGTTTTCTTTTCTATGAGCTGTTTTTTTTTGAGGTGATTGGTAAATAAAATTAACCTTTTAAGGAAATTAATTTTATAAATAACTTTACTTATTTAGTAAATTAATTTATTATAGTGGTATGGATAGCGTTTTCAAAAAATGGAAGGTGGAAGATTACTATGAAAAAAGGAAAAAATCTTTTATTACTAGGCGCATTAGCATTAGGTTTATCTGCTTGTGGTCCCCAGGCAAGCAATTCTACTGACGGATCAGGTTCTTCTAAAGGAAACAATAAGGACTATGACTTGCTTGTATGGGAAGATCAGTCGAAATCAGTAGGTATTGAAGAGGCCGTAAAAGCTTTTGAAGAGGAACACGATGTTACGGTAAAGGTTGTTGAAAAAGCCTATGCAGATCAGCTTGAGGATCTACGTTTGGACGGGCCGGCAGGAACGGGCGCGGATGTGATCACGATTCCGGGAGACCAGATTGGAACAGCCGTGACAGAAGGCTTATTAAAGGAAATGGATGTAGAACAAGCAATACAGGATATCTATACGGAAGCAGCCATGCAATCTCAAATTGTTGATGGAAAAGTCTATGGCTTACCCAAAGCTGTGGAAACACAAATTTTATATTATAACAAAGCACTTATATCAGAATCCGATCTTCCGGAAACAACCGATGAATGGTTAACTTATTCTAAAAAAGTGACGACTGACAACAGCTATGGTCTTCTGGCGTTATGGGATCAAATCTATTATGCACAAGGTGTATTGAGCGGTTATGGAGGCTACGTCTTCGGTAGTGATGCTGATGGCAATTACGATCCGGAAGATATTGGACTCGCAAATTCCGGCGCCATCAAAGGGGCAGAGTATATCAAAACGTTTTATGATTCCGGTGTATTTCCAACGGGGATTGTGGGTGAACAAGGGATCAATGTATTAGATTCTCTATTTACGGAAGGAAAAGCGGCGGCAGTGATTTCCGGGCCATGGAACTTGACGCCTTACGAGGAAGCTGGGATTGATTATGGCGTGAAGGAACTACCGATGCTTGCTAACGGCGAACATATGGGATCCTTTATAGGAGTGAAGAGCTACAATGTCAGCAGCTATTCAAAAAATACTGATTTAGCAGAAGAATTCGTGGCTTTTATTGCCAATGAAGAAAATTCAAAAACTCGTTTTGAAAAAACAGCAGAGATTCCAGCTGTTGAAGCCTTAGCAAATGATCCGGCGATTTTGGATAGTGAAAGTGCAACAGCAATTGCTACACAATCAAAATATGCAGAGCTGACACCTGGGATTACAGCGATGAACAGCGTTTGGGAGCCAATCGATTCAGCACTACAAACGATTGCGACTGGAAAAGCAGAACCGAAAACTGCGCTACCTCAAGCGGTCGAACAAATCAAATCAGCAATTGCAGCCACTCAGAATTGACGAAGAATGATCCATGAATGATGCTACTCCGTCATATGTTAAAGAATTAATAATTCGGTTTTAGAGAAAGAAGGGAGCGAGAACGAAGTTGACTCGCTCTCTAGAAGGAGGTTCTATCAATGGAGGCTGTGAAAACCAATGGCTCACAGGCTAAAAAAGCGGCTCTGCTAGCCATTATTCCGGGTGGAGGGCAATTTTATAATCGTCAAAAGCTGAAAGCTGGACTGTTTTTCTTTTTCTTTGTAATGTATCTATTTGTTTTTAAAGACTTATTCAATATGGGGATTTGGGGACTGCTCACACTTGGGACTGAAGTTCCTCGAGATAATTCCATTTTTTTACTTGCTGAAGGATTGGTTGCACTGATCGTAATTGCTTTTGGCTTGTTCTTTTACTACCTTAACATCCGTGATGCGTATAAAAATGGCGAATTGATCGATCAAGGCCTAAGAGTGAATTCACTGAAGGAAAGCTATCACGCGCTTTTGAGTGAGGGCTATCCGTATTTACTAAGTAGTCCTGCCTTTATTCTTCTAGTATTTTCAGTGATATTCCCTATTTTATTCAGTATTGCGTTGGCATTTACCAATTATGATCTGTATCACTCTGCACCGGCAAATTTAGCAAACTGGGTCGGCTTAGAAACGTTTAAAAAGATATTTACTGTCGATATTTGGCGGAATACATTCTTTGATGTTTTAGGCTGGACGGTGATTTGGACGTTGGTTGCATCAACACTTCAGGTAGCGATCGGTATTTTTCTGGCCGTTGTCGTACACCAAAAGGAACTCCGATTCAAAAAGCTCTTTCGAACAATTCTTGTTTTGCCTTGGGCCGTTCCCGGGTTCGTAACGATTTTGGTGTTTGCTGGTCTGTTCAATGACAGCTTCGGAGCAATCAACCATTCATTGTTGAGCTTTTTAAACATTTCACCGATTCCTTGGTTGACCGATGCCAATTGGACACGATTAGCGTTACTGTTGATTCAGGGCTGGTTAGGCTTTCCGTATATTTTCATTGTGACGACCGGAACCTTGCAATCGATTCCCGATGATTTGTATGAGGCTGCAACGATCGATGGAGCTTCATCCTTTCAAAAGTTTCGTCGGATTACCTTGCCGTTGATTCTTTATTCGATGGCACCCATTCTCATCACACAGTATACGTTTAATTTTAACAACTTTAATATTATCTATCTTTTCAATGCGGGCGGTCCAGCAGTACCGGGTTCGACTGCCGGAGGTACGGATATTTTGGTTTCTTGGATCTATAAATTGACGATGCAGAATAGTCAATATGCATTGGCTGCTGCTCTGACCATTTTATTATCGATTTTCGTGATTGGCATAGCTGTCTGGCAGTTCAGACGAACCAATTCGTTTAAGGAGGAGGCATAACAATGAAGGCACATCATTCAAGTATTCAACGACAGCGTCATATAAGGCTTGCTTTGACCTATCTGCTGCTGATTTTTATGGTAGTCGTCATTATTTACCCATTGCTTTGGACGATCGGTGCGAGTTTCAATCCTGGGAACAGTCTGATCAGTACCAGCCTGATTCCTGAAAATCCTACAACAGGACACTATAGTCGCTTATTTGCGAATGAGGGAACCTTACTTTATGGGCAATGGTACATCAATTCTTTAAAAATCAGTTTCTTCACGATGCTGCTTTCCTTGGTTTCCGTTTCAATGACTGCTTACGCGTTTTCTCGTTTCCGCTTTACTGGAAGAAAAAATGGGCTGACGTTGTTTTTACTGCTACAGATGATTCCACAGTTTTCCGCATTGATCGCTATCTTTGTGTTAGCACAAATGCTGGGTCTTATCAATAGTCACTGGCTCTTGATACTTATCTATGTCGGCGGACAAATTCCGATGAATACGTATCTTTTAAAGGGCTACTTTGATTCGATACCAAGAGACTTGGACGAGAGCGCTAAAATCGATGGTGCCAGCAATACACGGATATTTTTACAGATCATTCTACCATTATCACGACCGATGCTGGCTGTGGTAGCGATGAATGGTTTTACCGGACCTCTAGGAGATTTTGCTTTGTCTTCTGTTTTGCTGAGAAATCCGGAGTATTACACCTTGCCTATTGGGCTGTATAAATTAGTCACGGATAAGATGGGGGCAAGCTATACCACCTTTGCGGCGGGAGCGATCCTCATCAGTATTCCAATTGCGCTAGTCTTCCTGTCTCTGCAAAAGCACTTTGTGTCAGGACTGACAGCTGGAGGAACGAAAGGATAGGGAATTCATATGAGACGATACGATTTAGAAACGCGCCTACTTCATGGAGGGGATTACAATCCGGACCAATGGCTGGATTATCCGGAGATATTGGCAAAGGATCTCGAATTAATGGAGAAAGTGAAAGCCAATACTTTTTCATTAGGCATTTTTGCCTGGAGTACGTTGGAGCCGGAAGAAGGGGTTTTTCATTTTGATTGGCTAGATAAAATCATGGACGACATCTATAAAATGGATGGAAATGTTATTCTAGCAACACCGAGTGGGGCCCGTCCCGCCTGGCTTTCTCAGAAATACCCAGAAGTGCTACGCACAAATGAAAGACGAGAAAAGCAGCTTCATGGAGGGCGCCATAATCATTGCTTCTCTTCTCCTGTCTATAGGGAGAAGGTAGGGATCATTAATAAAAAGCTGGCAGAACGTTATGACGATCATCCGGCATTGTTGATGTGGCATATTTCAAATGAATATTCAGGAGACTGTCACTGTACGTATTGTCAGGAAAATTTCCGTCGTTGGTTGAAGAAAAAATACAAGACACTTGAAGCTTTGAACAAAGCTTGGTGGGGCCCGTTTTGGAGTCATACGTATAGTGATTGGTCTCAGGTTGAATCCCCGTCTAGCATAGGGGAAACGATGGTTCATGGGTTGACCCTTGATTGGAAACGATTTGTTACCGATCAGACGATCGATTTTTACCAGCATGAAATCAAAGACATCCGTCGGTTGACACCGGATATTCCGATCACGACTAATTTTATGGCTGATACGAATGATTTGATTCCTTTCCAAAGTCTCGATTATGGAAAGTTTGCCCAGCATGTGGATGTGATAAGTTGGGATTGCTATCCTGCCTGGCACAATGATTGGGGAACAACAGCGGATCTTGCGAGTAAGGTCGGTTTCATCAATGACCAGTACCGTAGCCTCAAGCAACAGCCTTTTTTGATCATGGAATCTACGCCGAGCGGTGTCAATTGGCATGCGGTAAATAAAGCAAAACGACCAGGCATGCATCTGTTGTCTTCGCTGCAATTTATCGCTCATGGCTCAGATAGTAATCTGTATTTTCAATGGCGTAAATCTCGTGGTTCCTCAGAAAAGTTCCACGGAGCAGTGATCGATCATGACAATAGTGAAGAAAATCGAGTCTTTCAAGAGGTGGCGGAAGTTGGTCAAGCACTTGAAAAAATCAAAGCTGTGAAGGGAAGCAATAAAAAAGCAAAAGTGGGGATCATCTTTGATTGGGACAATAATTGGGCCTTGGAAGATGCTCAAGGGTTTTCTCAACAGAGCAAGCGCTATTGCCAGACGTTGCAGGAGCATTATCGTAGTTTCTGGAATGCAGACATTCCAGTAGAAGTGATCACGCCGGCTTTTGATCTGACGAAATATGATTTAGTCGTTGCGCCTATGCTCTATTTGATAGAAGAAACGACGATGGATAAATTTGCTGCGTATGTAGCGCAAGGCGGTCATTTGGTTACTACATATGTGACTGGTTATGTGAATGAAACCGATTTGACCTATCTTAATGGTTGGCCTAAGAAGCTTCAAGAGCTATTTGGTATCACCTTAAAAGAGACGGATACTCTTTATCCGAAGGATCGGAATCAATTGGAGTACCAAGGAAATGTTTATGAAATTCAAGATTATTGCAGTATTATTCAGCTTAAAGGAGCAGAAAATCTGGGAAGCTACACACAGGATTTCTATGCACAGCAGTCAGCTGTGACGAAGCACAAGGTTGGAACAGGCACTGCCTACTTCATAGGAGCAAGAACCCAACAGGATTTTTTGAAGGATTTCTATGGGACGTTGATAGAGGAGCTGGATCTGACCAATCCTTGGATCATAAAAGGGCATCCTGATGTTTCTATCCAAGCCCGTGATTTTGACGAAGAAAGCTTTTACTTTGTCATGAATTTTTCTGAGAAAGTACAAGTCATTGAAGTAGCAGAGGAACGGACTGATTTACTCACAGGAGAAAGAACAGGGCAGACGATTCAATTGCAGCCGTATGGTGTGAAAGTATTACATTGAAGAAATTGATACGTGTTGGAAAATAGTGGATTAAGTAAGTGGATCATAAAGTGAAGAAGAGGGGGCTGTGACATAACTCATTGTGAGAGCCTATCAAAAAGAAGCGAACCAAAAAATTGTAAAATAATTTTTTGGTTCGCTTCTCTTTTTGATTTTTAGCCCTTTATTTTGGTTCTATGTCAAATTGTGTTGGTAGGACAAAAAACTGAATAAAATCGAAGGACTTGAAACAAAAAACAGAGAAATCTCTGATTTTGTTTTAAGTTCTTTTTTTGAAAGAAGGAAAACAGCGCGAATGATCTGGGCAGCTGGCCGGAAGCGACTTGGCAAAAAACGCCAATTCCATTCCTAAATCGAGTCAAAGCAGCTGTAAGAACTTGGATACACAGCTGCTAATTCCCGATTTTCCTATATAGCTGCGGAGATATTCGCTTATTTCTCCTGTTAATGCTATGAAAAAATAAGCCCTTGAATGATATAAATACGAGAACGAAAATGATAGAAATTACGGTAGCCATAAGCAACCCGTTTGATTACCTTGATTTTGTTATTCAAGCCTTCTGTAATCCCATTAGAAAAAGAAAAACTGAACGCATTGGTAATTCCTTGTTTGTGCTTCTTGAAGAATCTCAATTTCTTTTTGAACCAGAAAGGCAGTCGGGGATCTAGTGCATCAAGTTCTTCAAAGAAACGCTTAACATCACGATGAGTAAAGACATATTTGAGAAATTGAACAGTATCGTAAGCAATACGCAAGGTTGAATCATAGCTGAGTAATTCATCGACAATGTCTGTCTGAGTTAATGGACGTTTGAATAGTGAATGATAGGGACGATGTTGACTATCCAATTCAACTGAATCTTTTAGAAGTAACTTCCAATACCGTTTGAGTCGACGGTATTGCTTCTGTTCTTGTGGTGAGGAATGCCGAAAGGCATTCACTGTCTTTATCCGCAGTTGATTTGATGCTCGATTCATCTGTTGGACAATGTGAAATCGGTCAGTGATAAGTTGGGCATTTGGAAACACAGTCTTAATCAACTGATTATAGCTGGCATTCATGTCCATGACCAGGTACTTCACGTTTTCTCGCGCTTCTTTTGTGTATCGCATAAAGTGTCGGGTTAAGTGTATCAGTCGACGGTCTTCAAGTACTTCAAGAATCTTGTTGGTTTCTCCATTAACACAAATAAAACTCATCGCTCCTTCACAAGATTTCATTGATTTGAATTCATCAATACATAAAATCTTTGGAAGAAATCGCCAATTTGGAGAATAAGAAGCAGCTAGCTCCTCCATTAAGCGAAGGACCGTCACGTCTGAAACGAAATGTTTTTGTGCAATCTCTTTCCTAGAAACATTTTTCTTTAAATCAAGTATGATTTGGAGACAGAGCTGCTTTGATAAATGATGATGTTCTTCAACTAACTCTGTCTGAGCGTGAAAAGTTGAGTGACACTCATGACAACGAAAGCGTGAACGTTTTAGTTCCAATAAAGTCAGACGACCATTAAACACAGGTAATTGAGTGTGTGTCCGATGGTAACCATTTTTGATGATCTGTCCTTGATTTTTTATCCCACAGTTTTTGCAATGAGTAGGTATATACGTAAGAGTTGCTTTGATGACCTGAGCCTCGACCCCTTTTAAATGTCTGTATTCAAGCCAATCCTCTCCAAAGGAGAGATGTTTATCTGTTAGTCCAAGCAATAATCTGGTATTCTTATCCATAGAGGAACAACCTTTCTGATGATGTGTGGTTTTTGTCGATTTCATTTTATCAGTTTGTTGTTCCTTTTTTGTGCTTAAACACTTAAAAAGTGTTGGTAGATTTTCCTTAAGGATTTTCCACCAACACAAAATATTGTAGAACCTTTATTTTTCTCTCTAAC